>JBFHGR010000095.1:0-13144 GCA_041583015.1 Parvicella sp. | reverse complement strand
ATACGATGATGATGACAATAGAAAGCCAGGTTGGAAGTTTGCAGAATACGAAATGAAGGGAGTGCCTGTGAGAATTGCTTTAGGACAAAGAGATATTGAAAATGGTACTGTAGAGGTTGCCAGAAGAGATACTTTATCCAAAGAGGTTATTCAGCAAAGTGGTCTTATAGATTATGTCTCAAATCTAATGGTTGAGATTCAAGATAGTTTATTGAATAAAAATAAGGCCTTTGTTCAAGAGAAAACAACAATTGTGAATACTTGGGAAGAGTTTCAAGATACCATTGAAAATAAAGGAGGTTTTGTTTCTGCGCATTGGGATGGTACTAGCGAGACTGAATTAAAAATTAAAGAAGCAACAAAAGCAACAATTAGATGTATTCCATTTGATGCGATAGAAGAAGAAGGTAAGTGTGTTTTTAGTGGAAATCCATCTAATAGAAGAGTATTATTTGCCAAAGCATATTAAAAAAGAGATTATGAGCGTTCAAAACAATCAGGAACTAATTCAAAAAGTAGTAGAAGAAACATGTGTGTTAAAACAAGACGTGTTCAATAATATCATTCTTAATTTTAAGATTCTTAAAAATGTACTTAAGGATGTTGGAGATGAATTAAGGGATAAAATGAAGGTGGTTGATGAACGTGTCATTGTTGAGTACAAAGATGTCGATGATTATGAAGCGCACCTGAGAATCGGAGGAGATATCCTTATCTTTCATATGCATACAAATGTCTTTAAGTTTGATGACAATAACTCACTCTGGAAGACTTCTTATTTCAAAGAAAATACCAATAGGGGTTTTTGTGGAATAATTAATATCTACAATTTTTTATCGGACTCTTACAAGTATAATAGGGTAAATGATTTGGGTTATTTAATTGCAAGAATCTTTATTAATAATGAAAATCATTACATGGTACAGGGTAAAAGACAACTTGGTTTTTTATATAATGACATCATAAATTCAGTAATTGATAAGGATAGTATGCAAGCAATTATTGAATCTGCAATTCTATATGCGTTAGATTTTGATTTGTTTGTTCCTCCATATGATGAAGTAAAGGAGGTTTCTGTTTATGAAATGCAAAGAGTAAGTGAAGGATTAAGAATGAAAACAGGAAAACGCTTAGGCTTTCGTTTTCAGGCAGATACGGATGAGGTCTAAAATTGATTGAAAAAAAAATGAAAAAAAATGCAAATTTTTATTGAAATAATTTGCGAGAATAAAAATTTGCACTACATTTGCAGCCCAAATCAATCAATAAAGGTTGAAATGGCCCGTTCGTCTAACGGTTAGGACACATGGTTTTCATCCATGAAATAGGAGTTCGATTCTCCTACGGGCTACTAAAAAGAAAAAATTAATATGGCAAACCATAAGTCGGCATTAAAAAGAATTAGATCTAACGAAGGTAAGAGAGTTAGAAATAAGTACCAGCACAAAACTACTAGAAACGCTGTTAAGAAATTAAGAGACATGACAAGTAAGAAAGAAGCTGCTGAGTTATTTCCTACAGTTTCAGGAATGTTAGATAAGTTGGCTAAGAAGAACATTATTCACAAGAAGAAAGCTTCTAACTTGAAGTCAAGTTTAGCTAAGCATGTTTCATCTTTGGCTTAATTAAATTAAAACATTAAATTTAAACCCTGACAAGTAATTGTCAGGGTTTTTTTGTTTTTAGAAATGTCCAGTGAAGTAAATAATATTAGTATTAAAAATCTTGCTGAGGATGATAGACCTCGAGAGAAAATGATGCTTAAAGGTAGACAAGCCTTAAGTGATGCAGAGTTAATAGCTATTTTGATTGGTTCAGGAAGTAGAAACGAATCTGCTGTACAGTTGTCTCAACGTATGCTTAGCGAAAATGGTAATGACATGAATGTTTTAGCTAGGTTATCGTTAAAAGATTTACAAAAGTTTAAAGGAATAGGAGAAGCGAAGGCTATTACTATTGCTGCAGCACTTGAGTTAGGACGCAGAAGGACCAATGACGAGGCTAAAGAAGTTAAAAAGATATCTTCCAGTTCGTCTGCTTACGAGGTTTTTAGACCTAAAATGCAAGATTTACCTCATGAAGAATTTTGGGTAATGTTGTTGTCTCGAAGCAATAAGGTCCTGGATGTCCAATTGGTAGGACGTGGAGGAGTGTCTGGAACTGTTGCTGATGTGAAAATTATTTTAAAGCTAGCATTAGAAAGATTGGCTTCTGGAATAATTATTTCACATAATCACCCATCGGGAAATTTACAGCCTAGTCAATCTGATATTAATTTGACTAAAAAAATCAAAGAAGCGTCAAGATATATGGATATTTCACTACTTGACCATATCATAGTATCAGATGAAGGATATTTTAGTTTTGCAGATAAGGGCTTGCTGTAGTTTTAAGTCAAGGAATTTTGTTGTTATTTGATTCCGTTTGTGTAATTATATTATATATAAATAAACTAGCATATTCTTTTATCTATTTTTAGATTTGTATACCTAAAAAAAACTTACATGATTAGAATAATTACAGTAATAGGTGCACGACCGCAAATAATTAAAGCTGCTGGATTAAGTAGAGCAATTAAAGAATACTTCTCTTCAGAAATTGAAGAAATAATTATTCATACAGGGCAGCACTATGATGAGAATATGTCTAATGTGTTTTTTACGGAATTAGGAATTCCTCAACCTAACTATAATTTGAATGTAGGATCTGGTAGTCATGGTAAGCAAACTGCCAAAATGATTGAGGGTATCGAGGAAATATTGGAAAAAGAAAAGCCAAACGCCATTGTAGTTTATGGAGATACCAATTCTACTTTAGCTGCAGGAATTGCAGCGTCCAAAATTCATGTTCCTATTGTGCATATTGAAGCAGGGCTACGTTCTTATAATAAGAATATGCCTGAAGAAGTGAATAGAATTATGTGCGACCATGCTAGTACACTTTTGTTTTCACCTACAAAAGCAGGTGTAGCTAATTTAGCTAAAGAAGGGTTTGATTTAAGTGCGAAACCTCCTTATACAATGGATAATCCAGGTGTTTTTCATTGTGGCGATATCATGTATGACAACAGTTTGTACTTTTCCAAATTGAGTGATGAGAATTCAAGTGTACTTGCTGATAATAATCTGCAAAAAGACAATTATGTTCTGTCTACTATTCATAGAAATGATAATACCGATCAGCCAGCAAGGCTGTCTGGAATTTTTGAAGCTATTCTAGAGATTATTGAAAAACACGATATAGAATTCGTCTTACCATTGCATCCACGTACTGCCAAATTGCTTGAAACAAATACCATTGATGATTTGTACCAAAGAATAAAGAAAGAGGCTAGACTGAAAATAATTGAACCTGTTTCATTTTTGGATATGATTGCACTTGAGAAAAATTCAAAAATTATCGTAACAGATAGCGGTGGAGTTCAAAAGGAAGCTTTCTTCTTTAAGAAACCTTGTGTCATTTTACGGCCTGAAACAGAATGGGTTGAATTGGTGTCATGCGGTGCAGCTACAATTGTTGGATGGGAGAGAGATAGGATTGTCCAGGCCTTTGATCGTTATTATGGAAATACTAAAGTTGATTTTCCTCAATTGTTTGGAGACGGTTTTGCAGGTAAATTCATGTGCGAGCAAATGTTAGCTAATTTTAAATTTCATTAACTAGAATTGATCTCTTATTAAGATTTTTTGAACAGTATTTATCACTTTGATATTCTGTTTGTTTTCTATTCTGCTTTTTCACTATTGGTGTAACAATATTTAAATGAAACTTTTGATAAGTCTGTTTTTGTTAAATAGTTTTAAATAATCAGTTAAACTGACTACTAAAAGATAGCAAGTATTAATCAAAGTTGTATATTTGCACTACATCAAACCAATCTGAATTCTTGAATTCAATTTTTAAATTTATAGCAAATATAGGTGCGTTTAACCTAAAGTTTTACATGTCTATTTTCGGGGTTGTGTTTATTCTTTTTTATCAAAATTATAAACAGGAACCAGTAGCGGAAATAGAGGTGGAAACCGCTATTGTTGAAGAAATGAGTGATGAAGAGAATAAAAGATCAAATTTTAGAAATTTGCTTGAGGATGAGGTTATTGAGCTTCATGTTGTCGAAGATTTCGTTATCTCTTATTACTTTTTAGATTTGTATTTTGATAGAGGGTTACAGCCTTCCTATTATGCTTTTAAACTGGAAATCCCCATTCCACCGCCCGAACAGCCTCTTTGTTAATTCGGCTAAAACTTCATTCTAGAAGTTTTATAAATATTCAATTCAAATAAATCAATCAAACTTACCAGTGTTCATACTGGTACATCTTGACAACGGTTACATCTCGTTGTTAGGACAATTTAATGTGTATATGAAAAATAAAAATAACTTAAGTCCATTTAAGAACTTGGGAAGTGATATCCCAGCCAGTATTGTGGTTTTCTTAGTAGCATTGCCTTTATGCTTGGGTATTGCCTTAGCATCTGGCGCAACTCCTTTATCAGGAATAATAGCAGGAATTGTTGGAGGCGTTGTAGTAGGTGGTTTTAGTAATTCATCCTTAGGAGTGAGTGGGCCTGCAGCTGGATTAGCAGTTGTAGTTTTAACTTCTATTCCAGAATTGGGCGGCTTTGAGTATTTCTTAGTTGCTGTGATTATCGCTGGCCTTCTACAATTAGTGTTAGGATTTTTCAAAGCAGGTTTTATTGCCTATTTCTTCCCCACATCTGTGATACATGGTATGCTATCTGGAATTGGAATATTGATATTCTTAAAACAGATTCCTCACGCGTTTGGGTATGACAAAGATCCAGAAGGTGATGACTCCTTTATTCAACCTGATAATGAAAATACATTTTCAGAACTATGGAATATGTTGGATTTTATTAGTCCAAGTGTGGTAATCATAACAACGGTAGCTTTGATAATTATTTTGTTTTGGGGGTCTTCATTTATGAAGAAGTTTTCCTTTACTAAAATCATTCCTGGAGCACTGATTGCCGTAATTTCTGGCGTGTTATTGAACCTATATTTCGCTGGTTTTGAAGAATGGAAAATTGCTAAAGAACACTTAGTTGAATTACCTGTTCCAACTTCGGTGGAAAGTTTTTTTGGAAATTTCACCCTTCCTGATTTTTCAATTTTATCTAATCCTAATGTCTACAAAGTTGCTGTCATTATTGCAGTTGTGGCGAGTTTGGAAACTTTACTTTGTGTAGAGGCTTCGGATAAAATTGATCCTTTAAAAAGGGTAACAGACACAAATAGAGAATTAAGAGCACAGGGTATTGGTAATGTGATCTCTGGATTGATAGGAGGTTTACCAATTACTCAGGTTATTGTGAGGTCTTCTGCTAATTTGCAAGCAGGAGGAAAAACTAAAGCATCGGCTGTTTTACATGGTTTATTATTGCTAGTAAGTATTATTGCTTTACCAGTAGTTATTAATTTGATTCCATTGGGAACATTAGCAGCGGTGTTATTGGTTGTTGGTTTTAAACTAGCAAACCCTGGGTTATTCAAAAAAACTTACAAAGAAGGAATGGAGCAATTTATCCCTTTTTTAATTACTGTTTTAGGAATTGTATTTACCAATATGTTAACGGGAATTGCTCTAGGATTAGCAGTAGCAATAATTGTTATCCTGAGAAACAACTTTAAATTCCCTCTAAAAGTAACAATTGATGAGAGAGGTGATAAAACTTGCTATAACATAAAATTATCGGAAAATGTCACTTTTTTAAATAAGGCTTCGCTTTTAAACACTTTAAATCAAGTTCCTAATAATGCTATTGTAGAAATTGACGCTTTGTCTACTAAGTTTATTCACTTCGATGTTATTGAGATCATTGAAGATTTTAAAGTGAATGCATTGTCTAGAGACATTGAACTAGAATTAATCGGTTTGAATTTGGATGATAAAAAGAATCCTGTTGGACAATTAAAATTAAAAGAAATTAAGGAATAAAATGAGAACACAAACAAAAGAAATACAAGAACATATAACGCCTAAGTTGGCGCATAATATATTGGTTGAAGGAAATCAGAGATTTATTCAAAACGTAAAAGCGCAAAGAAATTTAAAAAGTCAAGTTGTAGCAACTTCTCAAGGTCAATTTCCATTTGCTGTGATTTTAAGTTGTATTGATTCTAGAGTGCCAGTAGAATTAGTTTTCGATCAAGGTATTGGAGATATATTCAGTGTAAGGGTGGCAGGAAACATTGTAAATGAAGATGTTCTTGGCTCTATGGAGTATGCATGTAAAGTAGCAGGTTCTAAAATAGTTGTTGTGATGGGGCATACTAATTGCGGAGCCGTAACTGCTGCTTGCAATCATGTTGAACTAGGGAATATTACACCATTGTTAGAAAAGATTAAGTATGCTGTAAACATTGTTGAAAATGAAGGTAATTGGTCGGTAAGTCAGGAAAATATTGAGCGAGTTTCAGCGCTCAATGTCAATCATGCTATTGATAGAATCAGACAAGAAAGTTCTATTCTGTCGGAAATGGAAGCAAATGGTGAGATTGAAATTGTTGGGGCCATGTATAGTGTTCAAACTGGAGAGGTAACCTTTTATTAAGATAGTTATAAAAAAAAAGGCTTCTAGTATTAGAAGCCTTTTTTTTTGAATTTATTATTTTTAATAAGCCATTTCTACAATTTCCTTTACCATTGCAGGTGTAACTTTTTGTTTTTCTCCAAGACCATTCCAACCTCTTTCTAAGAAAGTTTTTTCTATTGTCTCAGCAGTACCTTTATAATTTTCTGTGTATTCGCTTAATTTGGTTTTAATATCCAATGAGTGAAAGAAGTCTTCCAAAGCCTCAATTGCTTTGTTTGCTTTTTCGTCTGTGTTACCTGTTTTAATTCCAAATACGCGTTCTGCTAGTTGTGCAAGTTTTTCCTTTTTGTCTTCAAAATTCTTACGATAATGACTCGGAGCAATGATGGCTAAAGTTCTTGCGTGATCAATCCCGTATAATGCTGTAAGTTCGTGACCAATGCCATGTACGGCCCAATCTGTTGGGACTCCTTTCTGAATTAATCCATTTAGAGCCATCGTACAACTCCACATAAAATTAGAAGCAGCCTTATAATCAGAAGGGTTGGAAATTATTTTAGGAGCTACTTCTAGAAGTGTTTGCATGATACTCTCCGCAAATCTATCTTGTAAAGCTGCATCTATCGGGTAGGTGAGGTATTGCTCCAAAACATGAGTGAAGGCATCTGTAATGCCATTAGCCAACTGTCTCTGTGGAATAGAACTAACTACCGAAGGATCTAAAATGGAGAACTGTGGAAATAATCCTGGACCTCCCATCCCAAATTTTTGCTTTCTTGCTGCTCTAGTGATTACAGCACCTGAATTCATTTCAGAACCAGTTGCAGGAAGAGTCAAAACAGTTCCAAATGGCATTCCTACTTCTGTTCTGATATTTTTTTCTAGTAGGTCCCATGGTTCATCACCTTTGTACAGTGCAGCGGAAGAAAGAAACTTAGTGCCATCAATCACAGAACCACCACCCACAGCTAAAAGGAAAGTGATATTTTGTTCCTTAATAATTTTTAGAGCTTTTAGTAATACTTCATATTCAGGATTAGCGGGAATTCCCCCAAATTCTACAACTTTAAAATCTTTTAAAGCAGATTGAACTTGATCATAAATGCCATTTTTTTTGATACTTCCCCCACCATAAAGCAAAAGGACGTTAGCATCTTTTGGAATTTCATTTTGTAATTGAGTTATTTGGTCCTTACCAAATATTATTTTCGTTGGATTTTTAAAATCAAAGTTATTCATATCGTATGTTTAAGAAGCAAATTTATGTAGTTATACTCTAAAACAGTATTTATTAATATAAACAGTTACAAGTAAGGTGATTTATGGATAGAAATTTCAATCTATAACTGATGGTCTTTTACTAAAATTTGTAAATAGTCTCCTAGTAAATCTTCTAAATTTTCTTGTCCGTCTAGCCGGTCATACTGAATGTCATGCTCATACAATTCAACTTTTTGTTTCTCTGAAAGTTGCAGATTAAAAACTAAAGTTTTGTATGCGTCATCAAGTAATCCCGTAGGATTTACAATTGGTAAAGTATTCGTCACAATATCAGCGGTTCCATTAGCTTTAATCTCATTGAGGACATAAATGACTTCGGGAGCATAGATGCCATAAGATGATTCATAAAACTCTGTAAAACCTCCATTTGTTACTGTTTGATTTAGTTTTACTATCACATAAACCATTTTCTCAGGGACAGTTAATTCTTGAACAACATTGTAGCAATCAGACCAGATTTCTGAATTGTAATTTGCATCTGCCAAATGTTGGTCGGCAGCACTATATAAGCGACTTATTAAAGCTCTATTTGAAATGTTTTCTATCATGATAAACTGGTTGATTCTGTTTGGGGTATAAATATATGTAAGGCAAATGACATAGGAACCATGAAAGTTGTAACAGTGGTATAGTTTTATGCTCAACCTATTTTCTCAACTTCTAGTACTGCTTCATTTGAAATATCAGTATCTTTATTTTTTACATAAAACATAAATTTTAGTCATGTATTCAATAAAAACTATTGCAATTGTATTTTTAGCATTAATACTTTCATCTTGTAGTGAAGTAGAGACGAGTAATGAAAAGGAAAACCAAAATAATGAGAAGGTGAAGGAATTATCAGCGTCTCAAAAAATCATTGCAGCAACCATAGAAGCACATGGAGGAGAATTATATAGAAAGGCAAATTATGCATTTGTTTTTAGAGGCAATACTTATCAGTTTAAAAATGATGGTAATAATTATGAATATGCCAGGATTGCTGTAAAAGGAGATTCTACAATACATGATATTTTAATCAATGGAGATTTAACTCGAACAATAAATGGACAATTAACCGAATTGACAGAGAAAGAAGTATCAGAAATTTCTGAAGGGATAAATTCTGTGATTTATTTTGCAACGCTACCTTACAAGTTGAGTGATAATTCGGTTAACTCAAAATATATAGAAACTATTTTCATCAAGGAGAAAGAGTATGATGTGATAGAAGTTACTTTTGACCAAGAAGGAGGGGGCAAAGATTTCGATGATGAATACTATTATTGGATAAATAAAGATTCCAAAAAGATTGACTATCTAGCGTATAATTATGCCGTAAATGGTGGAGGGGTTCGTTTTAGAAGTGCTTATAATGTTAGGGTAGTGGATGGCATAACTTTTCAGGATTATGTAAATTACAAAGCAGAGGTAGGTACTCCTTTAAAAGATTTACCCGCTCTTTTTGAAGCAGATTCACTTGTAGAGGTTTCAAGAATTGATACAGAAAAGGTTGTTAATTTGAATAATATTTAATTCAATATTTTGAACTTTTATAGGTTGTGTTTTAACCTATACGGGTTCCGTTAATAATCAAATCTTTGATTTAATCCTGCTCAAAGTTTCTTGTGATATATTGATGTAAGAGGCTACAATTTTATTAGGTAAGCGCTTTACAATGTTAGGATTTATCTTAAACAATTGCTTGTAGCGTTCGGAAGCATCTAGTGTGGTAAATGAGATTAATCTTTTGGCATTATTCACGTACGCTTTTTCCAAATAGATGCTATAAAAATCTTTCCATGCGGGAATGGTTTTCATGAGGTATCTAAAGTCTTCATGCGTAATGTATAAGAGTTCACTTTTTTCAATCACTTGAATGGCTTCTTGCGCAGGTTGATTGGTGATAAAACTAACCAGTTCGGTAGCAAATTGATTTTCAAATGCAATGTAACGGGTCACGTCTTTTCCTTCCTCATCAATGTAGAAGAGACGTAAGCAACCTTTTTTTACGAAGTAACTAACCTGGCTATTTTTCCCATTGGAAAGCAGTATTTCATTTTTACTTTTTTTAATAGTTTTAAAATAAGACAGTACGACTTTTAAATCTTCATCTCCAATGTTGATGTTCTTCTTTATGAAATTGATAAGCTCAATGTGATTTGCCATTTAGTTATAGTCTCTTACAAATTTACGATAATGAATTATATCTTGGATGGATAGGACTATCAAATTATGCTCCTTAGCAAATTGTGCAATCGTGTCAGCGTTGGCCATTGTTCCATCATCGTTCATTAATTCACAAAGCACCGCTTCTGGTTTTAAGCCTGCTAGTTTCATTAAATCTACACTACCTTCAGTATGGCCGTTTCTTGCTAGTACACCATTGTCATTTGCCCTTAAGGGAAAGATGTGGCCAGGTTTTGCTAAATCATTGCTCGTTGCATTTTCATGGCTTGCCGCTTGGATTGTTTTTAACCTATCTTTTGCCGAAACGCCTGTGGTCACGCCTTCTTTTGCCTCTATAGAAATAGTGAAAGGTGTTTGAAAACTGCTGGTGTTTTCCTTTACCATATATGGCAAGTTGAGTAAGTCTGCCTTTTCATTGGTTAAGCAAAGACAAATGATGCCACTACATTTTCTAATCATAAGTGCCATTTGTTCTACCGTCATGTGGTGAGCCGAGAAGATAAGATCACCTTCATTTTCTCTGTCTTCATCATCAGTGAGGATAATGCCATGACCATTTTGAAGATGGACTAATGCTTTTTCTAACCGTTCTTGGCTGTCGCTATTGTTTATTGCTTGTGGCAAATCTAATTCTGCTAATTCCATTTTGTATATTTATTAATTGGAATGCAAAGCTAGCGTTGTCTTAGGTCAATTTTATTGATGTATGTCAATAAATTGAATTAGTTAGCATAAGCGCCTGAAGAATATGTTAGTTCGTAACTATGTGTGTAAATTTCAAACACAATTCCAAAAGGATCTTCTACATAACACATTTTGAAAGGCTTGTCATTTGGGTAGTATTCTCTGATTGGCATTCTTTGCTTTCCTCCGTAGGCCAAAATATTATCAATGAGTTCTTCAATATTTGGGTCTTGAACACAAAAATGAAATAAGCCAGTATTGAAAGGATTAAACTCCGGGGCTTCTTTTATGCCATTGGGAAAAGAGAATAATTCAATTCCTATACCGTCTGATGTTGCTAAGTGAGCAATTTCAAATTCTGTCCAATCGTTGCCAAAAACATCTATGCACATTTGGCCAATGGCCGTCTCCTTTTCTTTTTTGACTTTGGAAGGTTCCATAATGATGTACCATCCCATTACTTCTGAATAGAATTTTACAGCTTCTTTTATATTGGGAACTGTTAGTCCGATATGAGAAAATGATTTTGGATAATTTTTATTCGTTGACATAAGTTATATTTTAGATTGTAAAATTAATTTATATTTGCCTACTTGGCAATAACTTACTAAAAAGTGGTATAGTCACTAAAAGGAGTAAAATACGGATAATCAATAATATAAATTTGTTATTTTGAAAAAAGAAACTAGTTGTCCATTAAATTATACAATGAATTTAATAGGGACAAAATGGAAACCATTGGTTTTATTTCATTTATTGGAAGGTGGGCTACGTTCTGGAGTATTACAAAAGAAAGTACCAGGGATTTCCAATAAAATGTTTACACAAACAGTTCGAGATTTGGAAAATGATGGTCTTATTGCCAGAAAGGTTTTTCCGGTTGTTCCTCCCAAGGTGGAGTATAGTTTAACTTCTAGAGGAAAGTCACTTGAGAGTATCTTAAGAAGTTTGGATAAATGGGGAATGGAGGATTGCCTGCATTAATGTTGTATGTATATTGAATATGCTGAGTACATTATGTTTTGGAATAATAGAAATTAGGAACTTTAGAATGATTCTCGAAAATCAAATCTTCTTATAATTTAAAACACCTTCTATTTTCCCTTTTTGTTCTAGCGAACCAGTTCGGGCAAATTTAGCCCAGAGCGCACAGACTTTTATTTGGCTTTCGTCAATTTCTTTTGCATGGATATTCTCTACCAAATTAGCCTTTTCCCAAATTAAACTATCTCCAAAAATGAGCGGCAGGTCTACGGTATGTGTGGCTCCAAAGCCGTTGGTCTTTGAACCCCAAATAATCTCGTAGGTATAGACCTCATTGCTTTCAGTGTTGCAGTTTTTTGCAAATTTTTTCGTTTCTTTTTTATAAACCTTTTTAGTTGTTACGTTTACCGCTATATTTTTTAAAAGCTTTCCTACAATAGGCAGTTTTGCCATTTTTTTTAATTTAGGAATATAGGGGACATACAAAGAAGTTTCATCTTTAGTATATCCAATCAAGATATTTACTTCTTTTGCTCTTTCTTTCCAAACTGTCCTTACATCTGCTTCATCAGGGAAGGGATATTTACCATATTGAACACCAAATGGCATTGCTGCTTTTAAACCATATTCAGACGCAGCTGCCGAAACTTCATTTTGTCTACTTAGAATCGTATCGATAGGAGCCTGATGTGGTATTTCTTTGGCAACCGCAATCATATCTTCAATCATTTGTTCTTTTTCAAATATCAAACCTAACGGAGCACTTTGTATAATCACATTTTTAAACAAGCCTTTAGATTCTTCTATGAGCATCATTTGGGCTATTGCATCTGCTCCTGCAGATTGTCCAAATAATGTGACATTATCAGGATTGCCTCCAAAATAGGAGATGTTCTTATTAACCCATTTAATAGCTTCTAGAATGTCGAGGTAGCCAAGATTAGCAGGGATGTCGTTATAACCTCCTAGGAAGCCTAATAAACCAAGACGATAAGAGACATTAACCACAATGACGTTTTCATTCTGAACTAATACAGATGGATCAAAAATTGCGGCATCTCCGGCTCCAGAAGTATAACTCCCACCGTGAATCCATATCATCACAGGCAGGCTTTCCAAGTTATTATTTGGTTTGGTGATTGAAAGGTTCAAACAATCTTCAGACTGTACTAACAGGTCTAACATATCAAACCCAAATATATCGGCAAACATGGGTCTTTTCTCTTGCGGACAAGCAGGGGATGGCTTCAGAGAATCTGAAAGGGGAGGTGTTTTTTCTATGGCAGTAGGTAATTCATATCTTTTTGCATTAGCATAGGGAATATGAGTTGCTTTAAGTACGTTATTGTCTTCAATTAATTTGACTTCACCCAATGGCGTTTTAATTATTTTATTTTGAGACAGCGCAGACATGGATATAAAAAGTACTATAATTAATAGGTTGATGTTCTTCATTTATTGATGCTTT
>JBFHGR010000094.1:0-13198 GCA_041583015.1 Parvicella sp. | reverse complement strand
GGTTAAAAAAAATGTTTACAGATTTCTGAAGGTCATTTCAATATAATCTTCTATTTCTGCTTTAGTATTTACTCTGGAAGCTGCGGCCAAACCATGTTTTGCTAACATTAAATAATTAGCTTGTTTTAGAATTGTTGCTTCATCTTTTGTTGGATCTAGTCTTAATTTTTCAATAAATAACTCCTTTAGATTATTCATGAAATCATTCATTTGTTTATTGATCAATTCATCCTCAATTTCAGAGAACTCATTAAATGTATTGGTGAGTAAACAACCTTTTTCATTGCCATCAACTTCACAAATGTTGACCGAACTATAAAAGAACTGTTTAATATCTTCTAAACCATTATTTGAGTTTTTAAATTCTTCAAATATGGAATTTACTCTCCTTTTATAACTCTTTAAACTTTCAAGAAATAAGCCATGTTTGTTGCCAAAACTTGAATAGATAGAAAACTTATTAATTCCCATTTCTTTCTCAAGCATTTGCATAGAAGTAGTGCTATAACCATTTCGCCAAAAAAGCTTCATTGCTTTTTCAACTACTTCGTCTTCACTATATTCTTTCTTTCTAGCCATTATTTCTTTTTGCTGATACAAAACTAAACAATCGGTTAGTAATAGAGGTGTATTTTACAGTTTATTTTTGAAAAAAAATATAATAGATAGATAACCAATGTGTTATGAGTTGATTTTTTAATGTCGGGTCTTAAGTATTGGAACTCTATTTCCTAAATCAAGGTTTTTTCTATGATATTTGATTCTTCGCTTACCACAGAATAACCAAATCTGTATCTACTGTATATGATTGAAAAATCCACATGCCTATTTGTGGAGGAACAATTGAATCTTCAGGCGTTAATGTAGTGATGGAAGGCGCACAAATGGTAAAAGTATATTCGCTTTTTGGTAATTTAGCTATGAAAGCGAGATTTGCTTTTTCCTCAGTCGAAAAGTTAGGGTAGTAACGCTCCAATAAATCTAACAGTACATTTTCAAATTCTGTATCAGTAATCGTGTAAGTGCCAATTTCTCCTTTGCACCTGTGGTAACTGTTGGCAAAAGTCAAATAGAGCGCAGATCCGCTTACTTGAATATTGGTCAATGCATCCAATGCCTTTTCATCTATTGTTCTTTCATCTGCCAGTTTAAATTTTTGATTGGAAACATTAGAGTCTATAGTGATTTCGTTCGGTGAGTTGGTTGGTCTGTTTTCTTCACTAGTGCAAGCGCCAAATGACAATAAGGTGAATAGTAGTAGAGTGGTTTTAATTTTCACTGTGGTCATGGGGTTTTAAAATTTCCTTTCAAAAGATTTACCATTAAACTTATAGACCCCGCCAGCTTGCATAGCAAATAGTAAGTCTTTGTTATGGTCTTCGTAAATATCCCAAATCATGGGAGAATTAAGTTGCTCATCGATGCTGTAATTAGTCATTGTTCTGCCGTCATATCTCCAGGCGCCTGTGTCTCTATCTCCAAACCAAATGTTCCCTAGACTATCTTCGGTGATGGCAAAAACATGTTCGAGTGTGCCAGCAGGGGAGTGTTTACCGTTTCTAGAACTATTAGGGTGAATAAGTCCTTTTGCCTCAGAAAAATTAATGGTAGAGTCTCCATTGTAAAGTAATACACCAATTCCATTATTGCCAATCCAAGTCCTGCCTTTTGAATCAGCAAGTATGCTTCGTATGTGTAAATACTCCTTCTCTTTAATGGCTAATTTACTTTTGTCAATGGGATTAATTTTACTGCCGTCAAACTGGAATAGTGCTGCATAAGTAGCTATCCAAACTTTGCCTTCCACATTTTTAGAAATAGCAGTTACTGAATAAGAATCATTGATGTTATCTTTTTTCAAAGGTTTAAATGGTAGGTAATTTAACATTTTACCATCAAATTGATATACGCCAAATTGTATCCCTGCACCAAACCAAAGATAGTCAGATGTATTTTCTACTCCTGAATTAACGTTGAATGTCTGAGGCGTGTGTATCGTAAATTTCTCACCGTTATAACTACAGATGCCGTTGGCTGTTCCTAACCAAATATTTCCATGCTTATCTTCCTGAATTGACCGTATCTGATTATCTGGTAAACCATCATTTTTAGTATAATATCGATATGTTTTACCATCGTAAAAGCATACGCCTTCTTGATGACTTCCAATCCAGTAATTTCCATCACGGTCTTGTAAGATAGATCTTATGGCAGATGTAAAATTTAAGGTATCAATGTTGGTGAGGCTAATTGCATCATTAGATTTATTTTCCTTTTGGGCACTTTTCCTTTCTAGACAAGAAAGCATGAGTGTTAGAATAAGAAAAATGTATATCAATTTAAATAATGGCATTACGTGTGAATATCAAAAAGCTCAGTTCAAAGTTGTTTGTAGCCAATAAATATAACATAAAAATAAGTAGACTTTTTATAAGGGTAAAAGTCATCGGTATTAACAATTACCTAATTACCATTATTATGTTTTTTAAATGTAGTAATCATCTCTAGCACTCCTTTGTGTGATCTTCCTGTAGCTTTTTCAAAATCAGAAGGAACATCATTGTCACCATTTTTTATTCCTTCATATATACCAGCTATCACAGTACCTATGAAATCTCCTAAGGCTGCTTGTCTTTCTACTAAATAGTCTGCTACAGAAACATTGGTAAATTTTAATTGTGTATCATATACTTGATTGATATAATTGGCCAACTCACTTTGTGTAATACCATTGCCCACTAGGTTGTATACTTGTCCATTGTGTTGGTCATTGGTCAATAGTTGTGAATAGGCAAACCCCAATTCTTCTCTACTGGTATAGCCGCATTTTCCTTCACCTGCGCAATTTCTTATTTCACCTTCTTTTACATATGTTGGAATGTATTCTAAGTCTGGTTCGATGTAAATACCATTTCTACCAATCACATAATCCAATCCTGAGGTTTGTACATCTATCTCTGTCTGACGGTTAGATTGGACTACAGGACTAAATGCATTTCCTTCTTCTGCACCAACAATACTGGTGTAAACTATTTTCTTTACGCCATTTTGTTTGGCTGCTTCTATCACGTTTCTATGTTGTTGGATTCTTTTCTGAGGCTCATCCATTCCAGATAGTAACATTACAGTATCAATTCCTTGCAAGGCTGCATTAAATTCTTCTCGATTGTTATAATCTCCTTTTCTAATTTCAATACCCAAGTGTTTTGCTTTTTCTGGCGTACGGGCTATGCCTATTACGTTTTCTTTTCCAATGGTAGTGATTAGGCTTCTTACAATAGAAGATCCCAATTTACCATTGGCAGATGTTACTGCTATTTTCATTGTGTTTATTGTTTTATAATTGGTCAATTGCGGCATCGATTTGAATTTGAACCATATCCAGCAATTTGTTGTTGTTCTTGGGTTTGAAAATTGATAATTCAGTGCAAGCCAATACTAAGTAGTTTGATTCGGTGTATTTTGCTATTGTTTTATGATAATTAAGGATAAGTTCTTTGTTTTCTTTTTTCTCATAAACGTATTTACGGAAATTGTCAATTTGTATGCGGTCATCTTGTGCTGGAATTTCTATTTCGATATTACTTGCTTGAAAAATGGAACGGATATAGTCGGAATTCATGGTGTGTTCGGATCCCATTAATACAATTTTCTGTACTTTTTGTTCTACGAGTTTTGATACGGTAAGATGAACAGGGTGTAAGAGGTTCTTTTTTACAGTAATTTGATCAATGCTTTCATGAAGGGTTATATTTGGAATGAGAATATAATCCACATCTAATTTTTCAACTTCATGTATACATTGTTGTGATAATGCGTTTAATTCTTCAGAAATATCGGGTAATAGCGAATTGATTTTATCAAAATTTGTGTTCCACATGATAAAAGGACAAGTACTATAGCCGTCATGTAGGTTGTGAAATAGGCGATTCAATTCACTGATGTAATATAAGGTGGTTTGACTTCCAAGGCCTAACAACCCGAGTGTACTTTTATGCATGGTTACATTCTTTTTAGTATATAATCTGCAAAATAGGCTTTACTATCTAGTAGTTTTGTTCCCACAATAAAGCTCGTATCACGGATGATACTTTCTATAAGTGCATCGTTGTACTTTCGTGAAATTTCGGTATGAATTTTTTCTCCTTCCTTAAAATGGTAGGTTTTTCCAATTTCTTTGATGGTAACAGTTTGGTCAGCAGTACTTAGGATGAAACTTTTAGCAATTCCTTCTTGATCATTGTATTCTGGTTGATGCTTGAACTGATTTAGATCAAAGTTTCCTCCCAATTTCTTGTTAATTCTGTCCAACAAGTTAAGATTGAATTGCGCAGTGATACCTTTGCTGTCATTGTAAGCAGGGAGTACAATATCTTGTGGTTTTATTAAATCAACACCTAACAAAAGTTTGTCACCTGGACGTAGATTATTACTTAATTTTAACATGAATTGATGCGCCAAATCATCTGTCATATTCCCAATGTTGGACCCCATAAACAAGACCACTTTGGGTTTGTGACTTTCCTTTAGCGTAGCGAGCACTTCAAAATAATCACCTTGTTGGGTTTGTACAGAAACGTCAGGAAGTTCTTGATGTAAGTCGTTTTTAAGCAAGTGCAACGCATTGGATGATATATCAATTGGAAAATAATCAAAATCGTAATGCTGCGTAGCAAGAGATTGAAGTAAGTGTTTCGTCTTGGTGCCATCACCAGCACCCAATTCTATTAATTCAAAATAAGCATCTGGTTTCACCCCAAATGAATCAATCAGTTCTTGAGTTTTGTTTTTAAAAATATCCAATTCACATCTTGTAAGATAGTATTCAGGGAGGTTCATTATCTCCACAAAAAGTGCATCTCCTTTTTTGTTATAAAAATATTTGGAAGGAAGCGTTTTGGGGGTTGCTGTCAATCCTTGATCTATGTCCTTTTTAAAAGTATCTTTCATTTTACTAATCTTATTCCGGTAAATTGCCAATTCTCCGATGGGTGAAAAAAATTACGATAGCTGGCTCTGCTATGATTTTTGGAAGTGGCAACAGATGCGCCTCGTAGTACCATTTTGTTGAGCATGAATTTTCCGTTGTATTCGCCCACAGCACCGTTTTCTTTTACAAAGTTGGGGTAGGGCAGATACGCGCTGTTGGTCCATTCCCAGCGTTTGCCCCAGTCTAGTTTTGAGGCTGCGATTTCCCATTCAAATTCAGTGGGTAGTCGCATACTTTTCCATTCTGCAAATGCATTTGCTTCATAAAAATTAACGTGACTTAATATAGCATTCTTGTCCACTTTCTTTAATCCTGCAAGTGTGTAATAGTGCCATTCACCTGCTATTTTGTGCCAGTACAATGGTGATTCTTTTTTATGCTCTTTTACCCATGACCATCCTTCGTCTAACCATAGATTAAAATCCGCATATCCTCCAGCTTCCATAAATTCGATGTACTCGCCATTGGTAACCAAGTGGTTTTGAATCTCAAAATCATTCAGGTAGACTTTGTGAACTCCCAATTCATTATCATAACAAAAATCATTGTCTTTATATCCTATTTCATAAACTCCTGCAGAGATTTTTACACTGTCTGTATTGGTGTTATGATCCTTAATCAAATTGTATTCCTCCTTGAACACAGGAAATAAAGCATTGTGCCCTAGCATGTATTTTACATCTGTTTTTAAAAGTTCTTGATGCTGCTGTTCATGGTTTAATCCTAATGTTATCAAATCTAAAATAGATTTGTCTGGTTGGCTTGCTAGATATTGAAGCATCTTGTCATCTACATGTTCTCTGTAAGCCATTATTTCATCTGTACTTGGACGAGACATGTTTCCTCTGTTGGCTTGCATCACTCTATTACCTATATTGTTGTAATAACTATTGAATAAGAAGTTATAGTTGGCATTAAACTCTTGATAGTTGTCTATTTGAGCTTTTAGAATAAAGGTTTCAAAAAACCAAGTAGTATGCGCCAGGTGCCATTTGGCAGGACTAGCAAATTTTACCACTTGAATAGCAAAATCTTCTGCTTGTAAGTACCTACAGAAATCTATGGTTTGTTGTCTTATGTTGGTATATAGGTCGCTAATCTTCATAACTTACGCTTGTTTTTTTTCTTTTTCTTCTTTTTTCTAAGTTGAATGAATTGGTTTTTTATAATAGGTAGTCTTAAAACAAACCCAATACTTACAACAATCGCATAAATTAGCCAAGTTTTCTCTAAAAGTACAACATGTAATAAACTTAAGAAAATGGCTACATAGGCAAAACTTTGTAATTTCTTCCAATTGGTTTTTAATAACTGCATGGATTTTCTATTGCTTGTTAAGAACAATGGAATTAATATCAGAATGGCAATAAAACCTAAGATATAATTCACTTCTGTAAATGTTGCCAAGAAGCCTTCAGCCCATAGGAATATGATAAAGTGTATAAAACTCCAGACAGCCGTAGCAATCCCCATGGCTTGCCTCACGAATAGATTGGTTACGCCAAAAAGTATAAAAAATGGTGTCAACGTCAAAACTGCCGTCATCCACCTGATGGCAAATTCACCAGAGATATGATAGAGCATGTGTATGGTCTCCTTGATTTCATCTTGCGATGCATCCGATTGAAATACAGTTTGCCCCATATTTATCAATGGCAGTAGCGGAAGTGTTGCCAAGATGGCTACAATCATCCAACCATAATTTTTTTTCAAAAACTTGATCATAGTTATTTATACATGGTGTTATTATTCATCGATTTTTCAGGTACTTGTTGTATTGCATCCCAATGTTCTACAATTTTTCCATCTTCATCAAAGCGAAAAAAGTCCATCGTGATATACTGGTCATTACCTGGCCATACTTGGTGTGTATGCAGCGCAACAAGATCATCTTCTGCTACACTCCTTACAAACTCTATAGACTTCATAGGATATTCTTTTTGCATTCTTTCAAAGTAATCTATAAATGCTTGAGGTCCGTCTGCTACCATTGGGTTGTGTTGCGTATATGCTTTGCCAACGTATAGTTCTACTGCTTTGGTGGGATTTCCTTCGTATGCCATTTTGTAAAAGGCAATGGCATTTTTTTTATTTTGTGCTAAGTTCATGTGCAGCGTTTTTAGGTGTAATTGAATTATGGTTTACTCACAGATTGAATCGTTCCATCTTGAAAGTGAACGGTCTTTCCTTTTATGATGGCACTACCATAGATTAGGTCATCCTCAAAGTTAATCAATAGGGTAACGTAGTCTCCATAGCCAGGCTCAAACCATGAGACAAAATGTTCATTTTTATCTGTCATCATATGATTGTATTGAAATTTACCCCACCATTGTTCAGGAGCAGATCCACTTCTGTATTGATAACTTAAGCCGTCTTCTTCAAATTTTACGACATACTCATTTCCTCCTGAATACGTATAGTGTGTTTCTACTCCGATTAGTTTATCCGGAAATTGTAAATTTTCACTTTCTTTAGGCTGACTGCATGATGCCAATAACATCATTAAGGCAATGATAAATAGGTTCTTTTTCATAGTTTATTTTTTAAAATGATTTATATATTAATACTACTTTTTCGTCATATTTAGATTGAAGTTGGTAGTCCTTATTTTGACGAATTGTGTTTAAAAATGATTTACTTTCTTTCATGTCTGCATTATCCACATAGATAATTGTTTGGGCATGAAAATTAGGTACTAACATATTAAAAAGTGGGAGATATAAGTCTTTCCAGCCGTCCAAGAATAATAAATCAATGGGTTGATCATGATTTTTCAAGGTGGTCATTGCGTCTCCAGTTCTCATTTCAATTAAATGACTTACGCCTGCTTTTTCAAAATTATCTACAGCTTTTTTTGCTTTGGTGGTTAAAAGTTCTGTTGTGATAATATTGCCATTTGTTGCGATGGCTCCTTCTGCTAAAAATAATGTGGATATCCCAAAGGAGGTGCCAAACTCAACCATGTTTTTGATATCGTGTTTTTTTATCAGTTTAACCAATTCTTCCCCTTGTTTTCTAGAAATGGAGAGATATACATCTTCAAAATCTTTTGGTTGAATAGGTCTAAATACACTTTTGGCAAAACCCTTTATCACTTTTAAATTATCATTTTTGGCATCGTCAAAAAGATAATTGAGCGTGGTTTGTATCGGGTTTATTGTTGCGTTTATCATTTGAATTAATTTTATAATACAAAGATGGCGGGATATACCAAGATAAAGCATATCAATATGTGGTTAAAAATGGTAAATGTGGGAATGCTTGACAGAGATTAAAAATTCACTCTGTACAGTTTAGGAGATATTCCCATTTTGTTTTTAAAGAACTTAGTGAAGTTTGTTACTTCATCAAATCCAGTGTCAAAGGCTATTTCTTTGATGCTTTTGCTGGAGGTTATCATCGCTCTCTTTACTTCAAGTATAACGTAGTTATCAATAAAAGTTTTTGCTGTGTTTAGGGTGAATTCTTGCACAACTTGGTTTAAGTGTTTAGAAGATACTGAAAGTAAACGTGCGTAATCTATTACGTTTCGAGTAGTGGTGTATTGTGTTTCTACTAAGTTTTTAAACTGCATAAACGTATCGTAATGCTTGGGTAATTCTATTGGTAATTGATTAACTTGAACTTTTCTTTCTAACTTTAATAGATACATTTCCAATAAAGCAGAAATAATATTCTTTTGTGCAAAATGATCTACTTTGTCTGCCTCAGGTAATAATTGCTCTAAGAATGATTGATTGAGTAATGGGTCATTTGCAATTGGCGATGTGATATGGTAATTGTACAAATGAGAAATTAGTAGCGTAGCAGATTTTGAAAAGTAATT
Organism: Parvicella sp.; assembly: GCA_041583015.1. Lineage (GTDB taxonomy): Bacteria > Bacteroidota > Bacteroidia > Flavobacteriales_D > Parvicellaceae > Parvicella. The sequence goes on along the minus strand of JBFHGR010000094.1, from coordinate 4,379 downwards.
AAGAATAAAATTTTCCGTAAAAAGAATTAAATATCCTTCGTAAGTTGCCTCTTCTTGAAAAGCGTGTACTTGCCCTTTTGCTATTTTTAAAACTGTACCTTCTTGCAGGTCATAGTTTTTTAAATCAATTTGATGTGTTCCCTTACCTTTGGTTACAATCAATACAGCAAAGAATGAAATCCTATGTGGTTTGAGCGGACTATGATCTTTTATACTAGGGATTCTAGCAAATAATTCACTCAGATTCAGCAATTCAAAATCAGTGGTTTTGTCAGTGCCTTCAAATGATATGTTGGGAATCTTATTCAGGATGCTAATTTAAACATAATCAACAACACCCACCACCATCATAATGATATGTGCTCTCAGAAATATAAATATCGGCTCTACCAAGTGCAGCCAATGCTCCTGCGGTTTTATCGCAAACAGCAATAGGTTGGTTTTTTAGCATAAAGTGGCCATTTCCATCATCAAAAGAATCCTCATCACCAAAGTAGATAGCATTCTTACCAGTGAATACGCAAGGTCCATCTGCTGGCATTGGATCTTTAATGGCGCAAACTTCCACACTTTCTATGATTAATAATTCATCAGTAGCATAGTGTTTTGGGTCTAATACTCTATAGGTTCTTTTGGCTCTCACTTCTACTGTTCCAAATCCCACGGAAGTAATCATGTCTATGTAATCCTTTAGTGGAATAGAACCAGTCAAGCACATGGCTCTCAATCTATCATCTTCTCTCAATTCGGTAGACATTTCTTGTTCGCAAACAGGGTCAGACATAACTAATCTACCGTTTGGTTTCAGTACTCTGTATGTTTCAGAAAGGGCTTTCTTTAAATCATCTAATTTAAAAATGTTGAATACACAGTTTTGTGCTGCTACGTCAATAGTGTTATCCTCCAATGGTAAGTTCAAGGCATCTCCTAATCTTAAGTCTACAATCTCAGATTTAAACCAAGGATTTTCTGCTTCCGCAACTTTAAAGTTTTTTCTAGAGGCTTCTAGCATTTCTGGTAAAACATCCACGCCTATTACTCCGCCTTTATTTCTATTAAAGTAGGAGAATTGCAACAATTCCATTCCTCCGCCTACACCAACATAGAGTACTGTAGGTTCGTCTACCAAGTCTCTTGGATTCACAGTGCTTCCACAACCGTAGTTCATGTCTTGCATGATCCTCGGCATAGAAAGTCCTGGCAATGCCCAAATAGGATTAGTAGTACAGCACAATCCCACATCTGGAGTTTCTGCTGCTGCTTTGTATAGGTCGTTAGTTGCTTTTAAATAAGACATAAGTTAATTGGTTGTTGGTTAATTGGTTATTTAGTTCTTTTTGTTGATGATCAATGTCGGATGTATGTGTTTAGTTAATTGTTTCTACTATTGGATTTAACCAAGTAACTAATCAACCAAAAAACCACATAACTGGAAATTGGCTCACCCAATTTCCCCTCCACAACTACTTCCAGCACCAGCAGTGCAGCCGTAGCAATGTTGATTTACAATGATATTTCTATCCGTCAATGCTTCATTATCAAACTCGGTAATGTGTGTGCCTTTGCTTGCCACTTTTAAGTCTAACATTTGGTTAAAATCACAGTCATACATGTATCCTTCCCATCCAATAGATAGTGTGTTTCTACACATCACACCTGCCGCTGCAACGGGATTGTACGCTGCAATCAATTCATCCATGTAATCTTCCAAGTTTTCACTCGCAATCAAGTAATTCAAAAATCTACTTATTGGTAAATTGGTAATGGCAAAAAGACTATTGAAAGTAATGTCAAAATTGTCTTTCAGTTTTTGTTTGAACTGAACTTCCAAAGCATCTTGCGAATCTGGAAGGAATGCTCCTGCTGGGTTGTAAACCAAGTTTAAGATCAACCCTGTTCCTTCTTGGCTGTAGCCAACTTCATTGAGCATTCTTAATCCTTTGATAGAACTTTCAAAAACACCATCACCTCTTTGTTTGTCTGTTCGCTTTGCTTCAAAATAGGGTAGAGAAGAGGTTACTTCTAATTTATGTTTGGCAAAGAATTCTGGAAGGTCGTAGTATTTTTTATTAGCCGTAATTATGGTTAGATTACTTCTCACAATAATAGTACAGGTTGGAGAAACTTTTCTAACCTCCTCAATAAACCATCTGAAATTTGGATTCATTTCTGGTGCTCCACCAGTAAGGTCTAATGTGCTAAATGGATGTTTGGCAACCAAATCCACACATTGCTGCATGGTTTCTTTGGTCATGATTTCTTTTCTGTCTGGTCCAGCATCCACGTGACAATGCTGACAAACCTGGTTGCACATCTTACCTAAGTTAATCTGAAGGATATCAATGTGAGTAGGTTTAAGCGGATAAAGATTAGCTGCTTTAAGTTTTTCTGTAAAATTGACCTCAGTATGCTTGTTGAGCATAGCCAATTGATAATCACTCTGTGCTAATTGATCACCGAGTGCTTTTAAAGATTTTATTTTATTTTTTTCTAAAAGAGCCATGATTAATTTTTGGAAGATTGAAATACAGTGAAGAAAAATACAGCGCTAAACCCTAAACTTAGCATGATATGAAAGGATAATAATCCGAATTCATTAAAGTAGAAGGCTAAGAATATTCCAAAAATGAAATACAAGGCAAATAAACCTTCCATCATGGATAGCCAACTTAGTTTTTTAGGAATGTAAATGTTCTTTTTCCAAGAGTCAGATTTTGCTGAGATATTAAACTTAGGTGTTCTCACAAAAGATGATTTCCTACCTAAGTAACCTTCTATCACAGCAATGGCATTGTGCAGGGAAAGTCCCATACTCATGATCATGAATAGCGGGAACATAATCAAGAAAGTAAAGAAGTTTTTTACGCTTCTTCCTCTAATTTTAAAGAACGCGGTTAAGTAGAATGCAGCCAACACCACAAAACTTAACATCAATACTGATGCTGCTACAAATAAGTAATTGAATTCTGGAACTTGTGTTTTTACTATCAGTAGTGGGATGCTCAACAACGCGCAAGTAAGGATGCTTACAAATACAGCGCTATTCATCAAGTGCATTACACCATGCCACTTATTACCAAGACTCTTGTCGCTTTTCAAAACATTCTTCACGTGTTTCTTTGCTGTTTCAGCACCTCCTTTGGTCCAACGGTATTGTTGTGTTTTCAAGGCGCTCATCACAGGTGGTAATTCAGCAGGAGATTCTACATTCTCTAAGAAGATAAATTGCCAATCTCTCAATTGTGCTCTATAACTTAAGTCTAAATCTTCTGTAAGCGTGTCAGGACTCCAGTTACCAGAATCAATGATGCATGCTTTTCTCCAAACACCCGCAGTGCCATTGAAATTAATGAAACCGTCTTTGGCATTTCTACCCACTTGCTCTATGGTGAAGTGTGCATCCAATGCAAATGCTTGCAATTTGGTCAATAGATTATAATTCCTATTAAGATGTCCCCACCTGGTTTGAACCATACCTACTTCATCATTCTGAAAATGTGGAATAGTTCTTTGTAAGAAATTTCTATCTGGTAAGAAATCTGCGTCAAATATCGCGATGAATTCACCTTTGGCTACTTCTAGAGCTTCTTCCAAAGCACCAGCCTTGTATCCTTTTCTGTTGGTTCTATGAATGTAGACGATGTCAATACCTTTGGCTTGCCACTCAGCTACTTTGTCTTTAGCTATTTGAATGCTTTCATCTGTAGAGTCATCTACTACTTGTATTTCCAGTTTGTCTTTGGGATAGTCCAATTCACATACCTTATCTATCAAACGTTCCACAACATACAATTCATTGTAAAGGGGTAATTGGATAGTTACCACTGGAATAAAATCCGGTCGCAGTTTTGTAAATTGTTCAATCTCTTTCTTTTTAAATATGTATTTATAGAGCAAAGAGGATTGCACTAAGGAATACACAAATAGGAATAATGCTGCAGCACCATAAATGATAAGTATAAATATCATTAATATCTTCATTATACGTCTGGATTAATTTTTACCATGTTGTTTTCAAAAATCAATGGATTATCATTGATCTTCTTAGGAGCATCAGAATTTTCTAATTTTAAGACACCTCTTGGACATACCGCAGAGCAAACACCACATCCTACACAAGAAGCACGAATGATGTCTTCACCTTTCTGAGCATAAGCTCTTACGTCAATTCCTTGTTCACAGTAAGTAGAACAGTTACCGCAAGAGATACATTGACCTCCATTGGTGGTAATTCTAAATTTAGATTTAAATCTTTGTACCAGTCCCATGTATGCGGCAAGTGGGCAACCAAATCTACACCAAACTCTATTCCCAAAAATAGGGTAGAAGCCTGTTCCAATTACACCAGAGAAAATAGAACCTATCAAGAATCCGTATGT
>JBFHGR010000093.1:0-13758 GCA_041583015.1 Parvicella sp. | reverse complement strand
TTTTAATATTTGAAATGTTTGCGTATTGTCTTTTTTGAAAAACTTGCTTTTGGGTGTATGTATATCTCCTTTTCGTAGTTTGAGATAGTCTATTGGGTCTTTACTAAATATAGACTTCAACCCTTTTAGTTTGACAATAAACATGGTGATATGATAAGATATACTTTTTTTCATCTATTCGGTTGCTTGAAAAATTGGAATAAAAAAAACAGAGTAGTAAAACTTTACTACTCTGCTTTAGTACTAACTACTCAAAAATACAACTAAAATTTTATCATAGTTAGTCTCTAGAAAAAAAAGGAGTTACTTTCATATAGTTCTATATCCATATCCTTGCAAGTCACCGGACACTAAACTAAGTAACTGTTTGTTTTGCTACCTTTTTTTTTCTACTTCTATATATCTTAAATTGAAGAACAGCCAATAAACTGACGAATGTAGTAATGGTAATACCTAGTAGCATATTGATTTCCGTTGTTATGGACGACATATTACCATCGTAGAATGCTATTTTTCTAAATCCGCTTAAAAATTGTGTCAATGGAATGAATTGAGAAACACTGTTTATTGCATCTGGAATAGCCATTGTAGGCCATGTGAATCCACTTAGGACAAAGGCAGGTGTAGATATGACCATTAATAATTCTGTTGCTTTTAGTTGACTGGGAATTACAATAGAAAATAACATTCCAATACTCATGGAAGAAAGTGTTAATAAAGTAGCTAATACCAACATGGGGGTATTGAATACCGATACGCCTATATTGAAATATGGAACAAAGAAACTAACCATCAACCAAACCAATGGAATCATGATGAAGAATGGTGTAGATTTTAAAAACACATGATAAATAGACCATTTATTGGTGACTGCTAATTGTTTAAAATAGCCATCTTCAAAGTCTCTTGCAAAAACTAAAGCCATTGCCAAGAAAATTATTTGCTGCATAATTCCCCCAAGTAAACCAGGCATCATAAATGTGGTGTAGTTTCCTGTGGAATTATAAAGTTTGTTATAATTTATTTTGAAACTTTCATAACTGGCCAAAGCTTGGGTTTGATGCATTCCTTGTTTTTTTAATCCTTCAATTTCAATTCCAGCATTTAACGTAAGGAGTACTGTTTGAATATTTTTACTTGCTGTATTAGCATTTAACAAATTTGCCATATTTAAATCTACCCTTATTTCGGGATGTCTTTTTTGAAATATATCAGCTTCAAAACCAGAAGGAATGGTAATAACGGCTGCATATTGTTCTGTTGGCATTTCTGCCAAAATATTCCCTGCATCATGTCGTACATCCATCACTTTGAGTCCTTCGTTGTCATCAAAGGCATCTATTATTTTACTGGTGATAGGGCTATTGTCTTCATCTACAATGACGATAGGTAGATCAATTACTTTGGCATTGGAATACACATTTCCAAATAGCACACCATAAATAATTGGAGCACCAAAAAATATGGCAAGCAATACACTGTTGGAGAAAATGCGCTTAAACTCAACGCGAAGTAATTTTATGAATGTTTTCATGAGTAATTTATTTTATAAGGATAGTTGAATTGACATAAAAAACTTGATCCAAATTTGTTGTAGTAGGAATTACTTTCAATTCATAAATTGATTCAGAAAGTTTGTACAATGGAGAAGAACTAGTTATATCAGCATACTTTGCTAGTTGTTTTATCGTGATAATTTTAGCCGCTGTTTCTTCTTCTGTATATGGATTGATTAATGTTAAATAATCACCAGATTTAAAATTGTAGATTTTTGATTCAGGGATGGTAAATCGAAAATATAAACCATCTTTTTTGTAGCCATTAATCAAAGTGTATCCGGGAGTTAACAATTCACCTTCTTTAAGGCTTATTGTTTCTATAGTCATATCGGCAGGAGCAATTAAAAACTTTTCTTTAGCAGCAGCCATAACTTCTTGTTCGGTTCCCAGAGCTCTATCAAGCATCCCTTGTGCTTGTTCAATTTGTTCGGTACGAGCACCTTTTGACACTTCACTTTGTTTGGCGGCAACTGCATTGACTTGTGCTTGAGCCATGGCTACGTTCATTTCTACTTCATCATACTTTTGCTTGCTGATTAAAGAATCTTGAAACATTTTTTTAACTCTTTCAAAAGATGTTTCAGCAAATTTTAGTTGTGCTATACTTGCGTCAAGTTTACCCGTTACCTGTGCTAATTGATCATTTGTTGCACCGTTATTGGCCATGTTTAATTGCCCCTGAGCAGATGTAATAGCTCCTTCTACTTGTGCCATTTTTGCGTCAACTTCAGGAATGTCTATGCTTGCTAAGGTGTCACCTTTTAGTACTGACTGCCCTTCGCTAACGTAGAGTTTTTGAACACGACCTCCTATTTTACCGCTTACAGCAATGGTTTCAAATTTCACCTTGCCTCGGTAGGATGTGATAGGTTCTTTATTCCAATCTGAGCATGAGTTGAGAGTAATAGCAGTGATGCTTCCTATAAGTATAATTTGTGATATTTTCATTTGTTTAGTTTTTTAGTAATTAAAATTTCCAGATGCGTGGAGTAGGTCTATGAAAGCTCTTCTTTCGTCATAGTAAGATTTCTGAAGTTTGAATTTGGCTTTCTCAAGATCGTTAAGCGCTTCGAGTGCGTCATTGATTGTTGATAGTCCATTTTTGTATTGTTTGATAGTCATGTCGTAAGACTGCGCTGATAATTCCACCTCTTTTTGTACGATTGCAGTGTTTTGAATAGCCGCTTCGTAGTTTAATTTGTTTTGCATTACACTTAATGAAATCAATTCTTTTGCTTCCTCCATTTTTTCATGATATTGGTGAGCGTCTATTGTTGTTTGCTTACTTTTTATTTTTGATTCGAATCCATCGAATATATTCCATTTTACACCTATACCCACATACCATTTAGGATCAAGTAAGGAGAGGTATTCGTCAATAAATTCATAATGGCCTTTTATGGCTACTTTCGGAATGAAACTACTTTTTTGCATTTTAGCCTTGAACTGGGTTGCTTTTTCAGCTTCTTCAAGAGCTAATACTTCGTTTCTAACCTGTGATTCATTTAAATCAATTTTGGAAGCAGTAATTGGTAGTTGATAATTAATGGCATTTAATACATCTTTACTTTCTCCGGTAAGTTGGTGCATAACTTCAATGAGGAGTTTTCTACTATTTTTAAATTGAAGTTGTTTGCCAATTAGTTGTTGTTGTGCAATTTCAATTTTCTTCCTATCCAGCGGTATAGCAAAGCCATTTTCAATGGCTTTGGAAACATATTCATCTTGTTTTGCTAAGAAGTTAGCGGAACTGTTTAGAACATCATTTGAACTTGCTACTAGTGCCAACTGATCATAAGTTTCTATAATTTGTAAGGCCACTTTATCTTTTTGAATTAGGCCTTTATATTCCATAGAAGCCTGCTTATGTTTGATTGCTTCCAAAGCGTTGTGAGCACCGAATCCACTAAATATTACCCATTCCAAATCTGCAGAAGATTTAAGAATGTTTTTATCTTGAATATTTGGCACATCTTCTAATGGTATGTCCTCTGGTAAATCATAATTGAAAGGAATACCTAAAGCTTCTTTGATCAATAGTTTTTGGGAGCCAATTAGTAAGTTTTGTGTGTTGTCATCAAATTTAATGTCATCATTTAGTCTCGTGTATCCAGCGTTAATTGTAATTTTAGGTATGAATACAGATTTGGCTAGATCCTGTGTTACTAAAGCCTTTTCTGTATCATATGCAGCAGCTTTAACAGTGTGACTTTTGGAAATACCTTGATGGATTAGATTTTGAAGAGTAGGGGATAGATCTTGTGCTTTTGCTAGTATTGGACCTATAAAAAGTGTTACTAGCAGTAACGAGTATTTATTTATTCTTTTCATTTGTATCGCATTGTTTTTTATGACAATACAAATGTAGATAGGTCTAAATCCGATTCTTTTGACCTAAATCAAAAAGTAAAAAAAATGAAGAAAAACTTATTTTTTGCGTATTCTACTGAGGGTTTCTTGAGTTATGCCAAGATATGAAGCAATGTCTCCCAAAGGTACTCTGGTAGATATATTTGGAAATTCTTTTAGCATATATTTATACCTATCACTCGCTGTTTGAAATTGAATACCATTTAACTTATTACTTATTTTCGTTGTCATTTCAATGGCAATGATTCTTCCAAACTTTTCCATGGTATGATATTTCTCAAACAAATAATCTATATCCTTTTTGGAAATAGAGTAGACGATAGAATCCTCTAACATTTCCATGTAACTGCAACTTGGCGTTTCTTGAAAAAAACTTTCTAAGCTAGTCATGAAATTACCTTCACCAAAAAACCATTGAGTGATATATTTTCCATTGCTATTGAGGTAATAACTTCTGCCAACTCCTTTTTCTAAGAAGTATAGTTTATGGCATGTATTACCTTCTTGAAGCAGTATTTGATTTTTGAGAATCTTTTCTTTTTTAAAATAAGTGAGTATATCATCCAGTTCTTGCTGAGAAAAGGCAACCCTTTTTATCATATATGCAGCTAATTCCATCTTAAATTTTTGAAAGAGAAAAGGTGAGGAGAGTATGGTTAATGGTACAACTTTCTAGATTCCCATTATGATAGCAGTAAGTGTTTAAACTGCCATTTTTAGAGTTTTTTAATTGGTATTCATTTGGGGCAATACCTTTTATTGAATTATCAACACATTCAAATTCTGAAAAAATTGAACCTATCCCCTTGGGCTCCGTGAAGTAAAGCATCGCACTGGAGAATCGTATATTTTCATATCTTTTAAAATTGTCTCCTTCATGGTTGATGTTATAATAATTACTTTTCTTTTTTACATTGCTTGTAGAGTGTATTTTACCATTCACATAAGTAACTAGCGAACTCTGAATCATTTCACCGTTACGGTAAGAGCAATTTAGGATATATTTAAAATCAATAAAAAGAAATAGTTTTACTTTGACAGCGCTGACTACTTTGATTTGTGTAATCCCTTCTTTTACTGTTTTTGTTGCTGATAAGTTTCCAATGTAAGTCCCGTTCGATTCAATTTTATAATTGAATACCTGAGCATGCATGTGTATCATTATAAGCGTTGAGAATATTAGTAGGGTGTTTCTCATGTCTTTTTATTGGCATTTTAAGGAGGTAATATGACAAATATAAGGTAGATATTATTTGAAGGAAAATATTTGGACTACTAATCAGTAATTAGCAGTCCAAAATCAGTTGATAATTATGGATTTGTAGACCATAAGGATGCATTTGCAAGCATAGCTCTTTTGGGAAGTTTTAATCCTGCTACAATTAATTGAGCAAAGTCTTCAGGTTGTAGAACGCTATCTTCTGAGTCTTTTGTAGCAATTCCAAGTTCTATTGACATGTCAGATGCTATGGTGCTTGGTGTTAAAGTGCATACTCTGATGTTGTTTTTGCGTACTTCCTTCATTAGAGACTGTGACATTCCTATTACTGCAAATTTTGATGCAGAATATGCAGAGGTTGAAGGATTTCCATTTAATCCTGCAGTAGACGAAACATTAATGATTTCACCATCATTTTGAGCGATTAGATGTGGTAATACTTCTTTGGTAACATAGTACATTCCCATTACGTTGGTTTGAATGATTTGACTCCATTGGTCTACTTCCATTTCATTGAAAGTCCCAAAAGCAGCAATGCCTGCGTTATTTACTAAGATATCTACCGACCCAAGTTCTGTTATTAATTTTTTAATTCCCGTTTGGACAACTTCATAATTCCCAACATCAAATACGGAATAGATGGCTTTGACTCCAAATGTTTTTAATTCTGCTACTGTATCTTGAAGTACTTTTTCGTTTCTTCCAGTTATAGCAACATCAATTCCTTCTTTGGCAAAAGCGATAGCAGTTGCTTTGCCTAGTCCTCTGCCACCACCTGTAATGATTGCTTTTTTCTGTTTTAAATTTGTCATTTTTGTAGTTTGATTATGTATAAAGGTAAAATTACACAAGGATTGTAATCAAACACACTACTAATTAGTTATCTTTTTATTTATAATGTGTTAAAGCCTGACAACTAAGCTTTTAATTTTTTAAAGAAATTTACAAAAAATAGAAATACTTATTGTTTTTACACCCCTTATGTTACTTTTGATACAATTGATAAGTTGTTTGTTTTAGCATTATGGTTTACCTTTGTAGTATGAAATTATTATTATTGACTATAGGACTATTAGGATTAGGTGTATTAGGTATAGCTATAAAAATATGGGCAAAGAAAGACGGTGAGTTTTCTGGAACATGTGCAAGTAATAATCCTTACATTAATACAGAGGGCGAAAGTTGCTCTGTTTGTGGAGCAAGACCTGACGAAAAGTGTATGTCAGAAACGCCTGTTACTCCTTAATATATTTTTCAAAACCTTTGGTCATGGAAGTATTCATACTTCCGTTAGCGTCAAATACAAAGTAAGCATTCAATTCTAAGTCAGGATGGTTGTTTATAAAATTCATAGAATTTAATAATCCCATTACCATAAAAGCTGTAGCGTATGCGTCTGCATCAGCGCAACTTTTAGCTATTACAGTTACACTAAGTAGGTTGTGATTTACTGGAAATCCAGTGACGGGGTTTATGGTATGAGAATATTTTTTATCATCAATTTCATAGAATTTTCTATAATTTCCAGAGGTTGCTAAACTCATATTATCTAAGGTTGCAATGAATTGTAAATCTTCACCTGGGGTAGAATTTTCTACTGGTTTATCTATTCCAATTGTCCAATTGTTGTCGTCAGGATTAACACCTTTACATGTAACTTCTCCACCAATTTCAATCATGTAGTTGGAAATGTTTTTAGTGTCAAAGAAATCAGCTATTACATCCACTGAGTGTCCTTGGGCAATAGCGTTAAAGTCTAATTTAGCATTACTAAATTTCTTAGAAAGAGATGCGTCTTCTTTCAAAGAGAAGTATTCTTCGCCAAAATTGGTTAGTAAAAGAATGCTATCTATAACTTGGACTGAAATGTCTTTTTGAGTGGTGCCGTCAAAGAATCCCCAATATTTTACAACTGGATATAAAGCAGGATTAAATGATCCATTAGTATTGTAATAAACCTCTTTTGCTTTTTTATAACAATCTTCGAAATTCTTATGGTCTGGGAATTTACTTAAATCGAAAATATGATCTTCATGAGCATTGAATTGAGAAAGTATGCTATTCTCTTTGTAAGAGGATAATTCCATGTCGTAAGCAGCCAATAAACTATCGATTGAAGTTTGATAGTTGGTTCCAGCAACATCAAGGTATGTGATATTATATGTAGTTCCTTGGGTGTTCCCCTGTATTTTCACATATTGTGATTGATCTGTTGAGTTTTCACCAACTTGTTCATTTGTGTCACAAGATGCTAGAAGTAAACTTAAGCTGCAAAGTATGATTGAAAAACGCATTATTTAATGATTATTTTTTTAGTTAAAGTTTTGTTTTCAAGTGTAGTTTGAATAAAATAGATTCCACTATTCAAATTTTCGTCTATTTGAATAGTTTTGTTATTGTCAAAATATTGCTTAACAATTCTACCGTACGCATCATAAATTTGAACAGAATGAATTTTATTTTCAGTGTCCAAAAGTACAGTAAATTGACCATTACTGGGATTAGGAAATACGTTAATTATTTCATCTTGTTCAAAACTTCCAGAAACTCCCGCATCCATACCATCTATAACTTCAAAAACATCTAGTCCTGCTTCAACTAAATGGCCACCATTTGCTTGCCAATCTGCTGTGATGAGGGAAATTTTTACATCAGAACTTGGAGTTATATAATCCGAAATTCTCAATGTTAGATTGTGCCATGCATTGTCACTTTGGCTAGCGTCATAAGTTTTTGCTAAAACGCTAACACCATTACTAATAATGTATATATTTAAAGAGTCGTTAGCCGCACCAGAACCTCCTAGATTTTGCCACCAAATCTTTGCATTCACTATTGGATTATTATAAGAACTAAGATCCATTGAAGGAGAAGTGAGGATTGCATCGGCAATATCCACATCGTCATCACCAACTCCAGATGTGTTAGCATTACCTGTAATATACGCTTTATCACCACAGTCACCATTAAAGTCTTCATCTGGATTAACTAGAAGAGGACCAGAAACTGTTCCAAATGGTTCAGCTCTTTCCCATACTCCGTCTGGAGCAGCACCAGAAACTATCCAATTAAAGTCAAAAGAAAAATCATCATAATAACCAGATATTAGGTTAACATTGATTGTAGAAGTTGTATTGTTTATTGTAATATCAGAGCACTGTGTAACAAAACCCCATTTTCCAGCAGTTATGGAATAATCACCAGGGATTACCCCTGTGAAAGTAACGTTCCCTGAATTATCAGAGACACCTGTGTGAGTAAAATTTTCATTCATTAATGAAATTTCTACATCTGGTATTTGGACAGATAAAATACTTTCGGATACACTGATTGTAACATCCATAGGAACTATCGGAACCAATTGCATATCTTGGATGGTTAACACACCATTACTTAGTGTTACTCCGTAGGCAGTGTCTGTATAGTATGATGGGTTGGAAAAGACAATGTCATAGGTGCCAGCAGTAACTACACCTGTAGCATATTCACCAATTACATCAGTGGCATTAATTACATTATTGCCAATAATGGTAATGTCTACATTATTAATAGGATTTGATGTTGTTATATCCGTAACAACACCTTCTAAATAACAACCTCTTGTGTAGTTCGCTCCTATGATATAAAGACCATTTTCAATGTCAGAAGCGATTATATTCCCCGATGGTAACCAAGGATATACTCCCCAGCATCCATTAAATCCATCACCCGAAAAACTTGGTGCTGTATCATAATTACCTACTTCCACCATATTTCCTTTGTTTGAAACATCGTGAATAGTAACACCATCACGGTAGTATGAGGTTATTATATAATCATTAAGAAAGTGAACATTATGTGGGATAACATTCATGCCTGGTGAAGATTGAATTCTATCAGTTTCAATAATGTTTGATGGATTCGAAATGTCATATTCACCAATGTATCCATTAGTGATTTCATCTGTGGTATATAAATAATCTCCATCATCACTAAACCAAAGATTGTGAGCAAAGTTTCCAGGAGAGAATTGTTGTCCTAGAAATACTGGATTGGATTTATCGGAAATGTCTGTTAAAGTGAAGAATCCATCATTAATATGTGCTTGATATAATGTGTCGCCTCTTACAACGCCATCGTGCGTATAGTAGGTGTCTTCTTGTCCAACTTCAATTGGGTTCATCGGGTCAGAATTAAGGTCAAGAATAATTGTTCCTCCTTCACCTCTGTTTGCTCCAAAAATATAGCAAAAACCATTTTCATCTATATATAAATTGTGAGCAGACTGCCATTCATCTCCGTTTGGTCCATTATAATAGTTGGTGGTAAGGTTTGTGTTACCGGGCAATGTGCTTAAGTCAATAATCAATAAACCGTTTTGTGCCTCAGTTGTAACATAGGCATGATTATTCCAAGTTTTTATATCTCTCCAAATAGAGTTCATACCTGGTTCGAAAAAAACTTCATTAGGATTAGCAGGATCTGTAACATCAACCACTGAAGTGCCGTCATTTAATCCGATAATGGCATATTCATTTCCTGCTCCATCAACATATCCCCAAATATCATTTGCATTAGAGTTATTATGAGCAGATACAACATCTAGATAACCTAGCTGAGTCATATTTACTTGTGAAAAATTGATAAAAGGTAATGTACACAATACTAGGAGGAAAATTTTCATTGATTGATTTTATTGGTTACTTCAAAGTTACTAAAAAATCAATGTGTGACTGCTAATAATGTAGGAATGGTGTTTTATCGGATAACGTTGACATGACCTATGAGTTTGTCATAGTTTTTTTGAGAATCTTCGTATTCTACTTTCCAAATGTACGTATCAATGAGAACAGGTTTATTATTATGAGTTCCATCCCATTGATTATCCATACTTTCAGATTCAAAAATTAACTGTCCCCATCTGTTGAAAATATACAATTTGAAACTTTGGATTTCTTTGCCTTTGATTGTAAAAAAGTCATTAACGCCATCTCCGTTAGGGGTAAACGTGTTGGGAATATATAAAACCCCATCCAAGAATACGGTTAAAGTATCGCTATTGAAACAGCCAGTAGTGTCTTGAACGTTAAAAATATAAGTCGTTGTTTCTTCTGGTTTTGCCGCTGTGATTAAACAACTAGAGCAATAAATACTATCTATTGATTCCCAGTAATAGTTATCTACATTGGTAACGCCTTCAAGAATTACTTCATGGCCATATGAAATGAAATTTTCACTATTTATTTGAGCAATTGGTGTTGGATGAAAAAATACTCTGGTACTAAGTGTTTTATTGCATCCTTGAGAACTACTTACAGTTACAGAATATTGAGTTGGAATAATTGGTGTGGCAATTGTAGAATTGGAGTCAGGATACATCAGAGTAGAAGATGGAGACCATTGGTAAGTTTCTCCTCCAGAAGCATAGAGAAGAGCAGTATCACCAGGGCAAATAGTTGTGTCGGGATTTATCTGTGGAAAAACATCAACAACCTCAATATATATAGAATCAACAATGGAACCACATACATTTGTAACATTGACATAAATGTAGTTAGAAGAATTGATTGTAGTGTTGGTGGTAGGTCCATTTACGTTAGTAACAAGGTTACTTGGATACCAATTGTAGGTGTCTCCATCGTGTGCCGTTAAGGTTAAAGACTCGCCTCTACAAATAATAGTATCATTATTTAAGTTGGGAACTGGATCATAACTTGTAGTATAAATTGTGACGGAGTCTGTGTACACGCAGCCAGAAAGAGTGGTTATGTCTACATAAAATGTAGTTGTAGTGATTGGTATAGCTGTTGGTGTTGGAGAGTTTATATTTTGGATGGCTGGATCGGAATGCCATTGATAATCTATCCCTCCAAATGCTTGTAGTGTTACAGGAGTACCTGTGCAAATAAGGGTATCGTTTCTTACACTATAACTATCAGGGTAAACATTCACTCTTATTTGTGCAGTATCTGATCCGCAATTATCCGTGGCAACTACAGTGTAGTCCGTTGTTACAGTAGGATATGCATATGTAGTCTGGCCATTAGGATCCGAAAGGTTAAAAGTAGGGAGCCAGGTGTATGTAGTTCCTCCACTAGCAATTAAAAGCACGCTATCGCCTCTACAAATTGTATCAATGGCTTGAACTGCTGCATTATCCAAAGCAAAAACATCTACATAAAGATAAGCCGTGTCTGTCTCTAAACATCCAAGGGAGTCCATGACAATTAAGCTTACTTCGAAATGTCCTGTGTCGGTGTAGTTATGTGAAGGTGCATATTGATTGGAAGTCGTTCCATCTCCAAAATTCCAAAAATATTCATTTCCTCCAGAAGAATTGTTATTAAATTGATAAGCAGAAGGAAGACATACGTATGGTTGTGGAACGCTTAGAGCTGGTGTGATAGATCCTAAGTCAAATTTGAAAGCACCTAGATTACAAATACTATTATTAACTGGAGACCATGCACCTGGTGTACTCGGAAAGTCACTGTTTCCTCCACAACCAGCACAAACGGCTTGATATACATTTCCATTTTTGTCAAATCTACTTGTTCCTCCATCTACATGTTCCCAACTAGTTCCTCCACCGAAATAAGTGCCATATAGTAAAGAATTGGCATCTGGACCTAGCACGGCTAGATAGAAATCTTGACCATCAGTATTGTTTTGAAAAGCATCAGAAGTAATTGGTAGATTGTCGGTAGAACTTGAAACAGCATGCGCACTATATGAAATATTATTATTTAGGGCGCCTCCCCAACCGGATAAATAAATAAAGTCACAATCACTGACAAGGAATGCACTAATTGAAATTTCAACACTGCCGCTACCTCTACCAATAGCGGTAGACATAAGCGAGGTGCTTAAGTCCGGACTTAACTTTTGAATAAATTGCCCACTATTAGGATTGCTATACAATGCATTCAATATTGGATAAGTTCCGTTAGTTTGTCCTATTGTAAATACATCATTATTACTATCTGTTTGCACAAAGAAGCATTGGTCATATTCCGAGGTGCCAACATAACTAGCATTGAGCATAGTACTACCATTGGTAGACAGATGGGCAATATAGCCATCTACATCTCCTCCTGGAGCAGTATTCAGCATGCCGTTTGAAACATTTGGAAGGTCACTACTCATTGTTCCGCCACAAAAATAAATCTCACCAGTAGCATTGATCTGCACGGAATAGCCATTGTCGTAACTGCTGCCACCATAGTAAGTGGAAAAAATTAAAGAACTTAAATCACTATTTAGACTAACAATTACTGCATCTGAGGGACCATTTAAAGTATTTTGAATTGGATTACTTAAGGGAAAATCGGTAGAAGAAGTAGTTGAAGTAAAAATAATACTCCCATTAAGACCATTAATAATTTCACCTCTAAATGCATCTCCATAATTAAAGTGCATCATTGTATTGTAATTGATTCCATCATTACCGGTACCGCCTACATATGTAGATGCTAATAGTGCGGTTCCATTTGTGTTTAATTTAGAAACCACAATATCCATTCCTCCTGTGTAATCTAAACCATATCCATTTCCAAAAACTTGTGTTGTACCGCCATTCATAACGTTTTGAAAACAGTTAGCCGACAAAGGGTAGTCAATTGAATTAGATGTTCCGAGAATGACAAGTTCATTTTGATCTGATACAACTAGACTATGAGGCACTTCACTTAGATTACCACCTAGATATGTGGAATAAAGTAATGAATTCCCATTTGCACTAAATTTGGTTATTCCCATGTCAATAGTAGATGCCACGTTATTGAATGCTGTTTGGTAAGCGCCAGTAGTGGTGGGATACCCTATACCAAAAACAGTTCCACCAACATACATATTACCATCAATATCATTTGTAGCAGTACATCCAAAGTTATTTGCAGAAGATCCGGTATAGGTTGAGAAGGTCAGCACAGGATCGATTACCAAGGTTAGCGATTCATCATAACCATCGGGAAACTGAAAAGAAAGAATATTTCCTTTCAGTTTGTATTTACAGTTTACTTTAGTCTCTTTTCCATCAATAACTTGATAGGCATATGGGCTTTGCTCCACTACATTGCCTATTGAGGTTGTAAGAACCAAGTGACCTTTCACAATTTTAATTTTATCGAGTCCTTTATATTCAATTTCTATTTGATAAGGGTTGCCATCTGGATGAACGATGAAATCGTATTTTAAATCACCATATTTTGCATAGAATGTTTGGTCTATATTTGGGTAGACATCTTGATAGTAATTATGATCATAGGCCTTAACATTGCTTTGCCATTTGTTTTTATCATTACCTATAAAATAATTGTAATAGTGGTTGTAAGGGTTGTTTTTAATGATTTTGTAATCATTGTTGGCATTCAAGAGAGTGGCCGTATAAGTATGTCCTTTGACAATTGAATCTACCTTTTCGTTTCTATGGGCTTGGCCAAATATAGATTTATTGAATAAATGATAAGTAGTTTTTTTGCCTTCAAAGTAAATATCCCCTGCGTTTATTTCTAGTTTAAAATCAATGTTTGAGGCCCATTGACCTTTATTTTCAATGAAGGTAACTTGAGCCGATTCCTGCGCATAGGATAGTGCAAAAGGAGTACTGAAGAGCAATCCTGAAATTAAAAT
>JBFHGR010000092.1:0-13875 GCA_041583015.1 Parvicella sp. | reverse complement strand
AGTCATTTACTTCTTTTCTATATGCAAACTCTTCCTCTTTTTTACTGAACTATAAATTTAACCGTCTTTATGTTGGATTTATTTAAATAAACATTGATGAAATAAACGCCAGGAGTCAATTGCTCGAATGAAAATTGTTTGCTTATATCTTTACCCACAATTTGTTCTTTATGGATCATTTGACCATATAAATTAAACAGCATTAACTCTACATTTGATTCACTATACAAGTCAATATCTACGTTAAATATTCCAGTATTAGGATTAGGGTATAGGTTTAAGCCTATAATTTCATTATACAAAGTATCTTGATCTGTTACAATTGGATTATTAGTAATTCCTTCGGCTTTTATAGGAAGCACAGTAATTGTTTTTACTTTAGAAGCCGTACAATTTCCATTGTCCACGGTAAGTATCACATCATAATCTCCAGGGACAAAAAATGGATGCGTTGGACAACTGTCATTGGAAATTAATCCATCTGCAAAATCCCAAGTGCTTGTATATGGTTTGGGATAAGATAAGTTCACAAATTTTACTGAATCCCCAGGGAATACTTCACTTTTTGCCCAATAACTTGCTATTAAATCTTGAACTGCTTGTGTAATTACTATTGTATCACTTTCTGAACATCCATAAGTGTTCGTGACGTTTACCCAAATGGTATCTGCATTAGTAATAGAGACTACAGAGTCTGTAGAGAACTGTCCTGAAGTATTGTACCACTCATAAGTTGCTCCTGAATATCCTGTGTTTAAAATAGTGCTACTATTAGAGCAGATGGTTCTGTCACTACCTAAATCTACATTCATTTGTCCGCCATTATTTACTTCAATAGTGTCAGAATTAAAGCAACCATTTGCATCTGTTACAGTTACGGTAAAAGTTCCAGCAGTTGAAGTTGTCAATGTCTGATTAGTAGTATTGTTATTCCATAAGTAGCTACTGCCTGCATTTTCAGCATCAAGTGTAACATTTCCACCAGCGCACAATACAATGTCAGCTCCTAGGTCAACTATTGGGTTAGGATAAATAGTAATAAAAATAGAATCTCTATTAACACAACCTGTAGTTTGGTTAGTCAATTCCAACCAGTAATCATTGGTAGTGGTTAAAGTTTCACTAGCCGATGTCCCTCCTGTGCTCCATAGGTAATCTACATTGGACGCATTATAAGTAAGTGTGGTATCTTTACAAACCGAAAAGTCAGCACCTAAGTTTACAGTTGGTAAACTTTGGAATAAAACCTCCACAGTATCAGAACTTGTACAATTAGCTGCATTGGTAAACGTGCCTATATAGGTCCCGGAATTATTTACAATTAAATCCTGATTAGTTGAGTTATCATTCCACAAGTAATTTCCTCCTGTAAGCGGAATAGTTAAGGTTTCTATATTACCATCACAACTTGATATATCAGCGCCTAAAGTAAATGGGGTACTATTATTGATTGTTACATTTATGTCATCTGTTCCTACACAGTTATTCTGATCGGTAACTGTTACAGAATAGTTACCTGTTGTGTTTACTGTTATGTTTTGAGTTGTTTCTCCACCTCCCCATAAAAAGGAAGCGCCAGGATATCCAGCATCCAGAGTTGTATTGTTACATGCGGTAAAATCGGGACCTAAATTCAAGGTTAATGTAGTGTTCAGAAATACTTCAACAGTATCACTATTCACACAACTATTTGCATCGGTTACCTCTACGTAATATGTACCGTCTGTACTTGCTGTTAATGTTTGATTAGTAGATCCATCATTCCACAAATATGAACCACCTGTATTGGAAGCATCCAAGTCATAACTAGCGCCACAAGTTTTTATAGTATCACCAATATTAACGATTGGCAATGGGAAAACAGTAACAGTATTGACTACAGTATCCGAACAAAAACCATCCGTGGCAATCAATTCTACATCATAAGTCCCATCAAATGCAAATGTTTCACTTGGATTGTCTAGCATTGAAGTGTTTAAATTATCAAAATTCCACTCATATGTAAGCATTACTTGACCTCCTATTTGATATGAATTATTAGTAAATACAATACTATTTCCAAGACAATCATCTGTCCAAGAAAAATCTGCAACAGGTTTCGGACCTACCATTAGGTATTTATTTTGGCTATCAAAACATCCGTTGCTACTTGTAACTGTATAATTCACGTAAGGAAACCCGTCATTAGAAAAAGTATAGGTAGGTACTTCATCCGTAGAACTTCCAACCCCATTAAAGTCCCATGAATGGGTAAGCGCTCCAGGACCAGTAGAGTTATTGTAAATTACCAATGGTGATCCTTCGCATCCGTCCAATACAGTAACGTCTGCAATAGGCGCAGGAAGTGATGATATACTTTGTGTTATACTGGAAGGGCAACCTTGATCTGATGTTGCTGTAAGTGTAATATTATGAGTTCCTGCCGGTGCTATAGCAACCGACAAATCAGTGGTGCTGGAATTACTAAAAGGGGTAGTCCATTCATAAGTCATAGTTCCAGTGTTTATTGTAGATGTATTGGTAAAAGTGCTAACAGCATTGTCACAAATTAAAGTTGGAAGAACAAAGTTTGCATTAGGAACAGGGTTTACTTCAGTTGACACCACTAAAGTATCCTTACAACCATTGGAAGTTGCTATCAATTGCACGTTAAAAGTACCATCTCCAGTAAAAATATGTGTTGGTTCAAAATCATTTGACAAGGCGCTGCCATCTCCAAAGTTCCATTCGTAAGTGATTCCAGCATTAGGCGTTACATTGGAAAAATTAACTGTTGTGAAAACACTGTCTTCACATTTGGAATTGTCAATATAAAAGTCTGCTACTGGTATTGGGAGTACTACATAGTTCTTTGTTAATGAATCACGACATCCTCCAGGAGAAGTTGCGATAAGTTGAACAGGGTAAGTTCCAGATGTAGAAAAATCAAAAGTTGGATTTTCTAAGCTAGACGTATCATTTGGCTCAAGGTTTATATCATTGAAATGCCATTCATAAGATAAGTTGCCACTAATGTGTGAGGATGTATTATTGAAGGTTGTTGTTGTTCCAGAGCAAGTAGGTAAAGCCGAAAAATTGACTGTGGGCAGTTCATCTGTAGAAACATATACAGAATCGGTGTTTTCACAACCTCCGGTGGTATAAATTGTAATGTAGTGATAGCCTGTAGTGGAAACAAAAGCCGTATCATTATTTATCGTTCCGTTGCTCCATACTGATTTATAGCCAGCGGCACCATCTGCAAAGAGTAACGCATCATTTCCGGAACATATAGGTATGGTATCTTGTAAGATATCTACATATGGAATTGTTTTACAACTATCTTCCGCTAGGGTTAATACAGAAGATGATGAAAGTGTCCATTGCTTTGTAGCCTCAAGTGGGTTACTACCAATGTTGCTGCTGGATAATTTTTCCCATGATGTTCCGCTGTCTTCAGAAAGGTACATTCTCAAGGAGTCAACATGCATCCCGTTTAGTTCTGCATTATCAACATAGTTGATGGTTGGGTCCGAAACTAAGCCATCATTCATTGGATTGAAAGTATAAGATCTAAAAATCGACCCATTAGTTGGACTTTCCAATGTGTCATGGTATCTATTTATAGTAACGCTTGCACCTAAATTTCCAATAACATTTATTCCTAGCCCAAGGCCTGCAATATCTGTATGATTCCCAATTGACAATGGTCGAGTAGTGGTCACATAACCATTAACGCCATATATTCTAGAAGTATTATTTTCTAAATTGGTTAAGTATGCATTGCTGCCAAGGGTTACAACGTTTGAATTCAAATGTAAATTTCCGTTGGTTAACGTCAATTGATCAGTTAGAAAGATGTCATTTTTTAGTGTTAGTTCACCTCCAGAATTTACAATGAGTTGATTAAAATGTGTAGTATCATTTCCAGAAATAGCAGCAAAGGGATTAGTAATTTCCACTTGTCCTGTATTAGGTTGTGAACCAAAAACTTTTTGATTACCATAATTTATTATACTGTCTGTTACATGAATTACTCCCTCATTTGCAATTCTATCATTGTTGCCAGATAGTATATTAAGATTTCCGATGATGTATAAATCGGTTCCATTTAAGACTGTAATTTGTTGCCCCGCATGACTTACTTCTACTTGAGCAAAGTTCAAATATCCGGATGCCATGAGGAAGGCAACAAGCATTAATTTGTGAAAGTTAGTTTTCATACGAGTAAAAGTCTTTTATTAAAGTTTGATAATATAAATAAGTGTATAATATTCCGGTTCAATATTAAAGGGAGTAGCAGTACCTATAGAACCAGTATAACCAGAAATGGTATGCGTATGTGCTCCTGTAGAATTAGTGGTAAAAGATCCAGCTACTCCATCTGCTTTTACTGGTCTATAAACACCACCGCTTACACCATTAGCCGCTCCTACACCTGATGTATGTGAGTGATTTCCTGCGGAAGAGGTTGTTAAACTTCCTGAGGTATGACTGTGTGCCGGAAGGTTAGCAATAGCGAGAGTTTTAGTATTACTTCCACCAGTAGAGCCAACACTTCCTGTGTTTCCACCTTTTATAAATTTCCCAACCAAATTAGGAGTGCCAGAAGTTCCATCGCATATTCTCCAACCTGAAGGAACACTACTTCCGCTCCACATAACTATAGTACCCGCAGGGACTAAATCAAATCCATCTTCTTGAACTTTTCCAGATGCATTTACATTTCCGTTTATATTGGTTGTTTTGTTAAGATTAATTGTCCCTATTCCATTGGCATTAATATTTACACTACCATCGGTAAAATCATTTGTTAAAGTCAATGCGCTAGTTCCATCTGCTCCATATCCAAACCATGCCTTTCTTCCTCCGGCATAACTATCAGGGTAAAATTCCATATATGCTTGCCCCCCTGCATTACCCTCTAGGGCTAGCATGGCGCCATTGTCTTTTATGTGTAGTTTTTTTTGTGGATTATTCAGTCCTATCCCCACATTACCTGTTCCGATATAATAGGTGTCTTCTGTGTTTAATCCATCATACTTATACTTCCAAGCAGAAATACCATTATATCCACCACCACTTTCCTTGTAAAATAACACATCACTACCAGAAGAGTAATAAACTGTACCCTTAGGAGGTGCTGTAGGTAATACCCCTGAATAAGTTGGGAGTATCAACCCTAGGTTATTTGAATTTGTCAAATCTAAAATAGATGCGGGATCAGGACTAGGGTTTCCTATACCAACTTGTCCAAAACATAATGTCCCAGAAAGTGCAATTGATGTGAGTATAACTATTTTTTTCATAGCGAATTATTGTTTAAGTTCTAAGTTTATTTTTTCTGATTTGATAATATTTCCTTTGGAATCGTAAGCTCTTAATTGATAATCATAACTTCCACTGTTTATTGCGGTATCCTTATAACTATTTTCTGTTATTAATTTTGATATTGGAGTTCCATTTGTGTGTAAAGAATCGTATCTATAAATCACAACTCCTATAAAATCATTACCATTTATATCCCATTGTAGAGAAGCTTTACCTTGTCTTATTTTTGCTTTGAAATTGCTGATTGAGATTTCGGGTTTGGTTTCTTTTTTGAATGCTAAGGATTTACCATTAGATAGTTCTGATTCATTCCCAATAGAGTCTACAGCAGTAATGTAAAAGGTGTACGTTTTGCCATCTTTAAAAGAGGTACTGTTAAATTGTAATTGAGAAACTTCTGTTCTGTTTACTTTCTGAATTTCGCTCACTGAGTCGCTAATGCATTTGTGATAAACATTATAAAATTTTGTGTCTAAAGAAGTAGATGCTATCCATTGTATTTGATAAATGGAATCATTGTTGGTCACTACAGAGATATGTGGGGGCAATGGTGGGGTAACATCTGGAAGTTTGCCAATAGTTGGCTCCGAATATTCACTTTGATTATAAGAAGTGTCTATCGCTACAATTTTATATACAAGATTGTTTTTTGTCTTTTTTTCAAGTTTTTCTACAAATGAGTTGGATGTAATTATATCCTTAGAAACAAGAATTAATTTATCTGAATTTTTATTGATTGTTCTGTAAATTCGATACCCTAATAGATCTGCTTCAGAATTTGGCGTCCAATTAATTTCAATCTTACCAGTATCAGGTGTCAAGACTACGTTTTGAGGTTTTTTTGGTGGGTCTACGTCTAGTAGTTCCAAAATATTTGTCTTTTTGGGATTTTCATTCCCTCCTAAATCTACAGCTACTACAGTATATTGGTACACACCAGTCGGAACATTCTTATCCACAAATACTGTTGTTGTCTTGTTTACATTCTCGGCTAGAATTATAGAATCTTTATTGTTTTCTCTAAATCTTGTCACTTTGTAATGAGATAAATCTTCACTTTCGGAACCTTTCCAATTCAGTGTAATTTCATTGGTTTCATTATTTACTTCACTACGTAGTTCTGTGACTTGTTCAGGGATAATTAAATCTTTTGCCGTGTATTCTATAATTTGACTTCCTTGCCCTTCAAACCCAAATAAATCTATTGCTTTAATTTGATATTCATAAGTCTGATTTAGCGTTACGGATTTGTCTTCAAACTTAAACGGTTTTTGATCTTCTTTGGAAGTTCCTCCAAACGGAATAATTGGCTTATTATTCACTTTATACCATTCTGTTTTTCCTTTTTCTCTTTTATAAAGGTTTACACCAAAAGACATTTCATTATCTTCTTCCCAATTGATTTTACAAGATAAATGATTCTCTTCTAATGAAATGTTTGTTGGAGATTTGATACTTATATTCTCTACTTTGAAATCATCTAGTTGTGCTATGGTTTCTTTTTTATCATTCGTTACCTTGTATGAATATACCTGACCTTGAACAGCTGTATTGTCATAAAAAGCACTTCCAATAAATCTTGCGTATTCATTATCGTGAATAAAAGAAGAAAGCACGATTAGTTTAGCAAATCCCTCTAATTTATTGGGATGCAATTTGCTTACTATTTTATAATTTTCATTGAGGTCTTTTTCACTCAATTGATCTGGGTTAAACACTATTGGCGTATTGTTTATTTTTTCCCAATCTGAAGTGCTTGATTTTCTATAAAAATCATAGGCTGATTGATTGTAAATATTCTGATTGAATATTTTGACGATTACCTTTTCTCCATCAAACTTTGCGCGCAACTTACTTTGCTGCGCAGTCACTACAGAAGTTATAAACAGAAGAAATATATGTGTTAGTAAGTGTTTCATAATTTATTAAAATGTGTGTTTTCCTTCTACATTAAATTCAACCTCTATGCCTAAGACACTTGCATTACCTGTTAGTTTAGCCTGGAGTTCATAGGGGTTAGGAAATTCAAAAGTTGCATCTCCTTCTAAACTAACGCTAAGTAGTTCAATTGTGCCATCTGCCGCTACTGTTTCATAATCTATTGCAACTGATGCATTGGCGCTTACCCAAACACCAAACATGGCTTGGGTATTTTCATTGAAAGGAATTCTCCCTTGTATACCTGCGGCAAGACTTGCTTCTGCTTTTGCAACAATTGTAATCAAAGGAAGCTTAATGGCACCAGAACTAAATGCTACTGTTCCTCCTACGCCAGCACCTAAAAATAAATACTGCTGACCGTCAGCACCTGTACTGTCCGCATTTTCTAGGTTTAAGATAATCCAACCTTCAAAACCTCCTCCATAAGAAATTTCTTGTCCATCTTCTTGATCAACTGTATTTGTATCACTGGTTGTGCTAGTTCCTGAGTTAGCCCCTCCTGGACTGTTCGTGTTGTTCCCATTTTGTCCTTGAACCTCTGCTGTTTCTCCAACCACTCTCTGACAAACAGGATAAACGGTTATTCTATTATCTCTATCTCCAATGCCAATAAAGGTTTTGGAATTGTCAATATCCACAGTAAGTGTTCCAGAAGCACAGATAGGAATTTCTAATTCCGCACCTAATTGTGCGTAGTGGTGATTATTTTCCTCTGTGTAAGTATAAAGTCCGTTTACTCTAATTTTGTCTTTCATAAAACTTCCTTGAAACTCTCCAGATAACCTGCTTACAGCATAGGCTCCAGCAGACACTTCTAATGCACCACTAATCATAAACCCATCTCCACCAGTAGCGACATCTACCATGTGTGTTCTTAGATAGGCTCCAAAAACAGTGTTTTCGTCAATTGCGTAATTAAAGTCACCAACTCCTTCGTCAATAGAAGTATTGCTGGTATTAACCATGTGGTGATATACTCTTCCCTCAATTTGGTCAATTAAAACTGGGCCAAGCGGAATTCCATTAAATTTATTCAATTTAGAATCTTTCTTATCTTCAGTTGCGGTTGTTGTTGTTTGATTTGTTGTAGCAGCACCTGTTGCGTCTGTTGCTTCATTACCTGTACCTTGATTTTTCATTCCCATACCGGCAGCAAAATCAAAATACCAGAAATCTATATTATCTTTTTTACCTTTTAAGAAAGTAGAGCTTAATGAAACTGCTTTCGGTATTTTCACGTCTACATTAAAATGACCCATCCACGAAGCTCCCCAAGTAGGGTGATCATTAGTAAGACGTATAAAACCTTCTGCCGAAGCTACTCCTACATTTATACTTATTCCTGTACTGTCTAATATTACTTTTCCATCATCATTCTTCTCTTGAAGGTTATTGAAGAACTTTTGAGTAAACTCAATTTTATTTGGGTCCTCCTCTTCTTCTGTAGTGGATGCTACTGAAGGTGTACTGTCTGTATCTGTGTTGTTAAGTGTTGCGGCAGGCCCATTATTTGTAGGCATCGGTTCTGCTACAGAAAGTGCTCTTCCTCTTGGCGCACCGTCTGTTCCACCGATGTCTTCTCCTAAGTCTATTGTGTAATCCAATCCAATTATAGGTTTATTGTCAAAAGTTCCAGCAAATAGTTTTTCACAAATTATGTCGTAACCTTCTATGTTTCCCATTACTTGTGTTGTGAGTGGGTAAACTCCATTCTTTTGACCAAAACCAAGACTATTATCGCCATAAAGTAGAAAGTTTTCTGCATTAGGAATGTTAACTGAGAGTGCTTCCCAATTGAGGTTTGCACTAAAGTTTAATCTATCCTTTCCTTCAAAATTTCCACTGTTGAAAGAAATGTTTACTGCTTGATCTCCACCTTCCGCATTGTACACAAAACTATATCCATTGAAGTCTGTTAACAATTCTATACCTTCTATTCCGTTGGCTCCTAAATCTGTTGAAACATCAAACCAATCGGTGTCAGAAATAAAAGGGACTTTAATTTTTCCTTTTATTTTAGAATTCATAATTTGCCCTTCTTCAATGTTAATTTCTAATCCTGAGACCTTCCCTGCAAAAGTGTTGAAGTAAACGGTATTCTCACGGTTTATTTCTTCATTGATTTTAAAGTTAACTCCTCGGTTATCTAAGTATAACTCACTCTCATTTGAGGCTTCAAATAGTTGATCTATGGTGACAAAATTTTGAATGTATCCATTAGGGTCGATACTTTCGCCACTGTAAAACTTAAAGCTTTTGGCAAATATCCCTTTCCAATCTGGGTCTGATGCTAATGAACCAGGAGAAGTATTATCGTCTAAATCTACTTGAACCGAAGAGGGTTGAAGTTTAATGTCAAGTTTTGGTAATGGTCTAAATTGTTCTGTTTGAAGTGTAGCAACAAAATAAGTTAGGTTATCAACCTGATTTAGTTTGACTTTATAATTATTCCCATCAATATTTTTTATGTGTTCGTTGGTTTCTAAATTACCAAATAAATTCATGGCATATTTTCCTTCTCCAAACTCTATGGTTGAATTAGTGTCTAAATCAATTTGGTAACCATAAGGCTCTAATAATTTAAAAGATAAAGAATCTGGTTTGAATTTAGCAATTCCAGAAATGCTTTCATCTATCACATTTACAGTGGTAAGTTGTGTAGTTAGAACTGTAGGTCCTTCCAATAAGGGGTGAGGAAAATTCCATTTAAAATTTCCATTCATTTTCATTCCAGAACGGTTGATTACACCGCCTGAAATGGTAAAAAGTCCAGGGGCGTTAAAATCGCTAGCTGCAGGAATAGTGATCTCTTTAACTTCAGGCAATTCAAATATGATTTCTCCATCATCCAATACATAATCACCTGCTATCTCAATAATTTTTAAACCATTAAACGGCACCTCTATTGCATCATCTGGGTTGGATGAAAAATTTATTTTCGCAATGCCGTCTAAAGCTGATAAATCATTATTGGAAGTGGAAATAACATCAACCCATTTATTACCAGCAAGAAAATTATCAATGAGTGAAGGTCCATAAAATGAATGAACTGAACTCTTGGCAACTTCTTGTGTATTTGTATATGCGATAACTTGCCATGCATAGTGTTTGGCAGGCTCAAATGTGTTGGTCACAATATGGTTGTACCCATTTAAAGAAGCAATTCCGGGAGTCGTATGTTCATACCAAGGAATGTTAGACTCTATGGCGCTTTCTACATCCTGGTCTTCATTTACTTCAACAATTTTTAAGGCATATTCGTATTGCTGACCTGCCACATTATTGTTAGGGTTTTCCCATTCAAAAAACTGCGTAGCATCTTTAGTGTATGAATGATTGTTAGCTGGAGATACAATTGGAATTGTCCCATTTTCTGGATAGCCATAATAGAACCAACACCATTCACTGTAACCATTGTTGGCGTATGTATTGTTGCCATTTTCATCAATAACTTTAATTCTAAAAGCATATCTTTTGCCAGGAGTAAGTGAAACAGAATTGTAATCTATAGAAATAGAATTTTCATTTTGGAAAGGACTTTCATAAATCAATAATCCATGACCATTTTGAACTGCAAATAGAGGGTTGCTTTGGTCGTTAATGATTTCATACAGGGAGAATTGATATTGCGAACCTAATGCCGATACTGCATCAACTCCTCCACCTTGTTGCCAATTGAAGTATATGATTTGTGGATCTGCTGTTTCCACCACTCCTCCGCATATTGGAGTGAGTACTACAGGAGGTTGTTCTTGAGATAACACACTCATACCGCAAGAAGGCAATGAGACTTCAGTGCCAGAATTGTATTCATAAGCTTGAACACAAATATTATACATTCCTTCGGGTATTTTTCCTGTAGCATTGATGCTTGCGTAAGAAATCCCTTGCAATTCTACGTTGTTTAAATCTAAATATGGGAATAAATCAGGCCCGCTTAATGTAAGCGGAACACCAGGGGTTAGAGATATAGGCTGTGTAGGTTGAAAATCTTTTTTTGTTTTTATAATTAAGCCTTCTCCCTCTATAGTTATAACTAATCGGACATCACCTTGTACTTCATTGAAGTCATTAAAAGTTAAAGTAACTTGTAGGTCTTCCGAACCAATACCCGTGTAGTAACTAAGAAAAACTGAACCTGGTTGTTTGATAAAGGTGTTGACATTTACAGGCATAACTTGAGCAATGAAGCTGCCTCCTATTGTAAATAGTGAAATCACTATCATCAGAAGGTTGAACACGTTAAATGGATATTTGTAATTGCTTTTCATATACTAAAAGAAAAAATTGTAACCAATGGTTGTAATTAACTCGTTATATTTCAGAATGGTTGTATTTCTGATGACATAACCAAAATTGCCATAAAACTTATGGTGCTTATTGGGAGAAAAAGAGGCATTGTATCTAATGTTTTGAATCATCCCGTTGGATTGCCCATAAGAAAATGAAAAAAGATGGGAGTAAACAAATCCCATTATCAACTTATTGTGAAGCATTCTTTTGTTTATAGTTGCTGTAGGTCCAACGTTGGAGTTGTCTGCTGCTTCAGTAATAGTTCTCGAAGAAGTAAGACCTATTCCGGTATTTAAGTTTAATGGTGTAACAGCATATTGCCATCCAAGGCTAGCATTGTAAAAATTGGCATTAGTATTTCCGTTTATTCTTGCATTTTGATATCCAACATTGGTGTATAGATTGTGCTTGTTTTTATCTTCGTTTCTTAAGATGGTATAAGTAGTTCTGAAGTTGATATTGTTGGTTACTTGAACATACTGCAATGTATCTTCAACTAAAGTCTCTACCATTTTGGATGTAGCAGAATAATTGGAAAGATTAAGTGAAAAATTAAGTTCTTTTATTGGTGCATAAGAAGTATTTATTCCTCCAATTAAACGCAGCAAACTTGTGGTTTGATTTTTATCCAAATTATTTCTTTGCAATCCAGCCGATGTTGAAAATGACAATTTGTTGTCTATAAATCGCGTAGCGTAATTAAGTCTAATGTCTTGAAAATCATTATTCAAGTAAATGGAGCCCATGGATTGATACTCTGGATCGATGTGCCTAAAAGACAAGGAAACCATGGAAGTATTCTTAAAAGAATAAGATACATTAGCTTTCATCGCTTTGTTGAAGCTTGAAGAACTATTATAAGAATATAAACCTCCTAATCTAGATAGAAAAACTTGATTGTCACCAGTATATTCATTCACTCTTATGTCCTTGGTAAATGCACTCCAGTCTATTTCTGCATCCAATTTTAGATTATTGCTTATTTGTTGCCTTGTGCTTAGTCCAAAAACTAAGTTTTCGGAAGGTCTCACAGATACATCATTTTCAAAACCATTTAATGAGGTAGTATCATCCTTGGCTTTAAAAACTTGAACTGCATAATGGTGCTTTCTATCTCCATACTCTACCTTAGTGCCCCATCCCCAGCGCTCGTAAGTAGGTATACCCACAATCAGTCCATCTTGATAATAATTGTCAATAGACTTGGCAAATCTTCCATAAAAACCTTTGACGGTGAATTTTGTTTCGGGAATTTTCACCTCTGCACCAATGCCCAAAAACATATTGCCATTCAAAGAAAAATCAGAAAACCTTAGGGTTCTATAGCCCAAATGTAATGTTAACCATTTATAGGTTGGACTTAAACCAAATTGATTAAAAGGTTGGGTAAATGTTCTTTGCTGTTGATTGAGTGTCATGCTAAATGGTATGTTAACTCCTAATGCTTTAATGTTTAAATTAGCACTGGTTTGCCAAAAAAATGGATCTCTTCTATTGGCAATTCCATTTACATCGTAAAAAGTTACATGCCCACCTATTGAGCCTGATATTCCAAAAGATTTTTTACTAATATTATCAAGGTTTTGAGCCTTGATTTCGAAGCAAGAAACTGAACTTAACAACGATAATAGCAATAGATATTTTAAGTAGTTTAATTTCATAAGCTTCCTTTAAAAAAAATCACTAGCCACTTTTCTAATCAAATGATTCTCAATATAGGTGTGCGTAGTGAATGCAATGGTTTCGATAGAAATTTTCAATTTTTTAATGATATTACTACAATGTTTTTTTGCGACTCGCAGCGAAACCGAATCGTATCCTGTAATTTTCATAGACGGAAGCACATTAGCAATAATCAAGAGCACTTTCAACTCAACTTGGGAAAGCGTTTGTATTCTTCTAATTGACTTGTCTATAGGCTTAATTTCCATGTAGACAAAGGTATGTTGTAAGGGAATGGAGGTCAATACGTAGCGCTACGAATTTGTATACGTATCACCACGTAAATGGGTGTGTTATAATTCTATTTTATTCTCTAATAGCCATTCATATAAGGTGCTTTTTGAACTGCTAATCTCTAGTTTTTGAATAATGTTACTCCTATGCTTTTCGACTGTTCTTTCTGATATAAAAAGTTTTGAGGCGATATCTTTTGAGGAGTTTTTTTGAAGAATGAGCTTCAAAATTTTACGTTCTGAAGGCGTAAGCATTTTTACTTTTTCTTGAGCGTCAAACACCTCTGTAATAGAAGGTTCAAGAAAGACTTTACTGAAGTATGATTCTCCTTTAAGAATACAAGCGATACATTCTTCGATTTCACTTAAAGAATCT
>JBFHGR010000091.1:0-14070 GCA_041583015.1 Parvicella sp. | reverse complement strand
GGAATTGCCGAATTTATTACACATACTTATACTCCACAATCGGAGCAAGAACTGGTGCAATTACACCTTATGAATGTAGTTTCTTACCTAGAGGAGCAACCTTTAGCTCAACTAAGTACAACGCAACGACAAAATAGACTTTATAATATTGCTACACTTAAAGAGTACTGTCTAGCAGGAGAATACCCAATTAATATACTCACAGATTATCGAACGCCAATTTTTATAGATGATAAGCAAGTACATTGCGCTGTAGGATATTTACTCCAAGTTAACGGTTTGGAATCTGTAGCACAAACTATTGCCCAGCATCAACTGTTGGCATATTTGGGTGATATAGAAAGCCCTCAACTAGCAGCATGGCAAAAGACTTGTGGACTATCGATGTTTGAACTGGCTTTGATCCAACCGACCTACGGTCCTCCCATACCGGTTTGCGCTGCTCCAAGTCCCATAGAATGGCAAACAGTCACTCAAAATTCAAATATTACGCAACTAGTTTCAAGTGCTAACGACTCTACGATCTACGGCATTTCACAAATGGATGAACTCGGATTGCAATACGAAATCATGTCTTATACGCCTCGCAACAAGCAATGGACTAGCATGGGAGAAGCTATCACAGGGCAAATTTTAGAACTTATACTTTTAAATGATCAACCCTATATTTCTGCATTGTTGCCTGATGCTAAATATCCGCATCAGTTATTAAAACTAAAGGAAAATAAATGGCAAAAAGTAGCACACTTTAATGGCAATATTAGTGATATGGAAGTGTTTCAAAACAGTTTGTATTTAAATGGAAATTTCACTGCTGTGAACGACTCTATCAATGCTAGTCTTGTAGTGATTACACCTAAAACTATCCATCCATTTGCAGCCATAGGATTAAAAAACACGCCTTTTGAGCATATCAAAGCAAGTCAAACAGCGCTATTCCTAACCAGCGGTAGCGGTATTTACAAATTCAAAAATGATACTCTAAATTACATTAGTTACATTAAGTACTATCAATACTTTACTAACCTATCAATGGATGCTGAGGCAGATACTTTGCTTGTAGCTTCACTAAATATTCCTGGGTACAACAAGTATCATGATATGCAGGAAAGAACCTCTTCTATCAACAATATGCTTTACGGACAAGATTATCCATACAGTTCTATGAATTTTACCAAAAGTAAAATGATCAATGGCCACATGGTGATTTCCGGAGATTTTAGAGCATCCACACTAATACCACAGATAAATGATGAAAGACACTTGATGCAATGTCCAGAAAAAGAAAGTGCACATTGGTTTGGAGAAGGTATAATCTACCAATACAATAATATGTTCTACCCTATTTTAAAAGATGGAATTGTTTTGGATTTTATTCAACTCCAAGATCAAATTTATATCCTCAAGAAAGATGGCAGCTTTGCTTATGCAGCTATCGAAACTATTGAAAAAGAAATTATTGAGGAAAGAAATAGAGGAAGATTGTAAACCATAATTCAGTTCAATCTTTTGTCATTGGAGGAACCTCAGCAAATGTAGCTGGATATTCTGAGATACTTCCTGCTCCTTTTTTGTTGATTTTGAAAGTAACATCCTTGGTTGTTGTGAATAACAATACAGACCAGAATGACTTTCTTAGGTGTTCTTGCATCACTTCAAAAGCCTCATCCAATGTCAATTCATCTTCTTGATCTTCTGTTTCTGGTGATCTGTAACGTAACTTTAGTAAAACTTTTATCTCTCCATCCGAAGGAATAGGACGTACAAATATGTTTCTCAAGTTGGGTTTACCGATGGTCTTTGCCATAGTTAATTTAGCAAAAGTACCTTCTTCTATACTTTCTTTTACTTGTTGCCAGAATTCAGCAAAAACTTCTTGATATGACATATGCGACTGATTGATATAAATTTTACTCTTTGGCAAAAGTACTACTAAATCTTTGGACAAGTTTTTAATTGTAACACTAAAAAAACAAACCAACATTCAATTAAATTTAACATACTTGTTAATTTAGTTCATTAATTACTGAACTTTATATACTTTTGAAAAATATTCAATAAAGAAAATGACAGCACAAGAAGAATACATTGAGCACGTAGGTTTGTTTTACGAGCAGTATGGACTGCCCAAAATGGCTGGTAGAATATTGGGATATTTGATTTCATCAAACTCCGACAATAACTCATTTGATGATTTGAAAGATGCCTTAAAAGCTAGTAAAGGTTCAATAAGTGGCAACATAAACTTGTTGTTAAACCAAAACATGATTGAAAAACACATGATTGCTGGCGACAGAAAATCATATTACAAAATGTCCATCAACAATCTTGAAAACATACTAGAGGCAAAGGCCAAATCCATAAGTCAGTTTAAAAACATACTAGCGCAAGGACTGGCATTTGGATTAGATGACAACAGTTTAAAAAAGCAAAACCTGAATGAAATTCTACATTATTATGAATTTTTAGAAGAGGAAATGCCATTACTAAAAATTAAGTGGGAACAAAAAAACATAAAACGATGACATTAGAAAAACGAATTGCAAAAATGTTCAATCTGGATGGAGACAACTGGATGAAGCACACCAATCCATGGTCCATCTGGACGAGATTTGCTACATTACCTTTAGTAGTTGTGGCCTTTTGGTCAAGAGTGTGGA
This sequence comes from Parvicella sp., assembly GCA_041583015.1. Taxonomy (GTDB): domain Bacteria; phylum Bacteroidota; class Bacteroidia; order Flavobacteriales_D; family Parvicellaceae; genus Parvicella. The sequence goes on along the minus strand of JBFHGR010000091.1, from coordinate 11,410 downwards.
TAGGTTGGTATTGTCTAATCCCGATAATCGCACTCGTGATATGGATAATCATAAATCCCACTTTATTTAAAAAACCAAAAAGCATTGACAATTGGGGTTCCAAGTCAGTATTAGGAGAGCGGTTTTGGGCAGAACGCAAAAGTAATCCAGTTCCGAATCACCACCACACACCAGTACTAATTCTTACCATTTTACAAACCATTGGTGGCATTACCCTTATGATTGGTCTATGGCAACTTGACTTATATTTGACAATTATTGGATCCATAACTGTTTATATGGCTAAAATGTGGTTTTTGGACAGAATGGTTTGGGTATATGCAGATATGAGCAACAATAAAAGTTAGGGCATCAAATCTTGATGCAAAGTTATTTGACTTTCCGAACAATCTTGTATCTTTAGGGAGCCAAAGAGACTTTGCTGCTTTGTATAAAAAATCGAGAATAATTGATGAACTATGCTTTGAGTTATTGGACTTAATAAAGTAAAATAAGTATGACAAATAAATGCTTTAACTGCGGACAAAACGGGACAGAACTTTACGGATATGTAATTTGTGAAGCATGCAAAAAAGACCTCAGACTTTTTACAGATAAGACTATTGAAAGGCATGTTGCTAAATTCACCAAACAGGCGTATAAAAAGGAAATAGAGGAAAGATTAGCCTTCACTGAAATTGACGTAATCAAAAAGAAAATAAAACTTTTAGACATCTTGTATAAGTTAGATCATTAACTTCCATTATAAGTTTGTTCAATAAATACAACCAATCATGAAAATAGGAATTATAGGCGGAGGAATTACAGGACTAACTACAGCATTAGCCTTGCGTAAATATGGTATTTCATCAGTGGTGTATGAACAAGCGCCTGCACTCAATGAAGTAGGTGCAGGAATTTGGCTACAACCCAATGCATTAAAGGTTTTGGATTGGTTAGGCATAAAGGAGGAAATCAAAAAGCAAGGATTGGAAATAGACAAAATGGCTATCACCAATGATCAACTTGTTCCGCTAAAAAAAATCAAAAGTGAGGTGGTACAAGATGAAGAAGGCAACAAGACAACTGCCATTCACCGTGCTAGGTTGCAAAACATACTGTACAATGAAGTATTGAAAACCAACGAAATTCAACTCAACAAAAAATACGTCAGTCACAAACTGAAAAATAATGAGATTCAAGTGCAGTTTGAAAATGGTGAAGCTACCGTAGATATTTTGCTTGCCGCTGATGGTGTAGACTCGGCTGTGAGACAAGGCCTTTTCTCTGATACAATCACAAGAGATACTGGGCAAATATGCTGGAGAGGGATTTCTAAGATGAACTTACCTCCTGAATTGTATAAATTAGGCCAAGAAGCCTGGGGCAAGCAAATTAGGTTTGGTTTTTCTCAAATTGGCGAAGGAGAAGTATATTGGTTTGCAGTAATCAAAGCCAAGCAAGTAAAAAATGCCCATGTGCAAGATCAAAAAAAATATCTAGCAGACATCTTTCAAGGCTTCTCCCCTATTGTTGGTCAATTGATTGCCAATACTGATTTCAACAACATTCATAAAGCAACGCTTAAAGATTTGAAAAGAATACCAACTTGGCACAATGACAAGGTTTGTCTTATTGGCGATGCTGCACACGCTACTACACCCAACATGGGGCAAGGTGCATGTCAAGGAATTGAGGATGCTTATTATTTGAGCAAACAATTGTCTGAATCACCAGCAGATGTAACAGCAGCTTTTGAAGCATTTCAACAAAAAAGAAGAAAAAAAGTTGACTATATTGTCAATAATTCATGGCAATTTGGAAAAATGGCGCACAGTGCTATTGCACAACCTTTGGTGAAACTCATTCTAAAGATTACTCCAGAAAGTGTAATGAATTCGCAGATGAATAAGTTGTATGCCTTAGATAAAAAGTAAAAACCAACACAATGAACTCAAAAACCGCCATTAAAATAACACTTGCCATAGTTGTAACTGTAACTGTTTTTCACCTTTGCATTCTTGTAGGCATTATCCCATACGAGATCACTTGGGGAGGACGCTTGAAAACTGATGAAGAAATGTATATTTTTGAATCGATTTCTATTATAATTAATCTACTGTTTGCTGCTACCTTACTCATCAAAGGCCAGTTTATAAAACAGTTGATCAAAGAAAAGATCGTCAACATAATCCTCTGGGTATTTCTCTTCCTGTTTGGGTTGAATACCATTGGCAATTTATTTGCAGAAACTGTTTTAGAAAAATCATTTTCATTGCTCACATTAGCCTTAGCAGTTCTCATCTGGATAGTTTTAAAAAGTAAAAAATAAGCATGTAAAAAAGCAAAAGGAGCATTTTATAACTTACTCCAAAGAAAATATACGTGCAATTATAGATTTTTACTGATCATTTTTGAGTTATTTTATACTTTACACTTTCAAAAGATGACCCAATGACAATAGACGAAATTCTTGATAGTATCTACTTTCTTCCGGATACCTCCAAACAATTATTAAAGCGTCACATAAGCAAAGTCACATTTAAGAAAGGCCATATCTTAATACATGCAGATAAAATTGAAAAATCTATTTATTTTATTCAAAAAGGCATTGTTAGAGCATACACCACCGCAGCCGACAATCAAATTACATTTTGGTTTGGAAAGGAAGGCGACACTGTTATTTCCATGAAAAGTTATATCCAAGATCAAAAAGGATATGAAGACATTGAACTGTTGGAAAATTCAGCATTATACGAATTGAAAACTGACCATCTCAAAGAACTGTTTAACACAGATATTCACATTGCCAACTGGGGAAGAGTATTTGCAGAACAAGAACTCATCAAAACAGAAGAACGCTTGATTTCCCGTCAGTTGGGAACGGCAAAAGAACGCTACAAACAATTACTAAAACAAAGCCCTGACTTAATCAAACGCGTTCAATTGGGACACATAGCATCCTATTTAGGCATTACACAGGTAAGTTTGAGTAGAATTAGAGCAGAGAAAGAATAGACCTCATTTTTTAACATTTGTAAAATATTTATTTAATTCCATTCTTGACCTTTGTAAAAAAAAATCATGAATTGGATCATCTTAGTTATTGCAGGATTATTTGAAGTAGCATTTGCTTTTTGTTTGGGCAAAGCCAAAGACGCTTCAGGCAATGAAATGTACTTATGGTATACAGGTTTTATCATCGCCTTATTTGTGAGTATGGGGTTATTGATTAAAGCTACACAAACCTTGCCTATGGGGACAGCATACGCAGTATGGACTGGCATTGGTGCAGTAGGTACAGTATTGGTTGGGATATTTGTATTTAAAGAACCTGCTACTTTTTTGCGTTTATTTTTCATTGCCACTTTAATAAGTTCTATCATTGGATTGAAAGTAGTTTCAAATTAAAACTGTAAAGTTCATTTAACTTTGGATTAAATAAAATAAAAAATTATCCCTTATCTTCGAGTGTAAATTTGCACTTCAAGCATAGTGATTATCATTGAAAAGGAAGTAAATTGATGCTCCATGTCTTGAAAACATAATTAAGTAACTGTAATAAAATAACACTACATGAAGATCTTTCTACTACTCTTTTTTCTGTTCATTTTACACGCTGCGTCTGCGCAATTTCAAGGACCTGTAAGCGAAATAACGAGTGGTTATGGAGCAAATGGTACGTACACTGTTAATCACGTTGACATTCCCAATGATCACAATACTTTTTTAAAACCCATTAGTATTTTCTATCCTCAAGGGACTACTTCGCCAGTGCCTACGATATTTTATTCGCATGGCTACGGTTCTTCTGATACTACCTTTCACCTAGAAACACTTCACCACATTGCTTCCAAAGGATATGCTGTGGTTTTTGTACCATACAAAGCACTTGGTGTAACCATCCCCGAAAGATACCTTGCCCTTTTTGATGGTTTTGTCAAAGCAGCCCGAACCAACACCACAATAATAGACACCACAAGAGTTGGTTTTTATGGTCAATCATTTGGTGGAGGTGCTACACCAAGAATTGCTTACAGAGCATTTACCGAAAATAACTGGGGAACCAATGGTAAGTTTATGTTTTGCTCTGCTCCTTGGTACTCATATGAACTGGGTACAACCAACCTTCCTAACTTCCCTGATGATTGCAATATGCTAACAGTATTGTATGATAACGATGTAACCAATGACCACAGATTAGGCATGGATATTTTCAATAACATTGCCATACCAGACTCTATAAAAGATTGCTTAATAGTGTATTCAGATACTATTGGAGGCTACATCTACCAAGCAGACCACACCTTGCCGCCACAATATACCAGTGAAGGAGAATTTGATGCCTTAGATTATTATGTTACTTTTCGACTTTTGGATGCGCTAGCAGATTATTCTTTTACAGGAAATCAAACAGCCAAAGATATTGCACTAGGCAATGGAAGTGCCGCCCAACTAGACATGGGTGGACAATTAAAAAACCTCACGCATAGCAATATGCCTACGGCAACTTATCCAGAATCTATTTACACCAACCCTTGTAGTGATGCTCAAAACGAAAGAAGTAGTTTTTGTAATACGATAGTCAGCACAGCAGAATTGCAGAATAATACCCATCCAGTAGTGATTTTCCCTAATCCTACGCAAGGTGAGGTTAGCTTCATTCCCAAGGAGAATTACAAGGACATACACATTACGATTTATTCTACGCTAGGTCGTAAAATTATGGAAGTTAGTAATCAAACTAATCTTGATTTATCAGCATTGCCAAATGGTATTTATTTTACCAGCGTAGTGATAGATAGTGTGACGAGCAACACTCCGCTACTGATTACAAAATAAATAAACCTTTCCTACATGAAACACATACAATCAATATTCTTACTTACGTTTTTTATATTAGTGAATTTTGCACCGCTATTTTCTCAAAAGCAACTAATGGAAATGGTGAATGCAGACCTGATAGAAATGGACAAAAACAATGGAGATGGCACTTTTCAAGCAAGAGATAAAGAGACAAAAAAATGGGGCATGTATCAATTTAGTTTTGACAATGGTGCTCCAACAGAAATGATTCCTAAGCAATATGATTCAATCCAGTACTTTGGTGTCAATGAAAAATTTACAGCAGTGTATAACAATGATAAACTAGGGATTTACACCTGTTACTTTGATTATCAAGAAGAAGCCAAAGAAACTGTTCCTTGCCTTTACGATGATTTTAAAATAATAATTGTTCCATATAGTGGCGAAGATAGGTTTCCACCAATAACTTACTCTGAAGTTTACTTAACTTTAAAAAAGAATGGCAAATGGGGATGGGTAAACTGGTTTACCGGTGAAGAAAAGTCACAGTTTATTTATAAAACCACAGATGATTTGCCTGCGCCTTCTTATGAGCAACAGTGGATTGATCAATAAAACAAATTAACACACCATAATTACCCTAACATGAATAAAGACAAAATAGCCTACTGCTTAGAACACGAGCAATATTACAACCTCCTACTTTTACTAAAAGATAGTACTGTTCCTGAGGAAATTAACAAACTGCAAGAAACCTTAGACAAATTTGGTTTTTGGTCTCCGAGTGAGGAAATGAATAGCCCATATGTAACTCCATTTGATCCCAATAGAAAAATTTTTCAACTCATCTCTCCAGAAAATTGGAAGATGGGAGAATTTCCTGTGGAAGGCACTTATAGGCTTGCTAAAGTGTGGCGAGAAGATGAAAAAGAATGGCGATTAAAAGTCATTGATTTTAGTTTAAGAAAAGACGGTGCTATAATTCCTTCGCAATATCCAAACATTTCTTTTCAACAACTTTTATCTGGTGAACGTGATGCACATTTCCACACAGGAGTGCTACATCCAGACTATGGCAAACCATCTTTTGACCAAACAATAGCCAAAGAAAAGAAGAAAGAAAAAGCCATCATAGCAGCATGCTTAAAAATGGCGCCTGAATTGACTCACCTCACATGGCCTAAAAAATTACAATTGGAAGGAAAGTGGGATGAAGTAGACCAAACGCATCCAGATTTTTTCAAGAAAACTTTTGAGTTGATCATGTCTGAGCCTATTGTCTGCTATGAACAAAATTTACCATTTAAATCTGTACAATGGGAGAATAATGCCGCAAGGATTACTACTATTGCCAAATTCAAAGAAGTAGATGAAAATGCCCGAAGAAACTATGGTATTGAGGATAAAGTAGATGCCAAAGAAGAAATTGGTTTTTGGCTACACAAAGTTGATGAAGGCATCACTTTTGATGTGGTAATACGTGAGAGTTTTGATTACTTTTCTAAATTATCTGGTCAATTAAACGCTAATAAGATTTCCATAGAAATTGAGACACCTTATACTAAAAAAGGAAAAGATAAATTGGTAGATTATTTTGCTACTTTTGGCATTGAGCCTGTTAATCTAGAAGATTGGCAAAAATAAATTGACCATTTTGCCGAAGGCAAGAAACATGGTACCGAGTTGCCTTAAAAGAAAAGGGAAAAGTCCTACGTAATACGTCTTACGTAGGACAGCTTTGTACATCTTTGCCCTTTTAAATCCAAAAGATTTTGTGTATGTTTGGTTCACCTTATTTATTAAATGCAGCAAAGCTTGAAGAAATCACATCCTCTATTCTGAGGTGATGTGAAATTGGAATATGTTTTTGGGTTTAGTTTTAGGGTGGAGAGAGTTAAAAAACTAAAGTAAATAAGTGCTGGTGTTTGTGTTAATTTATTTGTTAACCCAACATACCAAAACCAACTAAAAAAAATCGAATAATAATTATAATCACAATATATTTACCTCAATCAACTTTAAACCAACAACTTATGAAACATAAAAAGACAATAACAAGTGTTGCGTTTCTCCTATTAGGGCTAGGAGGTCTACATGCACAAGAAAAATTAAATAAATTCGCACTCTGATAATGGAGAATAGCTGTGCATTTAGATTCTCCAAGTATAACTATTTTAAGAATCTTATAATGCGAATAATTACACGTAAAAAAGGTGAAAAGATTGATGCTTCCAAAGATTATGATTACACTAATTGGGATCAAGTTAAAAGGTTTTTGCTAGAATTCATTAAAATACAAAAGAGCAATTGAATATAGTTTTCAATTGCTCTTTTTTAGTGTTAAATGCTAACTGCATCCTACCCTTCTGCTAACTTCTCCATCTTCATGGTGCCTTTAGTTTTTAGATGGGTATGCCAACTAAAAGTTTCTGGAAGAATATGAGGTGTTTGACCTCCTTGTGCATATGCCGTTTCAAAATAGGCTGATAATTGTTCTTTAAAATCAGGATGTACGCAGTTCTCTATGATGACACGTGCTCTTTCTATTGGTGCCAAACCTCTAATATCTGCTAGACCTTGCTCCGTAACCAAAATATCCACATCATGCTCCGTGTGATCTGTGTGAGAAACCATAGGCACAATATGAGAAATCTTACCTTCCTTAGACATAGACGGACAAGCAAAAATACTTAAGTAGCCATTTCTAGCAAAATCACCAGAACCGCCAATTCCATTCATCATATTTGTCCCCATAATATGTGTTGAATTTACATTGCCATAAATGTCAAATTCTATGGCCGTATTAATTCCTATCACTCCCAATCTGCTTATTACTTCAGCAGCATTACTAATGTTTTGAGGTCTTAACACTAGTTTGTCCTTATATTTTTCAAAATTGCTAAATACCTTATTAGAACATTCTTCCGTAATGGTTATGGATGATGCCGATGCAAATAAAAGTTTACCAGAATCAAAAAGTTCAAATGTACTATCTTGAAGCACTTCAGAATACATCGTTAAATCTTTGAACCTACTATTCACAAAGCCAGACAAAATAGCATTGGCTGTTTTACCAATTCCTGCTTGCAATGGCAATAAAGATTCTGTCAACCTTCCTTCATCTACTTCTTTGCTCAGGAAATTCAGGATATGATTAGAAATCGCAGTTGTTTTTTCATCTGGTGCAGAAATCACTGCAGGACTATCAGGCACTTCAGTAAAAACTATGGCTACCACCTTTGCTGGATCAATCTTTATAAAAGGATCTCCTACTCTAGTATCTGACTTTAAAATAGGTATAACACCTCTATTAGGTTGCTTCTTTAGCGTCATCACATCATGAATTCCCGCAAGACTTTCTGGAAACGTTCTGTTAATTTCTATGATAATTTGATCTGCTTGATCTGTAAATGCTGCCGAATTACCTACCGAAGTAGTTGGGATGATATATCCTTCCTCTGTAATTCCCACCGCCTCAATGATGGCAATGTCAATTTTGAACGTATCAATATTTTGCAGCATATCAGCGGTTTGCCCTAAGTGTTGATCTACATACAATACTTCATGATTGTTAATGCTTTTTCTTAAGGTTGGATCTGCTTGAAATGGCATTCTTTTATATAGCGCACCATTTTTGGCTAAATCTGCATCCGTATCGTATCCCAGTGAAGCACCACTCAACACAGTGACTTTTATATCTTCAAAGAGTGCTCTTTGTGCTAATTTTGGTAAAACTGATTTGCTATCACCAGCTTTTGTAAATCCACTGACTCCTAAAACATGATGATTTTTTATTAGTAATGCCGCATTTTCTGGCGTTTGAACTCTATCTAAATATGGAGCGTATTTTACTCTTTTCATATTGATGTTGGTTTTGGTTTGATTAAAAATTCTAAATTACCGATTTTCACGGTATAAATTATAAAGGTTGACTTATTTAGAACTACTCTTATTAAACGCAACCGACTTGAATTTCATGTTCCCCTCACCAGTAGGTATTAATATTACAGAAATTAAAAAATAGTAGGTTCTGAAGGTTCAGCAATTTCTATCTACCCCACTTTCAGCAGTTGCGCAATACAATTTGGCTTTTAGTTATTTAAAATATAAAATCTAAATTGTAAATTTGGCCAACTGCAACCCCAACAAACAGTACAAACCAACGCTATACGTTCTATATAAGGGACGTTGCCAACATAAAAAAGTAAAATAGTAATCAGAGAATTGAAAACTAAAAGACACATATATCTAACTTTCATTTTTTTAGTGAATATTTTTTTTTCCTGTTCTAAGGAGAAACCAATAGACGCAAACTATTCTTTTAAAGCTGCAATTAATGTTAAACAGCAAATTAATGATTTCGATAAAGCCAAGTTTGAGCCTTTTGATCATTTAAACTTAGGTTTCTTCAGGGGAGATTTATGGATCAAGTTAGAAATACAGAATAATAAAAGCGAGAATAAATCTTACATGTTTATTAGCAATGACAGATTCAATAGAAATTATGTGTTTTATAAAGTTGACTCATTAGGTGATTCATTAACCCTTGTTAATCATATCAAGGACAACTTAACTAGAGATCATCGAACGTTTAATAATCCCAACCCTAATCTGAAGATAGATTTAAAACCAAATGAAAATGCCACCTATTTGATAGTTTCTGCAAGCGATGGTAGAACTAAAGATGCTACACCTAGAGTAACTTCAATAGAAAATTATTTTAACTACATAAATGATAGTACACTCTTCAGCCTTATTTTATATGGACTAATCGTGTGTCTACTCCTCATCAATATTTATCAATGGATCATTTATAAACAGAATATTTATTTTTACTACACCTTATACGTTGCAAGCACCATACTTGTTTATCTTGGTATTGAAGGTTATCTGTTTACCCTGAGAATAGATCAACTTTTGATTGACCATTTTATTTTTATAATGGTTAAGTTATGGGCGCTCTCTCTGATTATTTTCACCACAAAATTTCTAAATATTAGTGAGTTGTCTCCTACCTATTACAGGTTTATTAAAATTGTATTGGGTACGGTATTGGGTGGTACATTCCTATATCAACTTATCTTCTTTCGTTCTTCTATTCAGTATTTGCATTACTTTGAAAACGTCCTTACCCCTCTTTGGTTGTTGTTAATTATTGGTATGGTTATACTTTCGGCCAGAGCAAAACGTAAAGAATTTATCTATTATCTCATCCCTTTGGCTTCTTTTGTGCTTTTGACCGTAATAGGTGTAATTAATGTTCATTTTCAGCTTTTACCGGGCAATTCCTTCACCTATGTAAAAATAGGTGCTTTGGTGGAACTTATTGGCTTTACTTACTTTATGACTTTAATTATTAAAAAAAGACTACTTAAGACAGAACATTTAGAACAAGAGCTTCTTGAATATCGTACCAAACTCAAGGAGAAAGAGAAAATACTAGCTTCTAACACCAGTTTTACTAGCATTTTTAAATTAATCGAAAATTCACTTTCCAGTGAATCTGACTGGAATGAATTCAAAGAAAGGTTTCAGTCCTTGGACCCCAACTTTATAAACTCCCTTTTGATAAAGCATCCTAACTTATCTAAATCGGAAATTCGCTTGCTTACATTAATTAGAATAGGTTACTCGCAAAAGGAAATTGCTGGTATTTTAAACATTGCCCCCAACAGTGTAAAAAAAGCTAGAAACAGAGTTCGCAAGAGTTTAAACTTAGACGAAATGGTAGATTTAAACTCCTATTTACAACGCTATTAAGCAAAAATTTTAAAAAACCATCTCACTGTTAATCAACTGATTAATTTTCAGTAACCCATTTTGTCACCCTTAAAAATTGGACAATTTACTGTGCGAATGTTAAATTTGTCTAGTTCAAAAATTAATAATTCAAGATTTATAAATATGAAAAAAATACTACTTACAACGCTAGTTTTTACAACAATAAATTTAGGAGCATTGGCACAAAATGTAAATATACCAGATGCTAATTTCAAAGCTTATTTAGTTGGAAATTCAGCCATTAACACCAATGGAGACACCGAAATCCAAGTAAGTGAGGCGTTAGCATTTACAGGTTCCATAAATTGTTCTTCCCAGAATATATCTAGTTTAACAGGAATAGAAGAGTTTGTAAATTTAACCGAGTTAAATTGTGAAGTTAATAATATAAGCAGCCTTGATATTAGTCACAATACTGCGTTAACAGTATTGCATTTAAATAATAACGGAAATTTAAATACACTAGATTTAACACAAAATACTGCCTTAACTTCTTTGAGATGTGGATATAATTCAATGAGTAATTTAAATCTCACCCAAAATATAAACTTGGAAAGTCTTCAATGCTACAATAATTCATTGACTAATTTAGACCTTAGTCAAAATACTGCATTAACATATTTAATGTGTCAAAATAATTCTCTGACATCACTTAATGTGGCTAACGGTAATAATACAGCAATGGTTATGTTTAATGCTTCGAACAATCCTAATCTAACTTGTATTGAGGTAGATGATGCAAATTATAGCACGACAAATTGGACAAATATTGATGCAACTGCAAGTTTTAGTTTAAATTGTAGTGCATTAGGGGTAAGTGATTCAGAATTAACTCAAAAAATTT
>JBFHGR010000090.1:0-14170 GCA_041583015.1 Parvicella sp. | reverse complement strand
TTCATCTTCTTCATTGGTGAGAGAGTTTTCAATTTGATCAACTAATGAATTATCATCATTTTTAAAGGTGATAACATCCAATAATACATCTTTAACTTTTTCTCCTCTATTAAGAATTAGCGAAATGGTCATAATCATACTAGAAATTAATATTACATAAAGTAAAATTCCATCCGGAAAATCTTGAATAGTATAATCGTAATCCATATTATATTTGGCAAGAACTGCACCATGTGCATCAATGTGTCCATTGGGAATAGCATAAAATAAAAGTACAGTTATTAAACCTCTTGGGGCTATCCAAAGTTGTGGAATGATATCTCTTCTAACAAAAAGTTTAAGCAATAAGAACCGTACAGAGAAAAGTATTGCAACAATAGCAAGACTGATTAATGCTACCTGTAAATCAATTAAAGAGCCTAACATTATAGTTACTCCAAAAATTACAAAGAAGAAAGTTCTCAATACAAAAGCCGTTTCCAAAGTTATGACATGTAATTCATGCATTGATTCTTTCATTTTATCAGGTTTTGCCATCTGTTTAAGGGGGCCAATGAAAAATGTCTGGGTATTATTAAGCACCAAACCAAAAAACAGGATAATTAATAAAGAAGAAAGGTGAAACGATTTTCCCAATGCGTATAGCAACAATAGAATGGCAAACATTAAGAAATACTTTGCACTAGCTTCAATTTTTTGAAAGAGTAATACCAAAAGGTAACTTGCTACTAAAGCAATTAGGATAGTTAAGCCTATGTTTAAACTTACTCCACTTACAATATTTGCTAATCCTTCCGTATGTGCGTAATCTTTTAAAAAGTAGAAAAACATTATGCCCAAAATATCGGAGAAAGTGGACTCGTATATCATAAACTCTTTTTTGTTTTTTACTAACGAAGATACACTTGGTATGATAATAGCACTACTCATAATTGATAGAGGTACCGCATACATTAAGCATTTAAATAAACTATTGGCATCTGGATTTCCTTGCCAAATAAGCATCATTAAACCGGCAATGGCAAATGAGGAAGCTAGTAGAGCAATTAATGCCACCAAGAAACTTTTTATAATTAGACCTGCTTTTTCTTTTTTTAGCCTTAAATCTAATGCTGCTTCTAATACAATAAATATTAAACCTACATTTCCCAAAATTTCTAATATGGTCATTATCCATTCTTCAGATCCTCCAGGGGCAGTGTCAGGTTTGTGATATAGTTGTATTCCAACGCCTAAAAGAATTAGCATTAAGACACTTGGGATGTTTGTTTTCTTGGCTAATAAATTAAATAGGAAACTTAGTATAATGATGCTGGCAACAGCAATTATAATGTAATATGTATTCATGAATCAAAGATATAAAAAAAAGCCGCTATGCTTTCGCATAACGGCTTTTGAATTAAGTTGGTTTTACTTATTGGATAATCAATTTTTGAGTTTCGATTTTACCGTTAGTATTAACTTTTACAAAGTAACTTCCTTTGCTAAAGTTTGAAAAGTTTAAATCTGCTGTTCTTTGAACATTACTTGTCCAAACAATTTCTCCAACAATATTAATTAATTGTACAGTTGAATTTGCTTTAGTAGTAATAGTAACTAAACCGTTTGTTGGGTTAGGAAATATACTAAATGTAGTCGCTTTGTTTTCGTTTACGCCAACACCTTGAATTGTAATTGTTTCACAATATGTGTCAGAACATCCATCAGCGCTAGTTGTTGTCAAGCATACATTGTAAGAACCGTCTGCAGCATATGTGTGAGTAGGATCACAATCTGTTGAAGTATTTCCATCACCTAGATCCCATGAACAAGTTGCACCACCAGTTGATGTGTTTGTAAAGTCAACTGTTAGACTACCTGTACTTGTAAAATCAGCAGTTGGTGTAGCATAAATTTCTACACTTTCTGTATGTGAATCAGGACACGCTCCAGTGGTAGTATAAGTTACATCGTAAACTCCTGCATTTCCTTGAGCAATTCCAGTACCGTTTCCTTGATCTGTAACAATTGTTCCACTCCAAGTTCCATTTGTGTTGCTATGAGTTAAGTTTATTGAAGCATCATCACAAATATTGGATAATGCAGGAAATGTAGCATCGTCTATAACATTTGAAATAATATCACTAATATTAGTAGCCATACATCCCAATGAATCTGTAACCATTTGTGTAAGAGTAAATACTCCGTCAGTGTCTGGAACAACAAATCCGTTTCCATTTAAACTATCTGATAATTCGCCAGATGGAGAAAGTGAATAGTTATATGTTAAAGTTGTACTTACACCTGTTGCTATAGATACAAAGTTAGCAGTGTCTGATGAACAAATTGTAGTGTTGTCAAAAGTAACACCAGCAGTTGGTAAAGCATTTACTTTAATTGTAAATACAGAATCATCAACAGCGGATGAAGCATCCATGATACCAAAACTTATAGTAATTATTCCGGCTGTAGTTGTTTCATATTCTAAATCGTCACCTACAGTTTGAACAGAGTTAATTTCCCATCCAGCATTGTACGGTGAAGTTCCACCAAAAGAGTTATGAGAGAACCATATTGTATCTCCTAAACATACTTCCAAAGATGAAGCAGTAGGATAAGCTGTCAAAGGGATTGGGTCTGTACAGGAAGTATTTGTATGCATTCCAATATTGGTGAAATCATCTTGAGGTAATACATCCCATTGTGTTTCTCCAACACCAGTCCATATTGTAGTTCCAGCTCCAATAGTAGCCATTCTTATTAGCGTGTTATTAGCTGTTGATCCGGAACCAACTGTCCATGTCATATCAACACCAAGTTCTCCAATTATGTCAATTGAATCTTCTAAAGCAATGTTGTATAAATCATAAGCATCATTTCCATTGTGCGAAATTGTTCCAGAAATTAAATCTGTTTCATCTAAGATTGCTTGATCAGCACTTCCGTTTGCTATAACAAATACGTCACCAGGTAAAAGTAATCCAGATAAGCTGATCACATTCGAGGCAGTAGCACTACCATTGTTATATTTTCTAACTTCATAATTAGATAAGTCAATAATATTTGAAGTAGGATTATAAATTTCTAATGCTTTGTTATTACTACTTCCTTCAATATATTCAGAGAAAAATAAGTCAGAACAAGGAGTTGCTGCAGGAGGCATTTCATTAACAGTAAGATCAAACAAAATGTCTGTTCCATACTCTAATCCAGCACCTTTATTACTCAATTCAAATTCTAATGTTTCAGAAGCACTTGCTAATTGTCCTGGAGTTACAGTCAGTGTTACTGTTTCGGAAGTTGAACCTCCTGTAAATGTGATAGTTTGTGTAGTGTATCCATTTACAATAGCAGCATTACCAGTGTTAAGAACTAAATCAACAGTCTTGTCTACAGTTGGAGCTAGATTTAAAGTTACAGTAACGTCTACAGTTCCAACATTTTCTATAACCGACATGTCAGCTGTTGAAATTGATACGGTTGTGTCTAAAGTTGCAGCAGCACCAAAAATTTGGTTAGTATTTACTGCATCTCTAGTTTGTGTTTGGTTAGTCCAAGTAAAGTCTGTGTAAGTTGTACCCGTACCAATTAGTTGTAATGATTCATCGACAGGAGAAGAACTGGACTCAGAAACGCCTATATCAGTGGATGTCATTCCACTTGCAGGTCCGTCTGTGGCTGCAAAACTTCCTTCATAAGAAAGAAATTGTATGACATTGTTACTTGCGTCAACTAAGGCTACACCATCTGGTCCACCATTTTGAATACCAGAAGAAATGAAATTGATTGTTCCATAACCATTTTGTTGATTGGTAATTACCCCTGAAAGAGTTTCAGTTAGGTATTCCCCACCATTACTTCCGTTGTAATAAACTAAAGAATATCCAGTTAAATCTGTTCCAGCGGGACCAGCTATTTCAGTACCTTCATTTAGATCGCCACCTGTATTGTCGTAATGAATTTCATTCACAAAAACAGTCTGTGCTGATAGTGATAAACTTCCTGCAAGAGCAAAAAGAGATAGTATAAGTTTTTTCATAATTTATTTTTCTGTTTTAAATCTTATTCAAAGATACAAAAGCCAATATTAAAATTGATGACCTTAATGTTTATTTATTGTTAAATGCATTCATTGTTCTGTCTAGACCGATAGCAGCAAAGGAAAGAATCATTTCACAAGCTTGATCAATTCTAGGTCCTATTTGCATTTGTTCATCTAAGGTCCAATCTCCTAAGACGTAATCTACTTGTCTTCCTTTTTGAAATTCGCTTCCTACACCAAAACGGAGTCTTGGGTATTTTGAATTGCCAAGTACAGTTTGAATATCTTTCAAACCATTGTGACCACCATCTGTACCTTTTGGTTTCATTCTTAAAGTACCAAAAGGTAGTGCGATATCATCTGTAACGACCAATAAATTTTCTTGTTTTATTTTTTCAGATTGCATGTAATAGTTGACAGCCTTTCCGCTTAAGTTCATGAAAGTAGTGGGCTTTACAAGAATCAAGGTTCTTCCTTTGTGTTTTATTTCGCAGGTAGACGCCAGTTTGTTAGGTTCAAAAACAACATTGGACGCTCTAGCTAGAGCGTCCAATGTCTTAAAACCTATATTATGTCGGGTCATTTCGTATTTGTCCCCTGGGTTACCCAATCCTACGATTAAGTATTTCATAATAGTTTAATTTAGATTATTCAGCAGCAGCTTCTTCAGTTGCTTCTCCTTCTTCACCTTCTTCAGATTCGTCATCCATACTAGCCCCTCTAGACATTTGTACAGCAACTACAACAGAATTTGGTGCGTCAGTAAATGTAACACCAGGAACACTTAAGTCACTAATTCTTGCTTTACTACCAATTTTCATGTCAGTAATGTCAATTTCCACAGATTCTGGTAAATCAGCTAACATTCCTACACAAGTTACTCTTCTAAAGTGTTGACGTAGTTTACCACCATTTCTAACACCAATAGAGAATCCTGTTAAGTTTAATGGAAGTTTTACTTTAACTGGTTTGTTGTCAGTCACTTCAAGGAAGTCAATGTGAGTAATCACATCAGTTACTGGATGAAGTTGTAATTCTTGAATAATTGCTTGTGTTTTCTTTCCGTCTACTTCAATCTCTACAAGATAAACATGTGGAGTGTGGTAAAGTTTATTAGCATCATTGATGCTAATGTGAAAATGTGTTTGTGTTTTCCCTCCATATAAAACTGCAGGTACTCTGTTCGCTCTTCTAAGAGCCGCAGCATCTTTTTTCCCTACGTTCTCTCTTTGAGAACCGCTCAATGATACTTTTTTCATTTTATTTTGATTTATTTATTTACTAATTATTGATTTGCAAAAACAAAGTGTTCGCTGATTGATTCGTAACTAATTGCTTTTTTCATTACATCGGCAAAGATATCAGAAATTGACAACACTTTAATTTTTGAACTTTGTTTTTTAAGCGGAAGCGTATTGGTTACAATGACTTCCTTTAATGCAGATTCTTCGATTCTTTCGTAAGCAGGTCCAGAAAGTACAGCGTGAGTACATACTGCACGTACGCTTAGTGCGCCATATTCCATGAATAAGCCTGCACTTTTAGTAAGTGTTCCGGCAGTATCTACCATGTCATCTATGATGACAACATTTTTACCTTTTACATCTCCAATAATGGTCATACTAGATATTTCATTAGCTTTTTTTCTTTGCTTGTAACAAAGTGCTAAATCTACATTTAAGTATTTGGCGTAAGCATTGGCTCTTTTAGAACCTCCAGCATCCGGAGCCGCAATTACTAGGTTAGGTAAATCCATTTTTTCAAGATAAGGAGCAAAAAGAGAAGAACCGAATAAGTGATCAACAGGAACTTCAAAAAATCCTTGAATTTGATCTGCGTGCAAATCCATTGTCATGATTCTATTTACGCCTGAAGCCTCTAGCATGTTGGCTACCAATTTAGCTCCAATAGCAACCCTTGGTTGATCTTTTCTATCTTGTCTTGCCCAGCCAAAATACGGCATAACAGCAATGATTTTTCTAGCGGATGCTCTTTTAGCAGCATCAATCATCAATAATAACTCAAAAAGGTTGTCAGCAGGAGGAGGTGTAGATTGTACAATGAATACATCACATCCTCTCACGGACTCTTTAAAAGAAGTAGTAAATTCTCCATCAGAAAATTGTTGAAGTTCTACTTTGCCTAATTCTTGTCCATAAGATTTCGCTATTTGTGCGGCCAATTCATTTGACCCCGAACATGAGAAAATCTTTACCTTTTGTGCCATCTTGATATCGTTTTTTAGAATGGGCTGCAAAGTTAGTAATATTCAATGAATTAAAAAACATTAATGATTATGTTTTGAATACATGAGACAACTATTTAATTTAAAGTCAGTTTTTAAGGTGATTGTGTATAGAAGTTCGTGTTGTAAATTAAAATTTGAATAATTAATTTGTTAGTTTTGACGTGTGAAAAGTTTAACGATTTTAATATTTTCTATTGCTGTGCTAATCCTTATTGGATGCAAAAAGAGAGAGAGACCTCTTACATGGAATTCTGATTGGTCAGCGCCATTAGCTCATGGGGAGTTAAGTATAGCAGATTTGCTGCCTGATAGTTTACTTGTTTCAAATCCTGATAGTTCTCTACAACTTGTTTTTAATTCAGATTTGTATACTTTGGATTTCAACGATTTGGTTGCGCTTCCTGATACAAACTTGTTAGATACTTTTTCATTACCAATAGTCACACCAATAAGTTTTTCTCCGGGGCAAGTATTTATAAATGAGCCAGAAGAGAATGTTTTAGATGCTGAAGACGCTTATTTAACTTATGTAAAGGTTAAATCAGGAAAATTAAATTATGAATTGGAAAGTACTGTTCAAGGAGATGTTGTATATACCTATCAAATTCCTAGTGCGACAGATCAGTATGGTCAAACTTTTTCGAAATCTGTTAATGTTTCGGCTGCTACAAGTACGACCAGGAGCAAGATAAGTGGCTCTTTTGATTTGGATGGATATGCTATTGACCTCACGGGTGCTAATGGTAGTTCGTTTAATACAATTTTGACTAGTATTGATTGTAAGGTGAGTCCTAGTTATGGGGCCAGTGTATCGGTGTCAAATCAGGATACAATTTTTATCAGCAATACACTAGAGTCGATCACAGTAGAAAGGGCAGAAGGTTATTTTGGGCAACACACCATTGCAACTGGTTGGGAGAATTCACCGATTGATGGTTTCAGTAAGTTTAGTTCAGGGAGTATTGGCTTAGATGAACTTTCAATGATGTTGACAATAGAAAATGGTATTGGTGCAGATGCTTTAATTGAGATTGTAGGTGTTTCTACTAAAGATAATATAGGCAACCAATTGTATTTGAATCATGCAATTGTTGGAACTACGCAACAATTAAATAGAGCTCAGGAAGTGAATGGAGCATTTATACCTTCTAAAATGATATTTAATTTAGATGAAAATAATAGTAATATTAATAACTTGATTTCATCTTTGCCTACAGAATTGGGATATAATTTCAATGTCAATATTAATCCATTAGGGAATATCAGTAGTTATAGTGATTTCTTGGATATTCAGTCACCTCTTAAGTTGTCGTTAGATGCCAGTATGCCTCTTAATTTAGTAGCCAATAATTTGACATTGGTTGATACAATTGAAGTTCAAATTCCTGACACATCTATGCTAAACTCTATGAGATTAATGCTAGATATGAAAAATGGTTTTCCATTGTCTGCAGATGTGTCAATGGCAATACTAGATCAGAACGACAAAGTTGTGAGTTATGTGTTTTCGCCAGGGAATATACCTGCTGCGACACTTGAAATAGATGGCAAAACAACAATATACAGTGAGTCCAATCATGAAATTGAAATCAATGGGAAAGATATGGAGAGATTAAAGGCTTTCGGAAAGGTTATACTTACTGTTAATTTTAATTCAGACCAGTCTAATGCAGTCAATTTGTATGATTATTACAGGTTAATATACGATATTAAGGCTGATGCAAATGTTACAATTTCTATTAAATGAAGATAATTATAGTCATATTGTCTTTGTTGTTGATTCATGTGTTGAATGCACAAAACTTGCACAATGATGTTCGTTATTATGATGATGAGAAAGTTGCATCAATTCAGTTTAATTCATTTGGATATTATGGATCGTCAGTTTTGGATATTCATACAAGCAAGTTATTTTATCAAGGAGGATTTTTTAATGATAACTTAAAGAATGAAAGTTTAAATAGACTGACTGACCTAAACTATTTTGGTGGAGAATATGGTGTAAGTATGACTTATAATAATCCGATAAGTACAATGTTTGATGACGCAGGTTTTTATGCATCATATGAACTAGGAGGGAGTGCAGGAATGTCTTTTTCAGAAGATTTGTTTAGAGTGATATTTCAAGGTAATACGGGGTTTATTGGTGATACAGCAAGGTTAGGTCCGATGGAAATAAGTAATTATCAATTTAAGAAGATTGGTTTTGGATTAAATCAAGATGATAGAATAAAGTTTGGGATTGGTCTATTGTCTTTTGATGCTTGGCAAAAAGCTAGGGTGAGTTCAGGAAACTTAGCGGTGGATAATGACTTAGATTCGGTGACTTTAGGTTTAGAAGGAAGATTTCGAAATTCTGCAACGGTAAATGCTCCTGCAGGATTTGGTGTAGGTATGGATTTGGAAGTTACTTTCCCGTTAGATGTGAAGAATGATACGATAGGTAGTGCCAAATTAATTGCTGGAATTAAAAACGTTGGATTATTTATTTCTAATAAGAATATGGTTACTTACGATGTGGATGGTAATTATAGTTTTAGTGGATTTAATATTTCTAGCATTTCAGATTTTCAATCTTCTGTATTGAGTGCTAGTGAGTTGCAGGATTCATTGGTCCCAAAAGGAGTGACAGATAGGATAGTAGATCTTATGCCTTTTGAATTATATTTTTATTCCACATCAAGACCGGATGGTAAGAAATTACAATTGGTGTACGGTTTTAGATATCGATATGCTACAGGTTCGATGCCGCAAGCATATATAGGTGGAGATTGGCGACCAAATGAAAAAACTATTTTTTCTAACTATCTACATGTTGGTGGATATGCTTTGTTTCAGTGGGGGATGTCTTTGAAAAAATCAATGGGCAAAGTTAAGATTGGTTTGACGACTAATAATTTACATGGTTTTTTCACCAATGAAGCGTATAGTCAATCATTAGGATTAACAATGAGTTATGTTATTAAATAAGGTTAGAAACATATTGATTTTTTGTCTTGTTTTTGTATGTCAAATACAAGGGCAGTTGGATTCAGTAAGGTTTGAGATTTATGGAACTTCAGAGATTGAAAGTTTTAATGATTTAACCATTAGTAATGATACGATTTATGCTGTTGGTTATTCCACTTATTGTGGGTCTTCAGATATGATGATTGCTGTTTATGATACCAGTTTAAATCTACTGGAAAAGTATAATGTAGGTGAATCTTATGCTATTGAGAGTCTTAGTGCAGTAGCAAGTACCAATGATACAGTTTATTTTGCTGGGAGTACCAATAACACACTAGATCAAGGTTATGATATTATTTTTGGGACATTAAATAGGTTGGGTGAAATAGATAATTCAAAAACTTTTGATATAACTGATTGGGCTTTTTGTAATGCTATTAATGCAACAAATTATGGCGGGTTTATTGGTGTAGGCAAGGTTTTTACAACTGATAGTGCATGGAATGGCCTAGTTTTTAAAGTCGATAAAAATTTAAATGTAGAATGGTCTAAAAGCCTTGGAGGACTGGAAGATGATATATTGCATGATGGCATACTTTTTAACGATAGCATTTTGGTTTTATGCGGTGAAACACAAAGTTCGGGAAGTGGTGCAAAAGATTTATGGGCTTATAGTTGTTTGTTAGACGGAAGTTTCCTTTGGGAAAAAACTATTGGAGAAGCAAATGATGATTGGGCCAATAGTGTAATCAGAACCAATGATGGTGGGCTTGCTTTTTTTGGTACAACTGCAAGTTATACTTCAACCACAGAAGATACTTATTTGGTGAAAACAGATTCTGCTGGGAATTTCACTTGGTCAAATCTTCATCAAGTGCAATCCCCCAATAATCTATACCCTGATAACGGATATGATTTGATTCAATTGTCTAATGATAGTTATATCGTTTTTAGTGTATTACAAAGTTTTGAAGTGCCAGGCGTGAAGAATATATCTTTTATGAAAACTGACGCTGGTGGAACTTGGGTAGAAGATGAATACCTTAGTGGACCTGGTGATGATGTAGTGAATAGAGGTTTCAAGTACAATGATACTACGATATTCTTTTGTGGGTCTACCACTTCCTATGGTGAAGGACAGGTCGATGCATTGATTGGAGTGTTTCCGTATATTCCTACTTTTAAATCGAATTTTAAAACCAATATTTTTCAGGATGTATGCTATACCCAAGTGGAAGAATATACTGCGGTTGATTTTGTAGTGTACCCCAATCCTTTTAAAGATCAAATTATTTTAGATTTTCCAAAAGAAGGTAATTTGACAAATGTTAGACTTATTTCTATTGAAGGTAAGGTTGTCCAACAATTTAAGGACAATGATTTCTCCTTGGATGTGAATACATCTGTAGGCAATGGAGTTTATATGCTTTCGTTTACTTGGAATGGAATGCCACAAAGTTTATTGCTAATTCGTGAATAGAGAATTAAAAAATATCGTACTATTTTTTGTTTTACATTTTTTACTTTTAATCGGAGGATATTTTATTTTGCACCTATTAGGATTAGCGCCTAAATTTCCTAGTAATGAAAATTTGCTGAATTGGGATGCTGCATGGTATAGTTCGATTAAAGAGGATGGGTATAGTTTTACTCCGAACGCACAAAGTAATACCGGTTTTTTTCCTTTATTTCCTATGTTGTGGAAGGTACTTCATTTATCTGCAATAGGTATTAGTGTTCTTAATGCTATATTGTTTGCTATTGGAAGTTCATTGATGGCTATTGCTTTGAATAAAACTTGGAAAGAAATGTTGGTGATAGTTTGTTTGCCATCTTTGTTTTTCTTCTATATTCCTTACTCGGAGGCTTTATTTTATTTGATGGGGGCAATGGTTTTGCTGGGATTGCACAAGAATTTAATGTGGTTATTTTATATTGCGCTATTTTTATCTTGCATGGTAAGGCCGGTGTTGTTCTTTTTTATTCCAGCTATTATTGTTGTATTTTTACTTAAAAGAAATTCAGGGTTTGGTTGGGTGAAATTACTGATTTCGGTTTCAATAATTGGAGCAGCTACAGCATTGTCTTTTTTTATTGTAGGAAGTTCATCCAATGACTTTTTTGCATATACCAAATCTCAAATCGGTAATTGGGATCATTCTTTTTCTTTGCCTGGTTTTCCTTTGACTACTTGGAGAGGTTATCGAATGTTGTGGTTGGACGGATTGGCATTGTTTATTTTAGGGCTAATAGGTCTTGTGATAGTTAAGTTGTTGAAATTTGAAGCTGCCAATATCAAGCGAGGTACAAGTTATTTAAATCCTGCAGAAATATTTGCAAGCATAGGTTTAATAATGAGTTTGTTTTATGTAGTCTTTTTTCACCTTGAAGAAGATGGAAGAACTTCGCTTATGAGCTTAAATAGGTATGTATTTTGCAGTCCTTTGCTACACTTTTTAATCTTGTCCTATTTTGGGAAAATGTCACTATCTAAGAAGGGAATGATTATTCCGATTTCAGCAGGTATACTTTCAATCGTATTATTAGGTTTCCCTTATACACATGTCGTAGGACTAGAATATAGCAAGTCTTTACTATTTCTAGGAGGATGCCTAATAATGTGGTTAGGTTATTACGTAGTAACCTTAAAACATAAAAATCAAATGATTTATTCATTGATTTTTTATGCTTTTAATATCGCTCTTCAACTTTATTTATTTCAGAGTTTTCTAAAAGGGAATTGGATAGGTTAATCTATTTTATTTTAACCTCTGTTCTTCTGTTCTTCGCTTTGTTCTCTGCCGTATCATTCGGAACAATTGGTTGCGTTTCGCCATAACCTTTGTGAGAAAGCCTATTTGCATCAATCCCATTTTCAATCAACCAATCCTTTACAGCTTTCGCTCTATTGTCAGAAAGTATCATGTTGTGCTTGTCATCACCATCGCTATCTGTGTGGCCACCTAGTTCTATTTTTAACGTAAGGTTATTGCTGAGTAGCGTTTTTAATTTGTTCAATTCTGTTATAGACTCCGGTTTAAGCACTGATTTATCTACGTCAAAGAAGATGTTTTCAAGAACAAATTTGGAATCTTTTCCATAAGGAAGCATTGGTACATTAACATAAAATCCATCTTTGTTGGCTATCAACTTATCTGAAGAATAGTTCTTTGAATAGAAGAAGTAACCATCATGTTCTGCGATTAACGCAAAGGATTTGTTGGAAGGTAATGCTACGATGAATTCACCATTGCCGGAATTGGCAATTGCTCTTTTGTATACCTTGTCATTGCTTAAATCGATTAATTGAAAATCAGCAGCGAGTGGTTTTTTAGTTAAACTATCATAAACGATTCCTTTCATAAAAGTAGTTGTAACTGGACGGAATTGTTTGGGCATATCAAATTGATATAAGTCCAAACTACCATATCCCCCTTCTCTATCAGACGCAAAGAAACCAATGTCTCCTTTACTGGAAACGAGTAAACTATTCTCATCTTTATGAGTATTGATAGGGTAACCTAAATTAATTGGCTCTCCCCATTCTCCATTAGGTTGCATTCTACACATAAAGATATCAAGTCCTCCCATTCCTGGGTGACCTTCAGAAGAGAAATATAAAGTTTGGCCATCAGGATGAATTTGTACACTTTCTTCTCTAGCGTCAGTGTTGATATGGTTGCCTAATTTTTGAGGAACAGACCAGGTACCATTGGGAAGTATTTCACTCTTGTAGATGTCTTGAAACTTGGTATTTCTCAATGTTCCTTTCTGAAGTATACCTCTAATAAAATACAAAGTTTTTCCATCGCTAGAAAATGAAGGTTGACTTTCAAAATGACCGGAGTTTATAGGTGCTCCCATATTTGATGGTTTAGTCCATTCGTTACCAATTTTTTCACTAACAAAAAGGTCACAACTTCCATAACCTTGTCTATTGTCTCCGTAGTCGTAATCACCTTTGTTTCCGGTTTCACAACCTACAAGAATGACATATTTACCATCTGCAGAAAATGTTGGAGCACCTTCATTATAAATAGTATTGATATTTCTACTAATATCCTTACCAAATGTCCATTCTGTAGGGGAAGGGGAAGTGGATACAAAGATATCTTCTTGGTGTCCACCATAGATAGCACCAGGATCTTCTACATCTCTTGTAAAAAGGAATGTTTTATCATCAGCAGTAATAGAAGGAAAGTATTCAGGTCTATGTGTATTGATGTTAGGACCCATGTTTTTGGGCGAAAATGGTACAGGGTTTTTCATCGCATTAATGGCAAATTCACAATCTTCCAGATATTTATAACATTTGTTCATCATGTTTTGATTGGCATTTCTAACTTTAAGATAGGCATTGGCATATTTTTGACATTTTACATAGTCACCTACAGCCATATTCATGCTTGCCATGTAGAAATACTCAGATTCAGAATATGGTTTACCTAAGGCAAACATTTTTTCTTTTTGAGCAATTGCTTTTTCTATCTCACCTTGTTCAATGTATACATTACTCATGAGCATATGTGCTTCAACAAAAGCTGGATCTCTTTCTAAAGTTTTGATAAGGTTTTCCTCAGCGCAAGATAAATTTCGCTTTCCTGTTACTGGACTCACTTGACCGAAGCATGTTCTTGCCGCTTCATAATATTTTATGGCTTTTTTATCGGTAGTACCATATCTTCCTCCTGGTTGCGCCACAGAGCACGAAATCATCACAAAAGTGAAAATGAATATATTTAATATTTTTAGCATTTTGTTTATCTTTAAATTACTCAACATTGATGTATTTATGTGTTTGCAAAGAAACATTCCATTTAGGGTTTTGCTTTACATAGTCTACAATTAATTCTGTCATTGCTTCTTTTTTACTCCATTCTGGTTGTAAATAAAGTTTACATTTCTTATTCACCTTTTCAGCATGACCTTCAGCCCACTCTAAATCTGATTTG
>JBFHGR010000089.1:0-15020 GCA_041583015.1 Parvicella sp. | reverse complement strand
TGGCTATGCCCATGATCTGAAATCTGGTGCATAATATCATAAGTTTCTTCGCTATCTGTGATGCAAAGTCCACCTTCACCAGCAGTAGTAATCTTAAAGAAGTCAAAAGAAAATGCTCCTGCTGCTCCAAATAACCCTACAGATTTACCTTTGTAAAATGCTCCTAAAGCTTGTCCAGCATCTTCAACTAAGATAAGATCATGCTTTTTACAAACTTCCATGATACCATCCATATCTGCTGCGGCACCGCACATGTGAACCAAACAAACAGCTCTTGTATCTTCTGTAATTACGGCTTCAATAGATGCTCCTGTCAAACAAAGACTTTCATCAACTTCTGCAAAAACTGGTAAAGCTCCTTGCCACATTACCGCCTCAATAGTTGCTAAATAAGTAAATGGTGTACAAACTACTTCATCACCAAATCCAATTCCAGCAGCAGCCAAAGCAGTAGTAACAGCAGTTGAACCACTTGAAACCATGTGCGCATGTTTTGCTCCAGTAAATGCTTTTGCTTCAGCCTCTAATTCTTTGGCTTTCCACATCCCATTTCTAAGGTGCTCATGATTATATCTAAAGAAACAACCTGTCTCTAAGACATCCATTACTTCTTTCTTCTCTTCTTCTCCGTATAAATCGAATCCTGCCATTGTGTTAAGTTAATTAGTTTTTAGTTAATTGGTTGGTTAGTTTTTTTGATAGTTTGAAATTTTGTCTAGCATGTTCCAACATCTTACATTAAACATCAACCTTAATATTATTTTTAGTTTTATTTATTTCGATAGGATTTTCAAGTTTCTGATTTCAATTATTTCTTCTTCAAAAACTGCCCAATCTTCCTTACTGGTTTCATGTGCAACGTATAGAACTTAGGTTTTATTTCATTGATTTCCCAAGCCATTCTATCTTCCTTGTTTGCTTTTAGTCTATTGCCTACTGTTACATTGCTCTGTCCGCCTACTCTCATCTTAGTAATGACTCTTGGAAGGTAAGTTACAGAAATTTCATTTTTGTGCAGCATTCTCAACATGCATTCATAATCAGCTGCAGATTTTAATGCTAAGTTGTAAGTTCCATATTTATCATAACATACTCTTTTTACAAAAAATGTTGGGTGAGGTGGCATCCATCCTTTTAGGAATGAACCTTTTTTGTATGCCCCAGATTTCCAATAACGTGTAACTACGTCAGTAGCGTCTCTTTTTACATAAACAAGGTCAGCATAAATAGAGTCATTATCTCCAATCTTGTTTACAATGTCTGTGATTACTTTGGTATCAGCATAAATATCATCTGAATTCAAAATCCCAATAATATCGCCAGTAGCATTAGCCACTCCTTTGTTCATCGCATCATAAATACCTTTATCTGGTTCAGAGATTACTTTAGCAATTTTATCTTGATATTTTTCTACAATCTTAAGCGTATCATCTTTTGAACCACCATCTATAATAATGTACTCTATATCAGCATAATCTTGATTGATGACAGATACAATGGTATCCTCAATTGTTTCTGCGCTATTATACGCAATGGTTATAATGGATACTTTCAATGCTTGTTAGATTAATTCTTTCAATTCAATGGCTTTCAATGTATTGATCATTAATGATGCAATAGTCATCGGTCCCACTCCACCAGGAACTGGTGTTATGAAACTTGCCTTAGGTGCCACTTCATCAAAGTTTACATCACCTAATAATTTGTAGCCAGACTTCTTAGAAGCATCTTCTACTCTTGTGATTCCCACATCAATAATAGCCGCTCCTTCTTTTACCATATCTCCGGTTAAGAATTCTGCTTTACCCAATGCTGCCACGATGATATCTGCTTGCAAACAAAGTTCCTTAAGGTTCTTAGTTCTACTATGTGTAATAGTGACTGTAGCATTTCCAGGTAATTCATTTCTCCACATCAACATGGCCATTGGTGAACCAACAATATGACTTCTTCCAATTACCACACAATGTTTACCTTCTGTAGGAACTTCATACCTTTTCAATAACTCCATGATACCTGCTGGTGTTGCTGGTAAAAAACAAGGCATTCCTAAAGCCATTCTTCCAACATTCTCAGGATGAAAACCATCTACATCCTTTGCAGGATCTATAGCCAAGGTAATTTTAGTTTCATTGATATGCTCTGGCAAAGGCAACTGAACTATGTATCCATCAATATCGGGATTTTCGTTCATTGCTTTCACTCTTTTCAAGAGTTGCTCTTCAGTAGTACTTTCAGAAAGTTTTATCAAAGTAGATTCAAAACCTACTTTTTCACATGCTTTTACTTTGGCATTGACATAAGTAAGACTCGCTCCATTATCGCCAACAATTATTGCAGCCAAATGTGGAATTTTCTTACCCTCTTTTTTCAATTGATCCACTTGAACCTTAAGTTCTTCTTGGATTTTTTTTGAAGTTTCTTTGCCGTCTAGTAGTATCATTATTTGTGGTTAGTAATTTGAGATTTGGGGATTAACTTCGACCTCCAAACCTCAAACATTTAATATTCTATTCTGTGGGTAATTTACCCCCCATACCTTTGAATTGCTTCATCATGTTGGCCATGTTTCGTTTATCGCTCATCATGCGCATCATTTTCTTGGTATCTTGGAATTGCTTCATTAATTTATTTACCTCTTGAAGTGATGTTCCACTTCCTTTGGCAATTCTATTTCTTCTACTTGGATTGATGATAGCAGGATTCTCTCTTTCTTTGGGTGTCATAGAACGGATGATTGCTTCAATAGGTGTAAATGCTTCATCATCTACTTCAACTCCTTTCATTGCTTTACGCATTCCAGGAACCATTCCCAACAGGTCTTTCATGTTACCCATTTTCTTAATCTGCTGAATCTGCTCGTAGAAATCATTAAAATCAAATTGATTCTTCTGAATTTTCTTATGTAATTTCTTTGCTTGCTCTTCGTCAAATTGCTCTTGTGCTTTTTCCACCAATGAAACAACATCTCCCATTCCAAGGATACGATCTGCCATCCTTTCAGGATAGAAAACATCAATAGCATCCATTTTCTCACCTGTACCTACAAACTTAATTGGCTTGTCAACTACAGACTTAATAGTCAATGCAGCACCACCTCTAGTATCACCATCTAATTTGGTCAGTACTACACCATCAAAGTTGATTCTATCATTAAAGGCCTTCGCAGTATTTACAGCATCTTGCCCTGTCATTGAATCCACAACAAATAAAGTCTCTGTTGGTTGGATAGCTTTCTTTACTTTGGATATTTCATCCATCATTTGCTCATCAACAGCCAAACGACCTGCAGTATCCACAATCACAACATTGTAACCATTGCTTCTTGCATGAACGATTGCTTTTTGAGCAATCTCAACTGGATCTTTTAAATCTCTATTAGAATAAACATCCACACCAATTTGCTCTCCAACAACATGAAGTTGATCAATAGCCGCAGGACGGTATACATCACATGCTACCAAAAGGACTTTCTTTCCTTTCTTAGTGGTTAAGTAATTACCTAACTTCCCTGTAAATGTTGTCTTACCAGAACCTTGCAGTCCAGACATTAATATGATCCCTGGATTTCCTTGAAATTGAATATCTTCTTTACCACCACCCATTAACAAGGTTAACTCATCATGTGTGATTTTAGTCAATAACTGACCTGGAGAAACCGATGTCAGTACGTTTTGACCTAAAGCTTTTTCTTTTACAGTATTGGTAAATTCCTTTGCCGTTTTAAAGTTAACATCCGCTTCAAGCAATGCTCTTCTTACTTCTTTAAGTGTCTCCGCTACGTTTATTTCAGTAATAGACCCTTGTCCTTTAAGGACTTTAAAGGCTCTATCAAACTTATCTGATAAATTTTCGAACATGTAATTCTAATTCTTTTATTAAGGTTGCAAATATAAGTAATTACAGATAAAATTAAAGCACATTATGACTAGTTTTTATCACTACTCAAAACTCTGTAAAATAGCGATAAACAATAATAAATCAACTTACCAATTAAATAAGTGTATCTTTGCATCTTATTCATAAGAAATGACATCACATATTAAATTGTCATTTCACTAAACAATTTATATGTCATTTGAACAATTAGGGTTATCCAAACCCTTGCTAAGAGCAATTAGCGAAAAAGGATATACTGAACCGTCTCCGATTCAGGCAAAAGCTATTCCCGAAATATTAAAAGGTAAAGATGTCTTAGCATCTGCACAAACAGGCACAGGAAAAACTGCCGGTTTTGTACTACCTATGCTTCATTTAATGACGCAAAAACCTCCTCAAAGAAAAAGAACTATAAGAGCCTTAATTCTAACTCCAACGAGAGAATTAGCCGCTCAAATTCTTGAAAACGCTGTTGAATATGGTAAACATTTAGACATAAAAAGCATGGTGATTTTTGGAGGAGTGAATCAAAACCCTCAAGTACGAGCTTTAAGAAG
This sequence comes from Parvicella sp., assembly GCA_041583015.1. Taxonomy (GTDB): domain Bacteria; phylum Bacteroidota; class Bacteroidia; order Flavobacteriales_D; family Parvicellaceae; genus Parvicella. Next base: position 10,584 of record JBFHGR010000089.1, on the reverse strand, counting down.
TGGTGTTGATATTTTAGTTGCAACTCCAGGAAGACTTTTAGACCTTCATCAACAGGGCGAATTATCTCTAAGAAATATTGAATTCTTTGTACTTGATGAAGCAGACAGAATGCTTGACATGGGATTTGCAAGAGATATTAACCGTATCATGGACTTAGTTCCTAAACAAAGACAAAACCTTTTATTCTCCGCTACATTTTCTAAAGAAATTAAGAAATTAGCTAATGGTATTTTAAATAATCCAGTAGCTGTTGAGGCAACTCCAGAAAATACCACTGCTGAAAAAGTTGAACAAAGAGTATATAGAGTAGACAAAGGTTTAAAAACTGCTGTTACTATTAAGTTAATAAAGGAAGAAAATTGGTCTCAAGCTTTAATTTTTACCCGAACAAAACATGGAGCTAATAAGCTGTGCGAAAAGTTAGAAAAAGCCGGAATTAGATCTGCGGCCATTCACGGAAACAAAAGTCAGAATCACCGTACTAAAACATTAGAAGGTTTTAAAGCTGGCAGTATTCAAATTTTAGTGGCAACAGATATTGCTGCTAGAGGATTAGACATCCCTTTGCTACCCAATGTTATGAACTTTGAACTACCAAATGTACCAGAAGACTATGTTCACCGTATTGGAAGAACAGGTAGAGCAGGTGCAAGCGGTGAAGCGGTTTCATTAGTCGACATTGATGAAGTACCTTATTTGCGAAGTATTGAAAAACTGCTAGGAGAATCCATGCCTGGTGAAGTATTAGTGGGATTTGAACCAACTAATGAGCCTACTAAGAATATTGATAAGAAGAAGAAAAACTTCAGAAGACCAGGTGCTAATCCTAATGACAGAAGAAAACCTAAGCCAAGAAGCAATAAGAGCACTAGAAGATATTAGTTAGATTCATCTTTCAAAATAAAATGGAACCAAAAGAAGTTTAAACTTTTCTTTTGGTTCTTTTTTTGCTAAACTTTCTGAAATATTATTCTGAAAATGTCTTATGTTTGACCCTTATACAAGTAAAATATGAAATGTCCTTCTTGCAATCGATTAGTAGACAACGTAAATATCAATATTCAAACTGACCTTAGTAGATGTCAACATTGCAATCACATTTTCAAAATATCTGAAGTTATCTATACGCTAGATGATACTTTTGACATCAACTCACCTCCTAAAGGAGCTTGGTTTGTCACTACAGATTCCACGATAACACTAGGAGCAACAACAAGGTCTTCAGCCGCATTCTTCATCACACCATTTACCCTACTTTGGTCTGGATTTTCTCTTGGCGGCATTTATGGTTCACAAATATTATTAGGCGAGTTCAATATTATATTTAGCATTTTAGGAATACCTTTTTTACTAGGATCGATTTTATTATGGTTAGTCACCTTGATGACTATTTGGGGAAAAGTAGAAATTAGCATAACTAAAAATGGAGGAACAATATTTACAGGAATTGGAAAATGTGGAATCAAAAAACATTTTTCATGGCAGGAAATTTCGAGAATCACAGAAAGACCAACAATGATGAATTACCCTGGCAAAAATGGAAACGCAATTCAACTGGTTGGTAAAAACAGTATATCTTTCGGGACTGGACTTATTGAATATAGAAAATACTACATCATGCGCGCAATGCAAATCATTGCAAATAGAATGAAAAAAGGTACTGATAATAACAAAACTTAAAATGAGTTAGAAACAATTATAGATTAATTTCAAGACTGTTTCCAAAAAACAAATTCGTATTTTCGCCAATTGAAAAATCAAACCAATGGCAACACCAAAAATAATCCTAAAAAGAGGCAAAGATCATTCACTAGTAAGAAAGCACCCTTGGGTATTTTCGGGTGCCATTCATTCAGATACAACAAAGTTAGAGGAAGGCACACAAGTAGATGTTTACAATGCAGAAGATGTTTTCATGGGACATGGACATTTTCAAATTGGATCTATTGCTGTAAGAATATTTGACACCAAGTTTCAAAAAAAACTGGATACTAAATATTGGCAACAAAGAGTTGACGAATTAGTAGATTCAAGAAAAAGTATTGGATTTATTGGTAATAAAGAAACAGACATATTTAGATTGTGTCATGCTGAAGGTGATGGCCTGCCTGGTTTAGTCATTGATATGTATCATGGCACAGCTATCATCCAATGTCATTCCATTGGTATGTGGCACCAAAGAGAATTAATTTCTTCTTGCTTACAAAAAGCTTTGGGGAATGAGTTAATTGCTGTTTATGATAAAAGTGCAGAAACACTACCATTTAAAGCAGATATTACACCTGAAAATGGATACTTATATGGCGCGGATAAAGCCATAAAAAAAGGATTTGAATATGGAATTGAATTTTCTATTGATTGGGAGACAGGTCAGAAAACAGGTTTCTTTATTGATCAAAGAGAAAATAGAAAACTTTTAGGTGAATACTCCAAAGGAAAAACAGTCTTAAACACATTTTGCTATAGTGGTGGTTTTTCCATGTTTGCACTTAAAAATGGAGCAAAGGAAGTACACTCATTAGACAGTTCAAAAAAAGCAATTGAATTAGTCGAAAAGAACCTTGCATTAATGCCCGAATATGCAGATAAGCACAAATCAATTGTAGCTGATGCTGTAAAATATATCAGAGACTTAGAAGAAACTTACGATATCATCGTGTTAGACCCACCAGCATTTGCCAAACACAAAAGTGCTAGACACAAAGCAATTCAAGCCTACAAAAGATTAAACATGCGTGCCATTGAGCAACTGCATAGTGGTGGAATTTTGTTTACATTTTCTTGCTCTCAAGTAGTAACCAAAGATTTATTTCACGGTGCTATTTTGGCTGCAGCGATTGAAGTTGGTAAGAAAGTTAGAATCTTACATCAATTGCACCAACCAGCAGATCACCCAATTAATATATTTCACCCAGAAAGTGAATATTTGAAAGGATTGGTTCTTCAAGTTTATTAATTTTTACAAATTAATTAGAAACTCTCATTAAACCTTTTGTGTTTTGTCTAGTCCTAGACATATAACAACAAAAAAAAGCGCCATGAAAATTCTAATTAAAACAATCGCTATACTCCTATTGGTTACAGCATCTGCTGATGCAACAGCTCAGCAAAAAAAACAAAACCATAAAAAAGGGCGTCCAGTAGCAGTACATAAAGACAAACACGTCAAACACAATGTGAAGCATGTTCATGCTTATCATAAGCATATCCATCATACGCCTCACTACCGTTATAGTTCATTACCTAGAAGGGGGACTATTGTAAACACAATTCACAATAATTCTATTATATTCAATCACGCAGGAATATCATTTCATTACCATGCTGGAATATGGTACAAACCTCAAGGTTCACAATGGGTAATTGTGCGCCCTACAAATGGAATAAGAATAAAAACTTTGCCAGTGGGTTACAGAAAAGTAGTGCTTGGACCAAAAGTTTACTACTATTACTACGGAACCTACTATCTGCAAAAAAACAACGAATATGAAGTTGTAGATGCGCCCTTGAATGCAGCCATCGACTCCCTACCCGATGGGTATCACACGGTAATTGTGGATGGTAAAGAGTATTACGAACTGGATGGAGTCTATTACATGCCAAGCATAGACAGCACCGGGGAAGAAATTCTCATTGTTGTAGCCAACCCCATCAACTAGAAGACTATACAATAAAAATTATTACGTGCTACTTAGAATTTTATTCTGGGTAGCATTTTTTTTTACTACAACAAAATTTTAAATTTCTAAAAACTATGATTCGTTGCAATTCATTTCAAAAAGTGGTTTAAAAATTGCACCCCGATTGTTAAATACATTTTAGTATTTTTGTAGGAAGACAAAATTAGAAACATTTATAATGAGAAAAATCATAATAAGCACATTTGCTTTATTCATATTCGGGACGGCTATAGTAGCGCAAGGAACTAAGAAGATTGATAACCATACGGTTTGGGGCACACGTACGTTTAGTGCTGCTAATGTTTATGGTGTAGAAAGTATGCTGGACGGAATCCACTTTACAAAAATGGGGTATACACAAAATGCTACTACTGTAGATAAATATACCTACCAAGAGTACAAGAAAATTGGAACAATTGTATCTTCTGCAGATTTAAAATATGAAGATTTAAAAATTAGCATTGATGATTATGATTTTAATGCAGATGAATCTAAGGTTCTGATTGCTACAAATCAAGAAGCAATATATAGACACAGTTCAATGTCATATTATTTTATCTATGACATCAAAACTAAAGCATTCACTCCCCTATCTGATGTAAAAAAGAGTAAGCAAAGATTAGCTACATTTTCTCCAGATGGGAAAAAATGTGCATTTGTTAGAGACAACAACATTTTTATCAAGCACCTAGAATCTGGAGAAGAAAAACAAATCACTTTTGACGGTAGTATCAACAATATTATCAATGGTGCTACGGATTGGGTTTATGAAGAAGAATTCAGTTTTGATAGAGGACTATACTGGAATCCTAAAAGTGATAGAATTGCTTTTTACAAATTCAACGAAAGTGAAGTCAAAGAATTTCAAATGGAGATGTACGGAACTTTGTATCCTGAGCACTATAAATTTAAATATCCCAAAGCTGGTGAAGACAATTCTATTGTTTCTATCCATGTTTATGATGTAACTAGAAATAAAACAGATGATTTTGACTTAGGCTCGGAGACAGATATATATATCCCTAGAATCTCTTGGTCTAATGATGGTTATACGCTATTAGCACAAAGATTAAATAGACTTCAGAATAAGTTAGAGATTCTAACTGGAGACTTTAATCCTAATAGAGATGTTAATGTTTCGGTTCAAACTAAGATTGTTTATACTGAAACTTCCAAAACTTACATTGATATTCATGATAACATGCAGATGCTATCTGATAGTAAAACAATTCTATGGACTTCTGAGAAAGATGGATTCAATCACTTTTATTTAATAGATGTAACTACAGGAAAAGCAACTCAAGTAACTTCAGGAAATTGGGAAGTAACTGCAGGATATGGTTTGGATGAAAACACAAACACAATATACTTTCAAGCAGCAAAGGTTAATCCAATGCAAAGAGAAGTATACAGTGTAAAAACAGATGGTAGCGACCTTAAAATGTTATCCATTAATAAAGGAACAAACGATGCTGAATTTAGTGCTACTTATAAATACTTCCTGTTGTATCATTCTGACGCTAACAATCCTTTTACAGTATCAATTCATAGTAATTTCAAGAAATCTAAATTGAAAAAACCATTGGTAATTGAGGATAATGTTCCATTGAGAAAACGTATGCAAGAATACGACCTTTCTCCAAAGACATTTATGACCGTAAAGAATGCTGAAGGCACAGATTTAAATGCATGGATGATTAAACCTTCCAACTTTGATGCTACAAAAAAATATCCTATGCTCATGTTTGTTTATGGAGGTCCTGGAATCAATACAGTAAATGACGCTTGGACTTACGGTAATTATTTCTGGTTTCAATCTTTGGCACAGCAAGGTTACATTGTAGTTTCTGTAGATGCTAGAGGTACAGGATATAGAGGACGAGAATTTAAACATTGTACATACCTACAATTGGGAAAATATGAGACTGAAGATCAAATAGCAGCAGCAAAAGAATTAGGAAAAATGGATTATATTGATGCTTCAAGAATTGGAATTTTTGGTTGGAGTTATGGTGGTTACATGTCTTCGCTTTGTATAACCAAAGGAGCAGATACATTTAAATCTGCCATTGCCGTAGCACCTGTTACCAATTGGAGATATTATGACAACATTTACACAGAACGTTTCATGAGAACACCACAAGAAAACGGTGAGAATTATGACATCAACTCCCCAATTAATCACGTAGATAAATTGAAAGGCAACTATTTACTAATTCACGGTTCTGCTGATGATAATGTTCATTTTCAAAATGCAATGGAAATGGTAGATGCATTAGTTAAAGCCAACAAACAATTTGACTTCATGGCATACCCTAATAAAAACCATGGTATTTATGGAGGAACAACTAGAGAACATCTTTACAACAAGATGACAGATTTCTTACTTAAAAACTTGTAACAACATGGCTAGATTAACATTTATACTCTTACTTTTTATAAGTACACATACATTTGCTCAGACTGAAATAAATTGGATGACTTGGCAAGAAATGGTTACCCAGAGAGAAAAAGATAGTATCAAGAAAAAAGTATACATAGATCTATATACAGATTGGTGTGGTTGGTGCAAAAAAATGGATGCCACTACGTTTAAAGACCCATCCATTGTTAAATATATGAACGATAAGTATTATGCTGTAAAATTTGATGCCGAAACAATGGATACTATTGTATTTAATGATCATATGTTTATTAATTCAGATCCAACTTTTATAAAATCAAACCCAAACAGCAGAGGAAGAACACATTATTTTGCTTACTCACTTTTAGATGGAGCCATGTCCTACCCTTCTTATGCTATGTTGGATGAGAACTTAACTAGAATTGCAGTCTATCCAGGTTATAAAACACCAGAGGAATTAATAGGTATTCTGGTTTTCTTCGGAGCAAATCAATACCAACAATATCACAACTACTTAAATAAAGCATGGAATACGGCTCTACAACAGCAACAAACTGATGGAAAATAATTAATCTACAAGATTTTCTAAAAAGGCTCAATTACAGTTAGTAGTTGAGCCTTTTTTCATGATTAAAATTAATTTATATAACTCAAGTTTATTGTAATTATAAAATGATATACCTCCATTTAATTTGCCATTGATAATAGACTTTAATGCCTTTAAGTACTTTTAAGATAAATTATCCTAGTACTACATACTATTTTTAATTTGTAGAAATGATTGCTAATCATGGTTCTAGTAATACATTGAAAATAGTAAAAAGGTAAAAAAAAAGGTGCATTGAAATCAATGCACCTTTTTTTGTTATAAATATGTTTTATAAATCTTCGAAACTAACATCGGAAGAACTAGAAGTATCTTCATTTCTAGTATATTCCTGATTGGCTGCAGGATAATCCCCTGATGCTTTCAATTTGTCAATTTCTCCAATTACATCTTTCAATCCATCCGAGAACTTCTCAAAATCCTCTTTGTACAAGAATATTTTATGCTTCTCGAAAAAGAATTTTCCATCTGCATTAAATTTCTTTTTACTCTCTGTTACAGTCACGTATAAATCTCCTCCTCGAGTAGATTTAATATCAAAGAAATAAGTCCTTTTACCTGCTCTTACAGAATTTGAATATATCTCATCTTTATATCCTCCAGCATCCTTTTCATCATTCATAAGACTTTAATTTATAGGGTTTACAAGTTAAACAAATACACTTCTTTTTTGTTTTGTTCAAACAAATATAATTTTTTTGAACTATAAATCATGCTTTTTTAGGACGAATAATTATTTTTCTTCCACCAATTGTTTCCTAAATGTTTCAGAATACCACCCCTCTTTAGCAATTAGGTCTTCATGATTTCCTTGTTCTATAATTTCTCCATCTTCCAGTACTACTATATGATCTGCGTGTTTGATAGAGGAAATTCTGTGCCCAATAATGATGTTAATTTTATTAGGCATTAACTTTTTAAGATTCTCTAAAATAATTTCTTCCGTTTCCGTATCTACTGCCGATAAACAATCATCAAAAATTAGTACTTCGGGTTTTCTAATAATAGCCCTTGCTATTGACACTCTTTGTTTTTGTCCACCTGAAAGGGTGATTCCTCTCTCTCCTACTTTGGTGTCATACTTATTTTCAAATGTCTCAATATTATGATGTATATGCGCATCTTTAGCAGCCTGAATAACCATCTCGTCTGTCACTTCATCTTTGGCTAGTCCAAAAGCAATGTTATTCTTTATCGTTTCTGAAAACAAGAAAACTTCTTGAGGCACATATCCTATCTGAGATCTAAAATTTGTAATATCAAAATCTCTAATATCCTTACCATTGAATAAAACAGAACCATCCGTTGTATCAAATAGTCTTTCTATTAAAACAGCGCATGTAGATTTACCACTTCCTGTTTTGCCAGTCAATGCTACAGTTTGACCTTGTTCAACTTTAAAAGAAACATTTTTTAACGCTTGAATACCTGTATTGGGATACGTGAAATTTACATTTTTAAATTCAATGGAAGTAATCTTTTCGGATATCGGATGCTCTTTTTCAACCACTTCAATAGGCGTATGTAAAAACTCATTGACCCTCTTTTGGGAAGCTGCTGCTCTTTGCACAAGAGAAGACACCCATCCTACAGAAGCAAAGGGCCATGTAAGCATATTTACATAAATTACAAACTCCGCGATATCTCCTATATCCAATTTGCCATCAATTACTTTTAATCCCCCTACATAAATTGTGATAATGGTGCTCAATCCAATCATTGCAATAATAATAGGAGCAAATAATGCTTGTGTTTTGGCCAAACTTAAAGATGCTGATTTATAGGTTTCATTTTCATCATCAAACGATTGAGTAAAGAAGCGTTCTCTACCAAACGCTTTTAACACACGAATTCCCGAGAATGCTTCCTGAACAAATGTGGAAAGTCTTGATTGTTGTTTTTGTGTTTTTTCACTTTTCTTATTGATCTTGTTACTAACCTTAAAAATAACATAAGACATTAATGGTAGTGGTGCTAATACATATAACGTAAGTTCAGCACTTTTAGAAACCATGGAATAAATAACAAAGACAAACAGAAATGCAACATTAATAGTATACATAATAGCAGGGCCTAAGTACATTCTAATCTGGCTTACATCTTCACTGATTCTATTCATAATATCTCCAGTACTATTCACTTTGTAGAAAGAATAACTTAACGCTTGATACTTATCGTAGATCTCATTTTTCAAATCATACTCAATCAAACGAGACATAACTATAATGGTTTGCCTTGTGAGAAAGAGAAAAAAGGTATTGATTAATGCATAAGCCAAAAACCAACCGAATAATGTTAACCCTTTATAAAATACAGTATCCGAAGTATCATTAATGTCCTTTTCAATCAAATCCGATATTTGATCAAAAGTTTGAGGCATTAAAACTTTAAAATAATTGGTGGCCACTATAAATAATATCCCCATTAGGATATACCATTTATACTTTATGAAATACTTGTTAAGATGTGCTAAATGCTTCAATGTTAAAATCTTGTCATTAATGAGTTGAATACTAAATCACGATATTAATACTTAATTTATAAATAAATGATTAAAAATCTATTCAAAATTGAGCCACGTAAGTAGTTTCTTATAATTTTGCAATGCGAAGTTACAAACATATTTAATGTCGCAGTAATACTATAAGCATACATTCTTTAACATTATGGAATTAAAAGATATCACAAACACACAAACTGAAGACCTAGGAGTTTTAGGTCAAATGTTTAATCTTGAGCACGAGCAAGTGCTTTTTTGTCAAGATAAGGAAATTGGTTTAAAAGCAATAATTGCTGTACACAACACTGTTTGTGGTCCCGCTTTGGGAGGAACTAGAATGTGGAATTACCAAAGTGAATCGGATGCATTGAAAGATGTATTGAGACTTTCTAGAGGTATGACATACAAAAATGCTATTTCAGGCTTAAACCTCGGAGGAGGAAAAGCTGTAATAATTGGAGACTCTAGAACACAAAAAAACGAAGCGCTTTTTAGAAGATTCGGAAAATTTGTAGATAGTCTTGCAGGCAAATATATTACTGCAGAAGATGTAGGAATCAATCCTAAAGACATGACTTACGTGGCTATGGAAACAAATCACGTAGCAGGTTTACCTGGCAAAAGTGGAGATCCATCTCCGGTCACTGCCTATGGTGTTTATATGGGAATGAAAGCTGCAGCAAAAGCTCAATTTGGGTCTGATAGTTTAGCAGGAAAGAAAATATCTGTTCAAGGTGCTGGTCATGTTGGAGAATATTTAATTGGCCATTTAGTAAAAGAAGGAGCCAAGGTTTTTGTTTCTGATGTTCATGAACCAACTTTATTGGACGTTGCCAATAAATATAAAGCCGAAATTGTAGGCATCGATGAAATTTATGACTTAGATGTTGATATTTATGCTCCTTGTGCATTAGGTGCTACCGTGAATGATGACACATTAAAAAGATTAAAATGTAGTGTTATTGCAGGAGCCGCAAATAATCAATTGGCGCAAGAAAGTGTACACGGATTCAAAGTAATGGAAAGTGGTATCATCTACGCACCAGATTTCTTGATCAATGCTGGAGGTGTAATGAACTGTTATGGTGAAGTTGCAGGTCTTGCTCAAAATCAAGTGATGGATATGGCTGAAAACATTTACAACACAACATTAGATATTGTAACAACCTCTCAAAACGAGAAAATACCAACGTATCAAATTGCTAACAAAAAAGCTGAAGAGCGAATTGCATCTATAGCAAACATTAAAAAATACCTTTAATCAAAAGAGAGGTATTTCATTTTTTTTTAATAAAATAATTTATTCCAAAAGAGGAATAATAGCCAAAACAAAATGCTGAATAGAAGACATTTAAGAATTAAGGTATTACAAGCACTGTATGCTTTTACGCA
>JBFHGR010000088.1:0-15201 GCA_041583015.1 Parvicella sp. | reverse complement strand
GGAGGAAACTTTGGAAAAACGTATATGCTGTATAACGACCAAAGAATCTACTATGTGAATCCAAATGACGCAATGAAATATAAAAACTAATCAAAATAAATTAATTTAAAAATGAAAAAAACAATTCTGATAGTATCGGCTGTGGCACTTTCTTTTTTTGGAAAGGAGTTGAATGCCCAACAAATCCCTACACAAGATTTAGTTGTAGAATATAAATTTGATAATGATAACTTAATAGAAACGAGTGGAAGTTCCTATAATGCAGGAGCTTTAACTGCATCTAATACCGTTAGCTATGTTCCAGGAATTGAACAAGGAACAAGTGCTGTTTCACCTGACGGAGCATCGCTTAGTAACGTAGGAAATATTACTTTCTCTGGAAATGTGAAAGAATATGTTGTCAGTTTTTGGTTTAAAGCAAATCCTGGAACTGGTGATTTTCAATTATTAGAATTAAAAGATCCAGGCGGTAGTAATGGATTAACAATTGACGTCCTTAATAACACCAATAACACTTCTACTTTAACGATTGATCAAGTGTCTTCTGGGACAAGCCCTTCTGGTTCGTATAATTCTTTTGAAAGTTATTTAGATAATGAATGGCATCATTTAGCCGTAAAATTGGTGTATTGGACAAGTGGAGGAAAGTACTATTTACGTACCTATCTTGATGATGTTGAAGTTATGGATAAGCAATATACAGTTAGTTTAAGTAATGTGTGGGTTTTTGGAGGCTTAAACATTTATTTGCCTTCACAGACTACAGGAAACGGTGTCTCTCAAGATTTAAAAATTGATAATTTCCGTTTTTATGAGTTCCCAATTGAACTAACGGATATAGCTGCATTGTATAACGAAAAAAACTCATCTTCAAGCTGTGCAAACTTTGTAAACATTCCCGATGCCAACTTTAAAGCCGCTTTATTAGCTCATGGTACTACAATTACAGGTAATGGAATTAGCACGATAGATACAGACGGAGATGGTGAAATTTGCGAAACAGAAGCACAAGCATACACAGGACAGATAAATGTGCATGCCCAAGGTATAAGCGACCTTACTGGAATAGAGGCTTTTACTGATTTAACAGAATTAGTTTGCTCTAATAATACGTTAACCAACCTAGATGTTTCTGCTAATACTGATTTAGAATACTTGGACTTTGAATATAATCAGTTAACTAACATAGATCTTTCTGCAAATGTAGATTTGGAATATTTAAGGTGTGTTCAGAATCAGTTAACTGATTTAGATGTTTCAGCAAACACAGATTTAGGATCCCTTAATTGCGGTATTAACAGTCAATTAACCAGTTTAAATGTTGCGAATGGAAACAACCATAATATGGTAAGGATGATTGCGAATAGTTGCCCCAACTTAACCTGTATTCAACATGACGCTGGTTATACGCCTGTACCTTTCTCTGCGGGTAATGGCTGGCTAAAAGATGCTACTGCCTCTTGGAGTGAAAATTGCGGTACTGTTGGCATTGAAGATTTTGAATCTGCTTTGAATATTTCTATTTACCCTAATCCAACCAATGGAGATGTAAAGGTAATTTGGGAAGATGATGTTGATATTATTAATGTTGTGGATATTACAGGGAAAGTGATCTTTTCTCAAAATGTAGCAATTGTTAGTGAGTTGAATATTGATTTGGCTAATGCAAAAAGCGGAATCTATTTTATTCAATGCTTTACTGGCAATAAAATAAATGGAACATACAAAGTTGTAAAAATGTAATTTTAATTATGTTATTGGTTGGAAAGGGAGGTCTAATTTTAGATCTCCTTTTTTTTGCGACTAAAATTCTTTGTGAAAAAAACTAAAAAAGCCTATAAACAAAGGAGTTTATAGGCTAGTCTGTGGAGTCGGAGGGGTTCGAACCCTCGTCCAAACAAGGAACAATTGAGCTTTCTACATGTTTATTTTGCAATTAATTTTCGATTCTAGGCTGAACACAAACATCCCACCTAAAACTTAGTCTCTTTAGTTTCGTATCAGCCTCGAGACACAGCATCAACTAGTTCAAACCAACGATACCCATTGCTAAAGACCGTTGAACGGGTAGTCAGTAGCTGGGCAACTTGTCCGCGTACCTTGTACGGGATTAAGCGTAATCACATCTAGTGATTAGGCAGCAAGTGCGTAGTTGTTTTCTCCGTTTAAAGAGATTGAGAATTCAGATTTACGAGCTAGATTCACAATGCTCGACATGCTTACCGAATCATTTCACTCGCTGTCAAATCCAGTGTCGACCCCATTTAATAAAATAATTCAGTTACAAAAATACGTTTATTTTAATAATAAACTACCTATCTTTATTCTCAATATGAGAATATCACTTTTATTATTGACTTTTTACTTGGGAATAGTTGTATTTGGTCAAAAAGTTCAATCAATTAATTCCATAAAGGCTAAGCTTCAAGTAAATCAATATGATTTATTGGAAAGGTTTTCCCTATTGCAAGATGTAGTTGTTTATTATAAAAATAATTATCCTGATAGTGCATTGCAGTATGCTCACAAGCAATTGGAGTTGTCCAAAAAAATAGATAATGATAGTTTGCTTAATGAGGCTTCTTGTAATTTGGGAAGATTATACTTTAGTATAGGCGATTATGCCAATTGCACAAAGTTTACGTTGGACGCAATAAATTTAAGTAAGAGTCTTCAAGAAGATAAGAAAGTTGTAGTAATGTTATGTCTAATGGGGCGTTTACACGCATCTAAAAGTGAGTTTTCAGAATGTTATAAAGTATATGAGGAGGCAGAGAAATATGCATTGTTGGCAGCGGATGAAAAGTTGCTAGTAAATATTTACACAGGAGTAGGTAATGCAAAATTCTTGGAGAAGAAATTAGACGAGGCGGTTACTTTTTTTAAAAAGTGCTTGGAAATTTCGAGTAAGTATCCCGATTTTGATAAAGAGTCGATAGCAACAATCTATACTAATTTAGGAAATGCAGAGTCTAGTTTTGAAAATGATTTAGTGGCTATAGATTACTATAAAAAAAGCCTTAATATTTATTTTGAAATTGAAGACTTATATGGAGCCTCTTTGACATTGTTTAACATTGGAGATACCTATATGTTTGCAGAGCAATATGATTCTGCTTTGTTTTATTTTAATAAAAATTTGAGCATTGCTAAAGAAATAAATAGTAAAGAGGAGATTTACTACGCTTATTTTGGATTGACCAATTTGCATACAAGAAAAAGAAATTTCGAAAAAGCGTTGGAATATCAAAGTTTGGCCAGTGCTTATAAGGATTCAATTCAGAAAAATAAATACGATAAGTCTGTTGTAGAAATGCAAAAGAAATATGAATATGAGCAAAGTCAAAAGGCATTGAAAATAGCAGAATTAGAAGTGCTAAGAGCAAAAGAAAAAGAGGTGGAAAATGAGATTACCATGAAAAGCAATGCCAACAAAATCATCTATCTATGGATAGGAGCTATTGCTATGTTTGTTGTTAGTGTTGTCATTTTCTATTTGTATAGAATGGTAAGTCATTCTAATAAAGTTATTCAAAAACAAAATTCGGAGATTCAGAAGTATAATGTTTCTATGGATAAAACATTGAAGCAAAAAGAAGTACTGCTTAAAGAGGTGCATCACAGGGTTAAAAATAACCTTCAAATTATTGCTAGTTTATTAAATCTTCAGATGAATAGGATGGAGAATGAATTGGCCAAAGAGGCCGTGAAAGAAAGTCGGAATAGAGTGCAGGCTATTGCATTAATGCATAAAGGGTTGTATCAAGACGAGCATTACAATAAAGTAAATGTTGAAACTTACTTATTGGATTTAATTAATCAACAAAAGTTATTTTCTGTTGTGAATAATAAGGAAATTAATTTTCAACTAGAAGTAGAGCCAATTTTGTTAAGTATTGATGATGCGGTCCCAATTGGTTTGATATTAAGTGAGTTGATTTCTAATAGTGTAAAGCATGCATTTAAAGATAGTTCTCAAGATCCTGTTATAACGATTAAGGTTAAGCAGCAAAATGATTCTATCGTTGTTAGTTTTGGAGATAATGGAGTAGGGCTAAATGATAATTTTAAAATTGAAAATAGCGATTCTTTAGGCTTTGAAATTGTTCTCGCATTAACAGAACAAATTGAAGGGAAGATAGAAATTAAATCACGAAAACCATTTGAATTAGACTTGACGTTTTAGGTTTTTATACCAATAGTAGATAATTCCATCATAAAAGTGTAATTCGCTTTCTTTTAGGTATTATATTTAGTTGATAATATTTTGAGTTCACTTTGATGAAGTTTTTTGTTTATATTGTTTTGTGTGGTTGGCTAGTTTTCTTGCCGAAAGAAAAGTATGCGCAGAGTTGCGATATAGAAGAACTTCTAGATAAAATAGGCGGGGCAAAAGACGAGAATATACTTTTTGACTTATATAAGAAAACTGCCGATTGCTACAAGAATAATAATCCTGATAGTGCGAGTATGTTTTACAATAAAGCACTTGTAATCGCTACAGACTTAAATGATCAATTCTTTTTAGGAGAGATAAATTATGCAATAGGTAGTTTAGAAAAAACAAAAGGAAATTTCAATGAATCTATTGAGTATGCAATAAAATCATTAGATTACTACAGTGCAACAAAAAATAAGGAAGGTCTCATCCATTCTAATACTTTAATAGCACACAATTACGCTCTAAAGTCTAACTTTGAAAAGAGTCTTAAGTACTACGATAAAAGTATTAATCTAGCAGATGATTTAGGGAAGAAATCTATTAAGGTAGGAGCGTTAATTGGAAAAGGAAATGTCTTATTTTACTTGGGAGAATTAGATAATGCTCAGGCGTATTTTGAAGAAGCAATAGAAATAACTGAGCAGTATAATGCAGGTGATATTGAGACAAAAGCCGGTATGTACGCCAATGTGGGGAATATTTATCTAAATAAAGCAGAGTACGAGGAAGCTTTAGAAAAATACATAAAGGGGTTTGAAATATATTCTAAATTAAATGATAAATATGGAATGTCTTTGTTGGCTTACAATGTTTCTGAGGCATACATTGGGTTAAAGAAGTATGATTCAGCATTGAAGTATTGTAATGTCAACTTGTTTTTGGGTACCGAACTTGAGAGTTATGAAGAAATTAAATATGCATACAAAGGATTTACAAATTTGTATGAGGATAAGGGAGAATACGACAGTGCTTATAAATATTATCATCTGTTTGAAGAATTAGATGATAGTCTAAAAGAGGCGCAATACAATACGGAAGTAGAGACTATTGTCAATAAGTACCAAAACGAAAAGCAATATGAAGAACTTCAAGCAGCTAATGAAAAAGTAGTTCAAGCTAAAACGATTCAAATGCAATCGCAAAGAATTATAAATCTTTTGACCGTTGGGGGTGTTTTCCTTTTGGCAGTATTGATTTTGGTGTTTTGGCTGTATCAAAGGTCTCGAAAGGCAAATGCTCTTATCAAAGAGCAATCAGATTTGATTTCGTTAAAGAATAAATCTATAGATAAAGCACTTTCGCAAAAGGACATTTTACTTAAGGAAGTGCATCACCGGGTGAAAAATAATTTGCAAATAATTGCCAGTTTACTGAATTTGCAAACCATGAAAATGGAGAATGAAGTGGCTAAGCAGGCTATTGAGGATAGCAAAAGTAGAGTGCAGGCTATTGCTTTAATGCATAAATCATTATATCAGGATGAACATCTAAATAAAGTGGATTTGAAAGGTTATATAGATGATTTGGTTATGAATCAGAAGTTGTTACTCAAATCTGGAAAAAATGAAATTTTATTTAACCTAAATATTGATGAAATAGTAGTAAACATTGATGATGCTGTTCCTTTGGGCTTGATTATTAGTGAACTAATTTCCAATAGTACCAAACATGCTTTTGATGGTTCAAATGAAAAGCCTACAATTTTTATTGAAGTGATAAAAAAAGAAGCAGTAATCACATTGTTGTATAAAGATAATGGCGTAGGAGTAAATGATGATTTTGATATGTTTAATGGAGAATCCCTAGGGTATGAAATTATTACCGCCCTGACAGATCAACTACAGGGTACAATCCAAATTGTTGCCAAAAACCCCTTTACTATTGAAGTGACGTTTTAACTAGAGATTTTCAATCACTATTGTTATATTTGCGGATACATCAATATATTTTTTTATGAAAATCGGTATTATCAGAGAAGGTAAAACTCCTCCAGACAAAAGAGTTCCTCTTTCTCCATCTCAATGTGAACAGATATTAAATGATTTCCCAGATGTGGAACTTTATGTTCAAAAAAGTGAAATAAGAAAGTTTACTGATATAGAATACGAACGTGCAGGAATTGCAGTGGTTGATTCTGTGGAACACTGTGATGTCTTACTTGGTGTTAAAGAGGTTCCTAAAAATGAATTGATTCCGAATAAAAAATACTTTTTCTTTTCTCATACATTTAAAAAGCAGCCTTATAATAGAGATTTGCTTCAGGCTGTAATAGATAAAAACATTCAATTAATTGATTGGGAGGTTATCACCAATTTGAAAGGTCAAAGATTGATTGCTTTTGGAAGATATGCGGGTATTGTAGGGTGTTATAATGGCTTCCTTACTTATGGTAAAAAGATGGGGTCGTATACCTTAAAGCCTGCTCATGAGTGTGAAGATAGAGAAGAAATGGAAGCGCAATTGAGTAAGGTTAAGTTACCAAATAACTTTAAGTTGGTGCTTACAGGTAAGGGAAGAGTTGGTGGAGGAGCCATTGAAACGATTTCTTGTATGCCTGACATTAAAGAGGTAGAACCAAAAGAATTTTTGGAAAAAACATTTGACGGACCTGTTTATACTGTTTTAAATGTTGATGATTACAATCGAACTAAAGATGGTTCCCCATTTGTAAGGAAAGAATTTTATGCGGATCCTTCTCAGAATTATGAGTCTGCATTTTTGGATTATGCAAAGGTTGCTGATATGTATGTAGCATGCCATTATTGGGATAATAAAGCACCATACATTTTCACAAGGGAAGATGCTAAGGATGAGGATTGGAATATTAAAGTTGTGGCTGACGTGAGTTGTGACATTGATTGTGCTGTAGCATCAACAATTAGACCTTCAACTATTGCAGATCCTATTTATGGATATAATCCAACTACAGAGTCTGAAGATGATTTTATGAAAGACGGAGTCATTGCCGTTATGGCAGTAGATAACTTACCTTGCGAATTGCCTAAAGATGCTTCTGTAGATTTTGGAGAGATGTTTATTGAGCATGTTTTAGAGCCGTTGTTGGGTAATGATCCGGACAATATTATAGAAAGGGCTTCCGAGACGAAAAACGGAGCGCTGACGCCCCACTTTTCGTATTTAGAAGATTACTTAAAAGGGATTTAAAATAATTTTAAGTTCAATGGTATAGTACAAACTGGAATTGGTTCCATTTTGTGTTTGTTTGCTCTATTTCTAGATTTATAGATTTTCATAACTTCACTTTGTCGCTCGGATAAAGCGTATGCTTCTTTGTTTTCTATATAGGTCATAGCCCATTCTAGTTCTGGATATGAAGCGCCAATTTGGTCTTCATCACTTCTGTCATCATCCCACAAACCGTCTGTAGGTTTTGCTTGTTGGATAGAATTGACTATTCCAAGTTCTTTGGCTACAGCAAAAACTTCTGTTTTCATAAGGTCTGCAATGGGTGAAATATCAACTCCTCCATCACCATATTTAGTGAAAAAACCTACCCCAAAATCCTCTACTTTATTGCCTGTGCCTGCAACCAAATATCCGTGATGTCCTGCATAAGCATATAGCGTAGTCATTCTCAGTCTAGCTCTTACATTAGCCATTGTTAAATGGTCTTGAATTTCTTCGGGAAAATCCTCTGTTATTTTTTGAAATGAAGGCGTCAAATCTTGCAAAACACCTGTGGTCTGAGGGTAATTAGTTTGTAACCAATTGATGTGCTCATTACTCCTGTCATATTGCGAAGGGGGTTGCAGAATAGGCATGTTGAGTGCTAATACCTTTTTGCCTGTCATGGCACAAAGCGTTGAAGTGACTGCGCTATCTATTCCTCCTGATATTCCCACTACAAAACCTTCAATATTTGCGTTAGTAGCATATTGGTCTAGCCAATTAACAATATAGTCTATTACTTCTTTTGTTTTCATAATTGTGTAAAAAAAATCCTGCTTCGTAATGTGTACAAAGCAGGATTAAAGTTATAATTTTTTATTTTATTAGAATAGAATTCCTACTGTTAATGAAACTGAACCTGGAATTACTTTTGCTCCAACATTTTCAAATCTTTCGTCAGCATAATCATACTTATTTAAATAAGTCTCATTGCTTTCTTTTCTAAGTGCATTTGTAAAGTAATGGTTGTAGTTTAATTCAGCATAAATAGAAGTTGTTCCACTTATGTTGTATTCTGCACCAAATCCAATTTTCAATCCTACTCTTACTGGTTGAACAGCTTTAGAAACATCCAACTTTGACAATTCTATAGTTTCTGAATTAAAGGTGTATGCTCCAGTTGTGTCAATAACGGCTTTTTGAACAATATCATCGGTCTTTGCACCTGTTTTAATTCCGATATTTGCTCCAAATTGTCCAAAATAAGTGATGTAGCCTATTTCTTTGGTTTTCATTTTCAATGCAATTGGAATGTTGACATAATTTGCTTTGATTTTTCTGTTTTGAAGCCAATAAACATTATTAGTTGCTCCCATCATAGTGCTAGAAATCTCTGCAGAGTCGCTTGGGAAATCAACGAATGCTTCATCTTTATCCAAAATATATAAAACAGTATCAGCAGAAGAAGCAGTATTGTAATTTAATTTAAGATTGTTAGAGGTTAGTGATAGCCCACTAATAATACTCAGTGTGTTATTTAACTTAAATTCTAATTGTAATCCCCAATGATTACCAAGTCCCATACCGCCTTTTTCAAACTTTTTGTCATTATCTACATTTAACCAATCCATAGATAGACCTCCTAATAACCCAAATCTAAAGTTTTTTACGTCATTATCTTCTGTAACACTAACTTGCGCATTAGTTATAGTGTTTAAACCAAATAAAACTGTTGCTAGTAAAAGTATTTTTTTCATTTTCTTCAATTTATTTAAGAGAGATAGTTATTAATTTCTCTTATTTAGGTTGCAAATTTATGATAAATTTACATTTTTAAAATTCTATATGACGAAATTAAACATTCCATGGTATAAACTAACGATTTTATGCGGTCTATGGTTATCTGTAGTTCTCATTTCTTGCGAATCTAATCCATTAGATATAGATGTATCTGAAGAAGAAGTTAGTCTAGAATTGGATAGAATGGAGCAGGATGTATTTAGTAATAATATACCTTCTACCATTGAAAGAAATAAAATCTTGCTACAAAAATATGGTATGCTGTATGAAGCATTCATGGTAAAAATGATTGGCGAAGGCTCTCCTCAAGATCCAAAAGCAGCCGCTTACTTGAAGAATTTTTGCGAACATCCAGATATGTTGGAGATTTATGGGCATATAGAATCAAAGTTTAGCAATTTTGATGCATATCACCACCAAATAGAGGAAAGCTTTAAGTATTACCAACATTATTTTCCTGATAGTACTTTACCTCGCATCATTACTTTTTATAGTAACTTCAATGCCAATGTGTTTCCTTATGAAAATAATCTGGCTATTGGATTGGATATGTACCTGGGAAGTGATCATGAGGTAGTAAAGAGTCTTCCAATTCAGTTTTTCCCACAGTATCTTAAGGATAAAATGGATGAAAAGTATCTTGTAGCTGATGCTATGAAAGGTTGGTTGATGAATAGATTTGCCAAAGAAATAAAAGATGGAGATGATTTTTTAGGTACTATAGTTACACTAGGCAAGGTGATGTACCTGCTAGATGCAATGATGCCTTTGGAAGAGGATTATATTAAGTTTGGTTGTAGTAAAGAACAAATGGAATGGTGCAGGGAACAAGAACAGAATATTTGGAAATCTATTATTGACGAACAAGTACTGTATGCCAAGGATAAAGGTGTAATTTTGCAATATGTATCAGATGGACCTTTTACTAAAGGTATGCCGCACGAATCGCCAAGTAAAGTTGGTGTGTGGCTAGGGTGGCAAATAGTAAGAGACTATGTAGAGCAAAATGAAGTAAGTGTATTGGATTTGTTGAAACAAACAAGTCCAAAGGTTATTTTGAAATCATACTCACAAGGAGATAGAGATTAATAAAGTTAAGTCAGTTGGACTTTAAATAAGGAATATAAAATGGAAGAGATAAAGTTAAGTTTGAAACTGGATGAGAATAAAATTCCAGAGAAAATTTATTGGGAAGCAGCAGATGCTGGAGAAGGTATGCATGAAGCAAAGTCTTTTATGCTATCTATTTGGGATAAAAAAGCAGCAAATGCTATGCGAATGGATTTGTGGACCAAAGAAATGACGGTGGATGAAATGAAAAAATTCTACTTTCAGACTTTCATAACCATGGCAGATTCTTTAGAAAAAAGTACAGATGAAGATGGTATGGCAGATGCTTTGCGAGATTTTGCAGATTTCTTTGGAGAAAAAATGGGAGTAATTCCTAAGACAGGAAAATTTGAAAAGTAACTCAAATCATTTTTGCTAAATGTCTAATATCAAGTTAATAATTGAAGAACGAGCAGCTACTATTGGTAGTTTCATGGTAGGGAGATTATTACCTTTTAGACAAAAAAGAGCAGTGGGTCCTTTTGTTTTTATTGACCATATGGGCCCTATAGAACTAAAAGATGCTGAGAATTTAGATGTCCCGCCACATCCTCATATAGGCTTGTCTACACTTACTTATCTTTTTGAAGGTGCTATCATGCATAGAGATAGCATAGGGTCTGAAATAGAAATCACTCCCGGTGCAGTTAATTGGATGTCTGCAGGCAAAGGAGTTGTTCATTCTGAAAGAACTCCAGATCATCTTAGAAAAGTAGATAAAAACCTTCACGGGCTTCAGATTTGGGTGGCTATGCCTAAAGAAATGGAAGATAGTGACCCATCATTTACCCATGTGGAAGAATCAGATATTCCTTTTGCGGTTATAAATGATGTAAAGATCAAAGTCATAGCAGGTGAATTAAATGGAGTGAAGTCTCCTGTGCCTGTTTATAGTGAGTTATATTTTCTTGAGATAAAAAGTGATGAACCCAAAGAAGTTAATTTGGGTGATTATTTGTTTGGAGAAAGCGCATTGTATATTTTAAAAGGAGTTGTTCATTCGGAAGGGAATGAGTTTGGGCCTAAACAATTATTAGTGGCAAATGAAAATTCATTGTGCAATTTTACAATGGAGAAAGGTTCAGTCATTTATATTTTTGGAGGAGAACCCTTTCCTGAAGAAAGATTTATGTATTGGAACTTTGTAAGTTCGGATAAAGGCAAATTAGAAAAAGCTAAAGAAGATTGGAAAAATCAAAAGTTTCCCAAAATTCCAGGAGAAACAGCATTTGTTCCTTTGCCGTAGGTGCAAAAAAAAGCAACTACCTCAATGAGATAATTGCTTTTCAATAAGTTTTTAAGAAATCCTATTTGTCTTCTTCTTTCATTGCCGCTTGTTTTTTAGCGCAAGACTTCTTTTTACAACAAGCTTTTTTACCATCTGCAGAAGTTGCATTTTTAGAACAACTTTTCTTTTCTGTTTTAGCAGTAGTTTTGGTCGTTGTAGTTGTTGCAGTTGTTTGAGCGGAGATTGTAGCAGACATTGCCAACATCATTCCTCCAAGGATAAATAGTTTTTTCATTATATGTTTAATTAATGTGTACCCAAAGTTACATAGAAATTTTGTTGATGAGACTTG
Organism: Parvicella sp.; assembly: GCA_041583015.1. Taxonomy (GTDB): domain Bacteria; phylum Bacteroidota; class Bacteroidia; order Flavobacteriales_D; family Parvicellaceae; genus Parvicella. The sequence continues at coordinate 3,360 of JBFHGR010000088.1, read as the reverse complement.
CAATATGTTAATTTTTCAAAATGGTTTAAAGTTCAATGTTGAGGTTACTACGGCCAGTTGCATTTTTCAATTTCTTGAAAAATCAAGTATCCAATAGTCAATCGCTATGTCTAACATCTAGTGTCATCTCCTTCTTTTTTTGTTAAGTCGTTTGCTATTAAATCAATTGTCGATAGCCCTTCCCCTTTCTGAAATTGTTAATCTATTGTTATTTTGTTTCCAATTTAGAAAATGCTTGTTACTTTTAACATGTGGCAAATTCCCTTAAATGAAGAATAGAACTATCCGTATCATTATTTTATTATCTGTTGCTGCCGTGATAGGGGTGATAGTGAATCAATATGTTCGTGTACAAAACACCTTATCCATTCAGGATAAAACCATTGAAATTCAAAAAGAGAATGCAAAGATTGAGAAGCAACAATTTATCAATCAGGTTACTTTAGCTTTGGTAGGTGTGAGAGATAGGTTGCTTTCTTTAAATGTTGATGTTAAAGGGTTGTATCTTGAGCCTGTGCAGCAAATTACCAAGAACTACTTTGTGGTAAGTTTTTATGACACTTTAAATCCCAAGGTATTACAGAATCTTTTGGTAGAAGAGTTTGAAGAGTATCATATTGTTGAACCTTTTGAATATGGCATATACGACTGCTTTACGGATAGTATTATCTTTGATAAATACGTAGATTTAAGTAAGGGGCAAGTTTCTGAAGCACAGACTTCTACTCAAAAAAAATGGGATCATGATGGTCATTATTTTGGAGTCTATTTTCCAAACAAAAAGGATGTTGAAGTAGATGAAAAAGACATTATTTCTAATGAGTTATTTTGGTCTTCCATACTTTTAGCGATAGTGTTGTTAGTTTTCTCAATCTCCATCTTTACTATTTTAAAGCAGAAGCGATTGTCTGAAGTGAAGACAGATTTTATTAATAACATGACGCATGAGTTGAAGACACCAATTAGTACTATTGCATTGAGTAGTGATGTCCTGCGCCAAATGAAAGATTTTACAGATGTAGAGCGTATAACTAGATATGCTAATATTATTCATACCGAAAATGCAAGATTGGAGTCACAAGTGGAAAGGGTTTTACAATTGGCAAAGCTTGAAAATGGCAAAATAGAACTAAAAAAAGAGCAGTTAGATTTAAACGATATTATAGAGAAGTGTCTTGCCACGTTTAATTTGATAGTTAATCAGAAAAATGGATACATACATTATCAGTCTTCTGCAGAAAAGACAAAATTTTATGGAGATAAAGTTCACATTACAAATGTTGTATATAACTTGCTAGATAATGCTACAAAGTATTGTAAAGATGTGCCACAGATTGAAGTGAGTACTTTTTCTGATGAAAAGGGAGTTAACTTGATCGTTAAGGATTTAGGTAAGGGCATGAGCCCTGAACAGTTGAAACAAATTTTTGATAAGTTTTATAGAGTGCCTACTGGAAGTGTACATGATGTGAAAGGTTTTGGATTAGGGTTATTTTATGTGAGTGAAATTGTTAATGCCCACAATGGGAAAATATCGGTAAAAAGTGAAGTTGGAAAAGGTAGTGAGTTTAAAGTTTTTATTCCGTTTAATTAAAGTAAGTTATGGATAAGGAAATTAAAATATTGTTGGTAGAAGATGATTTAAATTTGGGTTTTGTAATCCAAGATAATCTTAAACATGCAGGATTTAAAGTTCATCTTAGTCAAGACGGAAAGGAAGGCTTGAATGCCTTTGCAGGTGAGGTTTTTGATCTTTGTCTTTTTGATGTTATGTTGCCTAAAAAGGATGGTTTCAGTTTGGCAGAGGATGTGCGTAAAATGAATGCAACTGTTCCAATTATTTTCTTAACAGCTAAATCGCAAACAGAAGATAAAATTAAAGGCTTTAAACTCGGGGCAGATGATTATATCACAAAACCGTTTAGTATGGATGAATTGCTGCTTAGAATTGAAGCAATTTTAAAAAGAATGGGAGACTATCAAACTTCTATGGATGTGCATCAGATTGGTAAGTACAAATTTGACGTAAATAATTATACTTTGATGTTGGGTGATAATCATAAAAAACTAACCAAGAAAGAAGCAGATATCCTCAAAATATTAAGCGAGCAAAAAGGTAAAGTTGTGGAACGAGAATTGATTCTCAACATGGTGTGGGGTGATGATTCTTACTTTAACGGAAGAAGTTTGGATGTGTTTATAACCAAACTTAGAAAATATTTAAAGGAAGACGAAGGGATTGCTATTAAAAATATACACGGAGTAGGATTTAGCTTAGAAGATTAAGCATTCTTTTTAAGGAATGTCAAAAAGGCTTTCCAATACTCTTTGTGGCCTTCGGTTTCTTTCCATAATGCACGTGCTCCATGAACTCCTTCTACTTCAGGTTTGAATTGAGTAACCAAAGAACTATCCACGTTGGCAATTAATTGATTGGTTTGCGATATCTCTAATTTTGATGAGGTGACGAAAATTGGCTTGTCTAAACTATCTAATTCTTGTGATACTGAAATATCCTCTAAATATTCGCCCGGGCTAAAAGCAGCAATAGCCTTTACCTTGGGATTGTGATTTCCAATAATCAAACATAAAGATGCAGAGTAACTACTTCCCACTAAAATAATAGGGATACTATCATTATAATCATATAAAAAATCGATGGCAGCTTCAATATCTTGTTTTGCATCAATATAATTTGTGCTGAATTCATTTGCTACTGCTTCAAAATAAGTTTGGTTGTCTATATTGTTGGCTTTTTCCCCAGATCTTTGGTCAATAGCCATTGCGTTATACCCCAACTGACTTAGAAGTATACCGGTATTTATATAAGCTCCTTTGCTATACCCCGCTTGATGACAAAGCAAAAGTTTAACAGGTCCAGCCTTTGTTTCGTATATATCGGCATAAATAGTTAGGCTGTCTTTACTAGGGAATGTAATATGTTGTACCATGTTTTCGTAGTAGTACTTTACATTAGGGCCTTTTTCTTGCGCCACCATAATACTGTCAAATTCTCCCATTAACGCATCATCTTTAATCTCTTCAGATTTGTTATTTCCACAACTACTAATAAGATATATAGCTGCTAATAGAAAAGGAATCGTTTTTATCATTGCTTTTGTCGAATTTTCTTCAAAGTTATAAGAGTTAACATTAAACTTTGTAAATTAGTACTTTAATTATTACAACAATTGTTAAATTTCACCCCCATTAAAGCGGGTGAAATTTTTGTTTTTAATCATGATTTTTTATGAAACATATTTTTACAATTTTTATTTCGTGCCTTGTATTTGCAACGGCATTTGGGCAAATTCCTGCTTATTATAATGGTATTGACTTTAGTCAACCTGCAGCAACAGT
>JBFHGR010000087.1:0-15492 GCA_041583015.1 Parvicella sp. | reverse complement strand
TTTGGATTAATGGCACAATCAGACATCGTTATTAACGAATTCATGTCAGATAATGTAAACACACTTGTTGATGAAGACGGAGACTACCCAGACTGGATTGAACTACACAACACCAGCGCAAACGCTATCAATTTAAATGGATACGGTTTATCCGATGATTCTAACATACCTTTTAAATGGACTTTCCCGTCATATTCCATTCCAGCAGGTGGTTTTATAGTAGTTTTAGCATCTGATAAAAACCAACAAGGAGCCACCTATCTTCACACAAACTTCAAAATTTCATCATCAGGAGAACCCTTACTCCTTACCGAGCCTTCCGGAAATTTGATTGATTTTGTAAACCCGACTCCTTTAGCTGAAGATATTTCTTTTGGACGATTAGATGATGGAGGAGTCATGTGGGAAAGACTATACTCAGCCAGTCCTAACCAATCTAACAGTACTACAAATGGCGTGATTTTTTCTCATGAATCAGGGTTTTACCCAACACCAATAAATCTTGACTTAACCGCTACAAATGGTGATGAAATAAAATTCTCCACAGATGGGTCTGACCCAAACTCAGTATCTACAAGTTTTTCTAATTCATTATTATTAGGACATCTAGACACTGTTCCTAATGTATATTCCAACATTAACACTAGTCCTTATTGGGTGACTCCAGATAGCAATAACTACAAAGCTCATATAATCAAAGCAGCAACTTTTAATCAGGGTAACAGAACATCCAATATTTACACAAAAGTCATTTTTATTGATTCCAATTTAAACGCGAGATACAACCAATTTGATATAGTATCCATTGTAACCGAACCATATAATTTGTTTGATTTAGATTCTGGTATATATGTACCTGGCGTTAACTACAATTCCTCCAACAGTACTTGGACTGGAAATTATTTCCAAAAAGGTGAACAATGGGAACGAAACGCAAACCTACAATATTTTAATAGTGATGGCAACCTCCGGTTTAATCAAGAAATTGCAATTAGAACACATGGAGGTAAAGGTCGTAATTTACCGCAAAAATCTATACGAGTATATACAGAAGGTGATAATGGTGCTCCCAAATTGAACTATCCATTCTTCGAACACCTTGGAGAAGATAAAAGAGTGTTTGATAAAATCGTAATTAGAAATAGTATGACTTGTTGGAATCACTCAGTCATTAAGGATGAAGTTACTGCATACATATGTAGAGATCTTAATTTTGAAGTGCAGCACTCCAAACCTGTTGTTGTTTTTATTAATGGCGAATACTGGGGCGTACAAAGCATTAGAGAATATTTTGATGAAAAGTATATTAATGAAAATTTCGATATTCCAGAAGATTCTGTAAACATTGTTTTGCATGGATCTGGAAACCAACCCTCATTACCTGCTGACTGGGGTGTCGTAGAAGGATCCAACCTTGGTCACATTCAACTTTATGATTTCTTAAATAACAATGACCTAACTATTCCTTCCAACTATCAATACATTGAAAGTGTGTTAGATATAAAAAGTATCATTGACTATTATTGTACTGAAATTTACTTCAACAACAAAGATTGGCCAACCAACAATAATAAACTCTGGAATGAAGGGACATTCGGCACTTGGAGACAAATGCTGTATGATCTTGATGGAGGATGGCAATACTTAGGTGTAAGTTATAACCAATTAAGCAGAGCTTTATCAGCAACAGGTTCAGCACAAAATGCACCATATGCTACATTTTTACTAAGAAAACTCTTTGAATCACAAGACTTTGAAGATCAATTCCTGAATAGAATGGCTTGTTTAATGAAGACAACTTTTAGTGCTGACACAGTAGTTGCTAAAATTAACTACATGAAAGGATTGTATGTATCTGGCATGCAAGAGCACATAGACAGATGGCACAGACCAAGTTCATATAGTACATGGACATCAGGAGTAAATGGATTGATAACATTTGCCAATGGACGTAAAAATCACGTAATACAACATATCGATAGTCAATTTGGGATTAGTTTCGATCCTGAAGATTATGATTGTGAAATCATCGACACCATAAGTAGTACAGTTGAAACAATAGATTTGAACAATCAAATAAGAATTTACCCTAATCCTACCACCGATAAAATCGTTTGGGTTGATTTTGATTTCCCAGAAACAAACTTAGATTATCAAATATTCAACCTAAGTGGCCAAATGATAAGAAGTGGTACATTTCAAAATCATGAGCAACTTCAAGTAAATTTTCCTCCAGGAGTATACTATTTTACAGTGAATATCAATCAACAAAAAATAGTTAAACGATTTGTCACCCTATAACAAAATGTAAAAATTTAATTCGTTCAATATTAGATTTGGCACTCAGTTTAAGACTAAATAAAATGCTTTAATTATCTACAAATATCATTTTATTGTGATCATTTTTCCAAGCAGTATTTGAATACAATTGTCTTTTTTGTTTGTTACTGTTTTTTGCAGAAATAGGTTGTAATACTCGCTCAATGTTTTCTCCTAACAGCACTGACTTCCCTTCTGGAACACGAACCAAAACTTCTAACTCTTGCCCTCGAAACTTCTCTCCTATACTCATAGACATATATGGCGCTAAATTCAAAATACCATTATCAAAAGAACATTCATATTTCATCAATTCTGAATTCATAATGGCCTCCTTTTCATTGATACCTCTACTGCTCCTATGAACTTCTACTTTGTAGGTCGAATCTTTATTGGATTCTACAATAATTAGTTTTGGATACCCCAAATAAATTTGTTGCTCACCAACGTCAATCATGTTGGATAAATCAGAATTATGCGCTCTGTTAATATTATTAGAAAATATATCATCATCTGCCACTTCTATTTTTAACACTTCTGTTTCAGGGTTAATTTCTATATAGTCTGTAATACTAGCTTCATCTCTAAACTCAATACCTAGTAAAACACTCGTAAAACTCAAAACACCCAGACTCACAACCCATAGTACAGTCAATGAAATTCTAAAATATTTCAATCCTGGTTTAAGATCAAACAACAATCGAATTCCTGTGTACATCATACCAAAAATTGGTATAAACAAAACCAAAACAATAGATCCAAAAGTTAATGAACTCTGAAATGAAGATGCATACAGAATGTTCATTCCTTCGCTTAAAGTTATACTCTGTCTTTCACCCCAAAATGGAATTAACCCACCATCTCCTATAAAAACACCTACTAAAATTAGTAACGAAAAAACGCCTCCCAAAAGAAAACAAAAACCTATTACTCGCGCAAAACCTTTTATAAATCGAGAAGATGATTCTACCCCTTTTTCCACAGCATTTGAAATTGTACTACCAAAATGTTTCTTATGATTTCCATTCTTTAAACCATCCCTCAAATCCTTTGCAGTCTCCTTAATAGAGTTAACATTTATAGGTTTGCCATGCATCTTTAATTTATCGTTACTTGTTTTTGCTTCAGGAATCACAAACATTAATATCAAATAAACTATTCCTCCTGACAATCCCAACAACATCATTATCACAAAAATAATTCTTACAACTACCGGATCTATCCCAATATACGCTGCTAAGCCACTACAAACACCTGCTATTTGAGCGTTATCCTTATCACGATATAACCTCTTACTTGAATCCATAGACTCAAATTCTTTCGAATCCTCAGTGCTAGCATGACTTCCTTCATCATATTCTTCACTGATATAATCTTCTGGTTGTCCCATCACTTTAATGACATCCTGGACATCAAAATCTGTAATAACTTCTTTGGAAAGCGTATTCTTTCCTTGAAACAATTCCGCAATTCTTGCTTCTATATCTCGCATTATTTCTCGTCTCTCTTCCTCATCCTTAAAGTTTTTTTCAATTGCCTGAAGGTATTTTTGCAAAATATCGTATGCCTCTTCTTCAATATGGAATACAATCCCTGAGATGTTTACGTTTACTGTCTTTTTCATATTGATATATTATTTCTTCTTACTGATTTTATTTACGGCTACACTTAGTTCATTCCAGGTGTTTTCCAATTCCAATAGGAAATCTTTACCTTTATCCGTCAATTCATAATATTTCCTTGGCGGACCAGAAGTTGATTCTTCCCATCTATATGATAAGATGTCGGCATTTTTTAACCTTGTAAGTAGCGGATACAAAGTTCCTTCTACTACAATTAATTTAGCATCTTTTAATTGCTCAATTATTTCAGATGGATACGCCTCTCCTTGATTTAATATAGATAGAATACAATATTCAAGTATCCCCTTTCGCATCTGTGCTTTTGTATTTTCAATCTTCATACAATCAATTTTCTTAATTCTCTAAGAACTATTCTGCACAAATATATACAATAAATATAGTACTATGCAAAACAAAGTACTATACAAAACATTGTCTCAGAACTAAAAAACTGATTAACATCAATAAAACCAACTGAAATCAGCAACAAATAAAACTTGAAACTATTTTTTTTGCTAAATTTATTTAGGTCTATTTTAGTATATTTGACTAATTCATTATCAATAAATAAGTTATATTTTCATGAAAAGTATCTTGACCGTTCTGTTAGTTGTAATATTCTATTCCATTTTAGGACAGAATTTAAACCCTTATCCTTTTCAAGAAGACAATAAACTAGCTTGGTTTGAACCATCAGACACCCCATTCGAAGTTGGTCAATATGAAAAACTTGAAATTGGGATTGCACTGCCTGATGATATTCAATATCGAATTGATAACTTTATTAACGATATTAATCGTTCAAAGTCCATCAATCCATTCTTAGAGTGGGAGATAAAAGTAACGGCAGATTTTTTCCTTAATGGAGAATTTATAAAAACAGTAGACGGCTTCTTCTATAAAGAATTTGAAAGAAATCTAAGTAGCAAAGTTATTTACGCAAGAACTTGGGATCCCATAGGCGAAACATATCAAAGAGAAGATGCAAATTTCAATTTCAGAATCAGAGCATCCCTTCCTAAATTAGGAGAATACACGTGTAAAATTACTGCTCAAACAAAAGAGCAAAACATCTCTTTCGCACCGTTTAAACTGAAAGTAGTAAATTCAGAAAATAAAGGATTTATAAAAGTGGGTAAAAACAATCGTTACTTCACATTAGGAGGTGAAACATTTTATTTTATCGGACAAAATGTTCAATGGCCTAGTAAATCTGGTCAATGTATAAACAAACAAGGTGTCTCTCAAAACTTATGTCAACCTATGATAGAAACCGATTTCTATTGCCCTGTTAAAATGATGCCACCAGATGCCTACATAAATTTCTATAAGTACTTAGACACATTATCCAATCATATTAACTTCATCAGAACAATGATGGTTCCATGGAGTTGGGATTTTGAATATGAAAAAGTAGGAAACTACTATAAAAGGCAGAACATCGCCTGGGAAATGGATAGATTTTTTGAACTTTGCCATGAGAAAGGCATATATGTCAATTTTGACCTTAGTTGGGGAGCAGAATTAGCAAACCCCAACGTTTACGGAGGTGCTATCTGGGATTGGTACGACCATCCAGATAATCAAGTTGCTCCACGTGACGAAAATTTTTATGATTATAAAACCAAATTTAACCTGAAAACTATAGATGAGTTTAGAAGACATCCAGGTGTAAAAAAATTCTACGCTCAAAAATTGAGGTATTTTGTTTCTAGGTATGGATATTCAACCAATCTCACCATGATTGAAGTTGTCAATGAAATGAATGGCAAAGAATACGAAGAAATTTCTGGTAGAAACTCTGCCGAAACATGGCATAAATTTGTATGCGATTACATTAAGGACTCTCTTAAAGCAGACCAACTTACCGCAGTAAATTATGGCAATGGCTATGAAGTATGCACGCAAAACAACATATGCTCAGGTGGCACTTCCGATGGAGACTTGTCATATAGTTTGGACAATGTAGATGTAGCAAGTTTTAACTTCTATACAGGCCCAAGTCCCAACAAGCAAGTAGGACTTTCATTCAAATTCAACAAAAATAAGATTGGAAAAGCATACAATAGATGGTACTACAATTTAAATAAACCGATTATTATTGGAGAAACTGGCTCACAAGAAAATTACGCTGTTTGCGCACCCCAAATATTTGATGGATATGACAATGCTGCAATTTTATCCATGGCAGGTTTTGCCGGCATACTCATGTGGGACGACAAACCTGAATTATATAACCAATACCATCAACTCTCCTCATTTATGAATGAAATAGACTTAGATGGAAAGGACTTTCAACCCATTGTACCGAACTTCAACTCAAAATACACTCACAAGAGTTTAAATAAAATGAAACGCAAAGATGACAAAGCAATATTCTACTACCTTAAATCTTCTCAACGAAACCCCGAAGTAGTAGGTGCCATCCAGAATTTAACCTTTAATGAATATTCTATGCGTGACACTTTTTGGGATGATGGCTATGATGCCAATGGGAAAAAACTACCTGAAGAAAATCACTGGAAAGATACACTTCCATGCGCCTCGTCCTATTTAAACATGCCATGTGATGACTTAGAATGGGATCAGTATAACAATCAACTAAATTATGGTCAAACGCCTTATAGCAAAGCAGAAAATTTAGCGTATAAAGCAAATCAAAAACTTAACATCTACGACCTTGATCTAGGTAAATATAAAACCGAATTTTATGGTGCATTTAATTTTAAATTATTAGACACTGCAATTGATGGTGGCTTTGTAAAAACACTACACCACCCTATTTTAAATGAAGAAAATAGAATTGTACTTTTCAAAATGAAAAAACTAGGAATCACGGGGCAACCAAGTACAATACCCAACTTAAACAATTCAAAATCAGAGTATAAATCATTAGAAATAAATTTTCAAAAAGAAGGAGAAAACTATTGCATCACAACAAATGAAATTTCGCAAAAACTAAAATATGAACTATATGATCTAAAAGGAAAGTTGATACAATCCGATAATATCAATTCAACAAAACATACACTTTATATAAGTTATTCAGATGAATTACTACTTTTTGTCATACAAGATAATCGCATTGTTTATCGCGATCACATTGATGGTAAATAAATCATAATTTGCATATTAAAAATATTTTCGTAAATTTGTGATATCTAACATACGGATAACAATTTTTAAGAGGGGACGCAAGTCCCCTCTTTTTGTACCAAAGAAATGATAAAAAAAGAAACAATAAGAGCACTAGCTCAAGAGCGAATTGATGAATTAGATTGCGGAATCTTCATCGTAGAAATTACAATTTCACCAGCCAATGACATTGTTGTAGAACTTGACAAAATGGGAAGTGGTGTTGCTATTAACGAATGCGTAAGTATAAGTAGAAACATAGAGCACAATTTAGACAGGGAAGTACAAGATTTTTCTCTTTCTGTATCTTCTGCTGGCATGGACAAGCCATTGCGAGTTAAAGAGCAATTTGATAAAAATACTGGAAACTTAGTCCGAGCAATACTTGATCATGGAAGTGTAGAAGGAATTTTGATTTCACATAATGAAGACCACATTGTTATTGAATCTGAGCACAAAGAAAAATTGGAAGGAAAGAAAAAGAAAGTACTTGTCAAAAAAGAAAACGTCCTATTATGGGATGATATAAAAGAAGTAAAACGGGTGATTACCTTCGGGAAAAACACGAAATAATTATATAATTTTTAGTTAAACCAAAATAACAATAATGAATGCAATAGAACTAATCGAATCGTTTTCCGAGTTTAAGGAAATGAGAAACATCGACAGAGTTACCATGATGAGTATCCTTGAAGATGTGTTTAGAGCTACGCTAAAAAAGCGTTACGGAACAGATGAAAATGTTGATATTATTATCAACCCTGACAAAGGAGATTTGGAAATCTGGTTAAACAGAACCATTGTAAAAGATGGTGAAGTAGAAGACGAAGCGCTCGAGATAGAATATAGCAAAGCCATCAAAATAGAGCCAGATTTTGAAATTGGAGAAGAGGTGTCTGAGGAAATAAAAATGGAAAACTTCGGAAGAAGAAACATCCTTTCGTTGAGACAAAATCTAGCGGCTAAACTACTTGAATTAGAGAAAGAAAACATTGTTGCTATTTACAAAGATAGAATTGGAGATATCATCACTGGAGAAGTATACCAAATCTGGAAAAGAGAGATTCTTGTACTGGATGATGAAGGAAATGAATTGGTACTACCAAAGCACGAGCAAATACCGTCAGATTTCTTCAAAAAAGGAGATACAATAAGAGCGGTTGTTGCTGATGTTGTTGTTAAAAACGGCTCTCCAGTTATTGTACTTTCTAGAACAAACCCAGCCTTCTTAGAAAGATTGTTTGAATTAGAAGTACCAGAGGTGTTTGATGGTTTAATTATTATTAAGAAAATTGTTAGAGAACCAGGTGAAAGAGCTAAAGTTGCTGTTGAATCATACGATGACAGAATTGACCCAGTGGGTGCTTGTGTAGGAATGAAAGGTTCTAGAATTCACGGTATTGTAAGAGAGTTGAGAAATGAGAATATTGATGTGATCAATTGGACTTCCAATAATCAACTGTTAATCCAAAGAGCATTGAGCCCAGCAAAAGTTGTTTCTATGGAACTTTTTGAAGAAGAAGGAAGAGTAAATGTTTATCTTAAACCAGATCAAGTTTCTTTGGCCATAGGTAAAGGTGGACACAATATCAAATTAGCTTCCAAATTGTGTGGATATGAAATAGATGTATACCGTGAAGGAGCAGAAGACATTGACGATGTAGATTTAGATGAATTTACAGATGAAATTGATGACTGGATCATTGACGAATTAAAATCAGTAGGTTGTGACACTGCAAAATCTGTATTAGAGTTAACTCCAGAAGAATTAGTTAAGAGAACAGACCTTGAAGAAGAGACAATTGCTGAGATTTACAGGGTATTAAGAGCTGAATTCGAATAACATTTGAATTTTACATGAAATGGAGTCTCTTTGCAAAGGCTCCATTTTGTGTAACTTATTGTTGGTATTTACTTTAAAAAGTAAATATCTTTTTTAGAAGAGACTTCCCTATGACAAAGGGATTTCGTATTATTGCAAATTATAAAAAACAATTAATGTCTATAGTAAGAAGATTAAGTAAAGTAGCGAGAGAGTTTAACGTTGGCACCTCAACCATCGTTGATTTCTTGAATTCAAAAGGTCAGGAGATAGGATCTAGCCCAAACACTAAGATTGAGCCGGAGATGTATGACCTTTTATTAGATGAATTTTCTAGCGAAAAATCTGTCAAAGAAAAAATTGACGAGGTTAGAAGCGAGAAAAAAGAGAAGAAAGAGGAAGCTGCGGAAACTGTCATTGAGGAGAAAGTTGAAGAAGTAGTAGAAGTTGTTGTTGAAACTCCTAAGGAAGTCGAAAAAGAAACTCCTAAAGAAGAAGCCCCAGTTGAGGTAAAGGTGGAAGAAATCAAGGAGAAAGAAACGCCTATAGTTGAAAAAGAAGTTGTAGAGAATGAGGAGGTAAAAACTGAAGGCACTATAAAAGCTAAAGCAAGTAAACTTACCGGTCCATCTGTGGTTGGTAAAATTGACCTTAGCAAAGAAAAAAGTAGAAAGAAAAAATCTACAGCTAAAGAAGACGCTGCAAAAGCTAAAGAAGAAGAGAAAAAAGCCAAAGAAGCTGCAGATACTGCTGCTAAAGAAAAAGCTGAAAAAGAAAAAGCTGAAAAATTAGCTGAAGAAGCTAAAATTAAAGCCAAAAAAGAAGAGGCAACTGCTCCGGTAGAAGTTGAAACAATAAAAGCTAAAGCTGAGAAACTAACAGGGGTAACTGTCCTTAGAACAATTGAACTCCCTGTTGATAAAGCAAAAGAGAAAAAGAAAGCAGAAAGAGAAGAACAAGCTGAAAGAAAAAAACGTAAACGAATCAAGAAAGTTAACGTTAATGAAGTAGGTAAAAAAGCTACTCAAGATTTTAAGAAAGCTAAAAAAGGTGCACCAAAACCTGAGATTTCTGAAGAATCAATCAAAAAAGAAATTCAAGAGACACTTGCTAGATTAAGCAATAAGTCTAAAAATAAAGGTGTTAAAAACCGTAAGGATAAACGTCAAAATAGAGCAAATCAGCGTGAAGCAGAAGCGATGCAGGCTGAAATGGAACAAAGTACACTTAAACTTACTGAGTTCGTAACAGTTTCTGAATTGGCAACCATGATGGGACAGTCACCAACTGCTATTATCGGAACTTTAATGTCTATTGGAATTTTTGCATCTATCAACCAAAGACTTGACGCTGAGACATTAGCAATGGTTGCTGAAGAATACGGATTTGATGTTGACTTTGTAAGTGCAGACGTAACAGAAGCAATTGTAGAAGAAGAAGACAAACCAGAAGATTTAGTTGAAAGATCACCTATTGTTACGGTAATGGGTCACGTAGATCACGGTAAAACATCTTTACTGGATTTTATTAGATCTGCCAATGTAACTAAAGGTGAAGCCGGTGGAATTACACAGCACATTGGTGCATATAGTGTAACTGGTGAAAGTGGAAGAAAAATTACATTCTTAGATACTCCAGGTCACGAAGCCTTTACGGCAATGCGTGCACGTGGTGCTCAAGTAACAGATATTGCAATTATCATTATTGCAGCAGATGATGACGTGATGCCACAAACTAAAGAAGCAATAAACCACGCTCAAGCAGCGGGTGTACCAATGGTATTTGCTTTCAATAAAATTGATAAAGAAGGAGCTAACCCTGATAAACTAAGAGAACAACTTTCTGCTATGAATATTCTGGTAGAAGAATGGGGTGGAAAATACCAAACCCAAGAAATCTCAGCAAAATCAGGACAAGGTGTAGAAGAATTACTTGAAAAAGTATTACTTGAATCAGAAATATTAGAACTAAAAGCTAACCCAAACAAAAATGCAATTGGTACAGTGATTGAATCTACTCTTGACAAAGGAAGAGGTTATGTTACTACACTTCTTGTTGAGGCTGGAACGCTTAAAGTTGGAGACGGAATTATTGCTGGAACGCAATTCGGACGTGTGAAAATTATGCACGATGAACATGGCGAAGTAGTTACTGAAGCAGGACCTGCTAAACCAGTTTCTATATTAGGTATGCAAGGATCGTCTAATGCTGGTGACAGATTCCACGTTATGACAGACGAAAAAGAAGCTAAAGCAATCGTTAATAAACGTCAACAATTACAAAGAGAGCAAGGACTTAGAACTACTAAGCACATTACACTTGAAGAAATTGGAAGACGTCTTGCCCTTGGTGACTTTAAAGAATTGAACTTAATCATCAAAGGTGATGTGGATGGTTCTGTTGAGGCATTAGCTGATTCGATGTTGAAATTATCAACTGAAGAAATTCAAATTAATGTAATTCACAAAGGAGTTGGACAAATTACTGAATCCGATGTTCTTTTGGCAACAGCATCTGATGCGATAATCATTGGATTCCAAGTTAGACCATCTGCTGGAGCAAGAAAATTAGCAGAGAAAGAAGAAATTGACATTAGAATGTATTCTATTATCTACAAAGCTATTGAGGAAATCAAAGAAGCGATGGAAGGAATGCTTTCTCCAGATGTTAAAGAAGAAATCACTGGTACTTGTGAAGTACGTGATGTATTTACAATCACTAAAGTTGGTACAATTGCTGGATGTTTTGTTACAGAAGGTAAGATTACTAGAAATAGTCAAATCAGAATCATACGTGATGGTATTGTAATTCACACTGGTAAACTAGGTTCATTGAAACGTTTCAAAGACGATGTGAAAGAAGTTACACACAATTACGAATGTGGTCTTAACATTGAAAGATTCAACGACATCCAAGTAGGTGACATAATTGAAGCTTTTGAAGAAGTAGAAGTTGCTAGAAAACTGAAATAATACTTGACAAATGCGTCAAGTAATTCACGGAATTTATCTCGGCCATATCAACTACTCAGAGAGTAGCGTGATTGGCCGTTTTTATACCCAAGAATTTGGTAAACAAAGTTTCATTATAAAAGGTGCAAAATCAAAAAAAAGTAAGATTATTGGATTGTTACAACCTTTAAATGAATTAGAAATCATTTCAAATTTTCAAGAATCAAAAAATTTAAACACATCTTACGGTGTTACTATCGCCAATGTTAGAAACAACATTCACAGTGATATTAGAAAAACTACAATTGCTCTTTTTTTAAGCGAAATACTAAATAAATCCATTATAGAAGAAGAAGCTAATTTCCCTCTATATCAATTTATTCTTAGCAACATCAACGCATTAAACAACGATAAATTTGATGCTAACTTTCACATTAGATTTCTAATAGAGTTATCCTTATTTATGGGATTCTACCCTTTACAATCTAATCATACTAGCAACAATGTATTCAACCTTGAAGATGGTATTTTTGAAAATGAAAATGTTGCCTCTCCAATTCATTTAAACAAAAAAATCTCCACTACACTTTCCAATGTGCTTTCACATGGAGCTAATGAAAAAACAATCACCAAAGAAAATAGATTTGAACTATTAGATGGTTTAGTAACCTATTATGAAATTCAACTTGGTCTAAAATCTCACGCTTTTCACTCTCATGAAATTCTAAAAACTGTATTTTCGTAGCATGTTAGCACAATTTCATACCAAAGGTAAAATAGAAACAGGCTGTGATGAAGCAGGCAGAGGTTGTTTAGCTGGGCCAGTTGTAGCTGGTGCAGTAATTCTACCTCCAGATTTTTCAGATGAACTGTTAAACGATTCTAAAAAACTTACAGAGAAACAACGTTACAAATTAAGACCTATCATAGAAAAAGAAGCCATTGCCTTTGCCATTGGAATTGTGAGTAATGAAGAGATTGATGAAATAAACATTCTTAACGCCTCCTTTCTTGCCATGCATAGAGCCATAGACGCATTGGGAACCATTCCAGAAAGCATTTTAGTTGACGGCAATAGGTTTACCCCGTACCAATCTATAGAACATCATTGTATAATTAAAGGTGATGGTAAATACCTGAGCATTGCAGCAGCATCTGTGCTCGCCAAAACGTATCGTGATGACATTATGCAAATGCTGCACAAGGAATACGATGGATACGGATGGTCAAAAAATATGGGATATCCTACTAAGCAACATAGAGCAGCAATTAAACTATTGGGAACAACAGAGCATCATAGAATGAGTTTCAAGTTACTTGCAGATGAAGATTAATTTTTTTTCTCATACGTCCACACCTCAATATCATCCACATAAAACTCTCCCTCTCCTTGCAGCCATGCATAAAAGTTTAATTTATCATCCTGACTCCTAATGTATGGGCAAATGTAACGCATCGAAACCTCATTCCATTCATTTGATTTCATTTCACTTTTATCACTTGATAAATACTGAAAACTATACGCTTCACCTTTGTGGGTTATAATACAAGCCAACGAAGGTTTTATCACTTCCGGATTTCCTTCAAAATAGAATTTTGCTTTAACCTCTAAAATTGTATAAACATCATCATTTATTTCAGAAAACGGAACATCAATGTCTTTTGAATATGGAGCATCCGTAGAACTATAAAAAGCACCGCAACAAGTATTTGAAATTTCACTTAAGTACTCTGCAGAATTTAACCCATCTGAAAAAACAATCCTAGCCTTATATTTATCCTTTTGACTAACGTAAAAATCCGCACCTTTCATTTCATCCAATAACCATAAATCCTCGATGTTCTTAGGATTTTCTGTTTTAAAAAAAACAGCCCAGTATGCCTCTTTTGTCATTCTAGAATTATGTATAATCCCTTGATGAAACTGCCATGTCTGAAAAAGATTAAGTAATATAAAAACACCAATCATTGTAATTAGTGAAAAATACTGCCAACTAATTCCCCTAACCTTCTGCAATAAAAACCCAAGACCTACAATATAAACAGGATACATTTGAACTATAGATCTCTGACCAAAACTTGCTCCATACCACCAACAAGTCCATGAAGAAAGTAAAAGAATGTTCAATAATCCAAATGTTTTCAATGAAAGTGAATTTTCTTTCTTACTACTCATAAAAAACAACCCAATACAACTTAACAACATTAAAGGAGAATATAGAAACCACCCCCTTCGATAGGAAAACAAATAATCTAATGTATGTGGTGGAAACAAATCAAACCCCTCACCTGGATTATTATATGAGTCGTAAAACCATGTACCTACTCCTGCTTTCCAATATAATAATTGTGGAAGACCACAAATAATAAACACAAGCAATACCAGTAACAACTTTTTAAAATTACTCTTTAAAAAATTCAATTTACTTATAAATGTTTTCCAACTATTAACATTCCATAATAAAGGAATAAGCACTGCTAAAATTTCAGAAGCTCTGGTAAGACACATTAAACCAAGTATAAAACCAAGAGAGAGAGACTTAAGGAATGTAGGCTTTTCATGCCAACTGATTGTCACGAATAGCAAAGCAGCATAAAACCCAAACAAAACACCATGAACCATCCCTTGCCCCATGGTAACCATAAAATAGAAGTTAGTTCCAAACGCCATTAATAACATTAGAACTGAGGTTAACTTTTCGCTAAACCATTTTAGTAGTACTAATCTCAAAAAGCAAAAACCTATCAATACATAAGAAAGACAACCAATAATTACTCCCCATTGGTAAGGCTTTGAAAAACCATCTTGAGGATAAGATGTCATTGCACAAACTACATCTGCTCCAAAGAAAAAAGGCGACATTAATATTGAAAACCCAATTGGGTAGCGAATTACTTTCTTCCCTCCTTCTATTTCATTGGCTACATAAAAATTAGATAAGTTTTGATATTCATCAATTCCTTTTTGGATAGGAGCAAAATCCTCCATGTACAAATCATGATGAATAAATGCTGCAGGCAGGTACAAATAATGACCATAAGCATCCCATGAAAGAATGTTTTCAGGCCTACTTTTAATTATTACAATTGAAAAAAAACTTACTAAAAAGATGAGTGTCCATTTGGAATACACTCTATTCACTTCCTTGAAAAGATATTGTACTTAACGATGCAATAAATTGCTCTAAAACCATCTCTCCAACCTATTTTCTTTCCTTCTTCGTATGTTCTACCGTAGTAAGAAATTCCAACTTCATAGATTCTAATTTTTGGAACACGAGATAATTTGGCTGTTAATTCTGGTTCAAACCCAAAACGATTTTCTTTCAAATTTAAACTTTGAGCGATATCCGTACGAATTAGTTTATAACACGTTTCCATATCGGTAAGGTTTAAATTAGTAAACATATTGGATAAATTCGTTAAAAATTTATTCCCAATAGAATGCCAATAAAACAAAATTCTATGTGGATTTCCTCCAAGGAACCTAGACCCATATACTACGTCAGCAAATCCGTTAACAACAGGCTTTAACAAGTCGTTGTATTCTTCTGGATCATATTCTAAATCCGCATCTTGAACAATCAAATAATCTCCTGTGGCTAATTCTATTGCTTTATGAATAGCCGCTCCTTTACCTTGA
>JBFHGR010000086.1:0-15691 GCA_041583015.1 Parvicella sp. | reverse complement strand
GCAATGGCTGTTCCTAAAGGAATTCCTTTGGCAACCAGCACTTCTATCACTGGAAGAATACCTGAAGCATTGGAATACATTGGAACTGCAAGGATAGTAGCCACGGGAACTGCAAACCAATTTTCTTTGCCCATATACTGTTCAAAAAAACCTTCTGGAATATACCCATGCATCAAACCTCCTATGGCAATACCAACAATAACGTAAGGTAAAATTCCTTTTATTATTTTCATTGCTTCATCCCAAATAACAGGTAGTCTATTTTTGAATGGCTCATTACCACTTTTGAATTCCTCACTTTCTCTTTCAGACTTAGCGATAACTTCTTGCACCCAAGGAGTTAAAAAACGTTCTAACTTCAATTTCTCGAGCAAGAATCCAGAAAAAGTACCGAGAATGACACCGCTAACAATATAAATGATGGTCGTTTTCAATCCGAACATCCCAAAGAATAAGGCGATGGCTACTTCATTGACCAAAGGAGATGTGATGAGAAACGAAAACGTGACACCAAGCGGAATTCCACCTTTTACAAAACCAATGAACAATGGTACCGAAGAGCAAGAGCAAAATGGTGTAACCACTCCAAATAAAGATGCCATGAGGTATTCTAAACCATAAAGTTTTTTTCGTGAGAGGTAATTTCTTACTTTTTCAACAGGAAAATAACTATTGATAATTCCCATTAAAAATATGATTACAAAAAGAAGGATGATTATTTTTATAGAGTCATAGATAAAGAAATTAAGCGCTTGTGCTAAATGTTCATCTGCAGACAAACCGATGGTATCGTAAACCAACCAATCTGTGATATTTTGTAGCCAATCAAACATGATTATTAAGTATTAATTCTCCATTTATTTCACAGACTACATTTAGCGTATTGTAAATTGTCCCGAATTTCTTTAGATTTTTATGCAATAGCGGTAAGTGCAAATTAGGGTCATCACTTGTTATTCTCAATGTGTAACTTATGTTATTGATCATAGGCGGTTTTTCCTGACGGAATCCTCTCACCTCGATTGTTGCATCTTCATACGTAAAATGCAGAATAGATGAAAATCGTTCAACATTCTTCAAACAGCAAGCCGCAAAAGCACCCAAAAGTAATTCTGTAGGTCCTGCCATCTCTGATTGATTGGCTTTTATTCCAAAATTAAAATTATTGGACTTTGCAATTATTTCAGCCTCTCCTGAAGCTTTGGTATTTCCCTTAACAAAATATTCCATGACTTAACAACAACTTGAAGTTTCACTTCCAGCACCACAACAACTTCCAGTATCTTTACCTTGAACAGCGGCCACATTTCCTTTGGTAGGGAATCCTTTTTCTACCCATCTAATTAAACCATGTTGCATATTCACAACATTGGTCCAACCATGATTCATCAAAAAATAAGTAGCTTTTAGACTATTCATACCATTTTTTCCAACCAGCACAACCTCTTTATCTTTTGGCACTTCTTCATACCTTTCCTCAAATTCTGATAAAGGGATATACATAACATTTGGCACGTCAAAACTCAATTCCGATACTTCATCATTTTCTCTTACATCTACAAGTAAAGCACCCTCGGCAACTTTACCTTTTGTAGTAGTGGGACAAATTTCTTTTGCAGGTTTCATGTTGTTTATTTTAAAAGATCTGCTACTTCGGTTTTAGAAGGAACACGACCTTTGATTGTTACTTCTTCATCAATCACTAACACAGGTGTAGACATTACATTGTACTGCATAATCTCCATGATATCTTCCACTTTGATAACTTCGGCATCCACATTGTGTTCTGCAACTACTTCTTTTACTATTGACTCCATTTGTTTGCACTTTGGACATCCGGTTCCTAAAATCTTAATCGTTTTCATAATATTTAGTCATTGCTTATCGCCAATTAACGATAAATGTTTTAAATTTTTTTAATCAAATAATGCATTGAAAAGTTCACTCGCTTTTTTCCAATTTTCCTTATTTACGCAATACTTAATACGAGGTGGCTTAATTTCCCCCTGTATCAATCCCGCATTTTTAAGTTCCTTTAAATGTTGTGAAACCGTAGACTGTGAAATGGGTAGTATATCTACCAAATCGCCAGTAAAGCAACAACTCTGCTTGTCCAAATACTTTAATATCATCAACCTGGTAGGATGTGACAATGCTTTAGCAAACATCGCTAACTGCTCTGTTTCTTCATCAAAATTGCTATCTACTAATGTTCTTTTCATCTTGTCCATCGTAAATATACGATTGATTTTTCACATAGCAATGTAACATAAGTTACATCCTTAACTTTCTAACATAAAAAATCCCCGTATTCTCATGAACACGGGGATATCAATTTTTATAAACTAATTATTTACCTAAATCGTATCTATCAGCATTCATCACTTTCACCCATGCTTTAACAAAATCAGCAACAAATTTTTCTTTATTATCATCTTGTGCATAGAATTCACAATAAGAACGTAAAATAGAGTTTGATCCAAATACTACATCCACTCTCGTTGCAGTCCATTTGACGTTACTAGTTCTTCTGTCTAATATCTTAAACAGGTTATCACTTTCTGCCACCCATTTATTAGACATATCTGTAAGATTTACAAAAAAGTCATTGGACAATACGCCTTCATTCTTCGTGAATACACCATGCTTGACACCATTATAATTAGTATTCAAGACTCTCATTCCTCCTAATAGAACAGTCATTTCAATTGCAGTAAGTCCCATTAGTTGCGCTCTATCCAATAATAGTTCCTCAGCAGAAACTTGATAATCAGCTTTTAGCCAATTTCTAAAACCGTCATGAACAGGCTCTAACTCAGTGAAAGATTCAACATCGGTCATTTCTAACGTAGCATCTCCTCTACCAGGTGCAAATGGAACTTTAACGTCTACTCCACCCGCTTTTGCTGCTGCCTCTACTGCTGCAGTACCTGCCAACACAATTAAATCTGCCAAACTAATTTCCTTTCCAAAATCTGCCTGAATAGTTTTTAACTTATCCAAAACTCTATTTAGACGTTCTGGCTCATTTCCAATCCAGTCTTTTTGTGGCGCTAATTGAATTCTTGCTCCATTGGCTCCTCCTCTGTAATCTGATTGTCTAAAAGTTCTAGCACTATCCCAAGCCGTTGCAATTAATTCTGAGTGTGCAATTCCAGCATTCAGAATCGTATTTTTCAAACCTTCCACATCACTCTCACTCAATACATAGTTTACTTCCGGAACTGGGTCTTGCCAAATTAAATCAACTTTTGGAGCGTCAGCACCTAAATATCTACTTTTAGGACCTAAATCCCTGTGTGTTAATTTAAACCATGCCCTAGCAAACACCTCTGAAAAATATGCCTGATCATCGTGAAATTTTTGAGAAATCTCTCTATAGATTGGATCCTTAATCATGGCCATGTCTGCATCCGTCATGATAGGATTACGTTTTACATTAGGGTTGTGCGCATCCACCGGCATATCCGCTTCATCGATATTTATTGGTTCCCATTGCCATGCGCCTGCAGGACTCTTTTTAAGTTCCCAGTCATATTTAAACAACAAGTGAAAATAACCATTATCCCACTGCGTTGGATTAGTTGTCCATGCCCCTTCTATACCACTACTTACAGTATCACCAGCATTCCCTGTTCCCTTGGGATTAATCCATCCTAAACCTTGATCTTCTAATTCTGCTCCTTCTGGACTTTCGCCAAGAATTGATGCATCACCATTTCCGTGGCATTTACCCACTGTGTGTCCTCCAGCCGCTAAAGCTACAGTCTCCTCATCATTCATTGCCATTCGCTTAAAAGTCATGCGAACATCTTTTGCTGTCCTTAGCGGATCTGGTTTACCATCTACACCTTCTGGGTTGACATAAATCAATCCCATTTGAACTGCAGCCAGCGGATTCTCCAAAGACTCTCGATTTTCATCATCATCATATCTGTGTTTTGTTTCTGCCAACCATTCTTTTTCTGAACCCCAGTAAACATCTTTTTCTGGTTGCCAAATATCTTCACGACCTCCTGCAAAACCAAACGTTTTTAATCCCATTGATTCATAGGCCATATTCCCTGCTAGAATCATTAAATCCGCCCAAGAAATTTTATTGCCGTATTTCTTTTTAATTGGAAAAAGTAACCTTCTTGCCTTATCAAGGTTTACATTATCCGGCCAGCTATTTAGCGGAGCAAACCTTTGATTTCCTGTATTACTTCCACCTCTACCATCAGAAGTTCTATACGTGCCGGCAGAGTGCCAAGCCATCCGAATCATTAACCCTCCATAGTGCCCCCAATCTGCAGGCCACCAATCTTGACTATCAGTCATTAACTTCTTTAAATCTGTCTTTAAAGCTTCTAAATCTAATTTTTCAAACTCTCTACGATAGTCAAAATCTGGATCTAAAGGATTTACTTTGGTATCATGCTGATGTAAAATATCAAGATTTAGTGATTTCGGCCACCAATCCATCACATTGTTCTGACTCTCGGTGTTTGCACCATGCATAACAGGACATTTACCAGTAGTTGCTTTTTCTTCATGCCCATGATAAGGACATTTTTCTTCATTTGTGTTTTCCATTTTTTCTATTTAAAGTTAAATTCTCCTGTTATTTGAAGTTTTACATCTTCAATTTTGAAATCTTCGATTCCTTTCTTTTTAAAATAATCAGCAATCAAATCATCTAATTCTGCATCCACATAGTCTTCTATCTTATCTGACTTTGTACAATACAAATGATGATGATGAGTTCTTTTGGGGTCATATCTTAGGACTCCATTTTCTGTTTTCACTTTATCTACAACATGATTCTGAACAAACGAGTCCAAAATATTGTATACTGTAGCCACCGAAATGGAAGGGTGATGCGACTTAACATAGGCAATTATCTGATCATTAGAAGGGTGTTTTCCAATCTTCATTATCGCTTCCAGAATAGCTATCCTTTGCGGTGTAACCCTCAATCCTGCTGCTTTAATGCTTTGAATTATATCGTTATCTTTCATTCTATAATTATTCCTAGATAATAATTTTTATTATCTAATATATTTTCAAAGATAATAATTAATACTACTCATGCCAACCATGCAAATAAAAAAAAGTTTCTCAGCCGCTAAAACAGGTCCTCCTATTATCTTTGCATTATATAATTAAATCATGGAAGAAAACAGTAAGGTTGAAAGAATAGTTGTAACAGACTTTGACAATAACAACATCGATTTATTAGAAAAGTATAGAGGAAAAAATCTCCTTTTAATTATATACAACAACCAATGTTTAGGCTGCACCGGAAGAGCTATTCCATTGGCATATAATTTTCAAAACGAGTTTAAAGAACTACAAGTAATAGGTATACACACTAATTTTAGTAATACCAAAACCACACAAGCAGACATCAAAAGTATATTCACAATTGATGAACTCCCTTTTCCTATATACTTAGATGAAAAACACGAAGTATTTGAGCAATTTGAATCTCAAGGCACCCCACAATGGGTTATTATTAATAAAAACGGAAAACTCCAAAAATCTTTATTCGGATCTCAGGAAGGTGCTCAAAATAGAATAGCATATGCATTAGAAGATCTGCTGGTAAAATAATTTACATAGATCAAGTTCTATTCAACAAGTTTTATTTTAACCTATAAATCTCCATCACATCGTGAAGAACCTTATTGAAATCAATTTTTAAATCAATTAATTTCCCGGAGTTAACATCAAACACCCAACCGTGAACTCTAATCCCCCTATCTATATAAGCTCTTTGAACTTCTGCGGTCTTAATAACATTTATACATTGCTCCTGAACATTTAGCTCTACCAACCTTTTATATTTAGCATCTTCATCGGTAATAGCATTCAATTCATCCTTATGCATTCTATAAACATCCCGAATATTTCTAAGCCAAGGATTAAGGATTCCTAAATCTGCACTTTCCATAGCTGCTTTTACCCCACCGCAATAATAGTGACCACACACTACAACATGTCTTACTTTTAGATGAACAACAGCGTAATCTATTACAGACATTGCGCTCAAATCTGTATTAGGAACCATGTTAGCAATATTCCTATGCACAAAAGCTTCCCCTGGACCAATTCCCATTAATTCCTCCGCAGTAACCCTACTATCAGAGCAACCTATGTACAAGATATCTGGATCTTGACCTTTGGACAATTTAGTAAAATAGTCAGGATCTAAATTTAATTTATCACTAACAAACTTGTCATTATTCTTAAATATTTTCTCAATCTCCATAATCTCAATTAGGTATGAGAGCAAATATAAGTAACCAAGTATAAACCTTCATCAATTTTCACAAAAAAATATAAACAAACAAACAATTTGTTTGTTATACTACCAACTATTAATAGTAATACTATTATATTTGCAACCAAAACAACTCTAACAATAATAAAATGACAGAAATTAATATCATCACCTCAGACATTCAATCTGCAGAACTTGTTGTTTCTGTTCTTGAAAATGAATCTCTTCTACTCCATAGTTTCATCCAGAAAGAAGCTACACGAAACCTTCCCGTA
Source organism: Parvicella sp. (assembly GCA_041583015.1). Classification (GTDB taxonomy): domain Bacteria; phylum Bacteroidota; class Bacteroidia; order Flavobacteriales_D; family Parvicellaceae; genus Parvicella. The sequence goes on along the minus strand of JBFHGR010000086.1, from coordinate 9,151 downwards.
AAATGGAAAATTTCAGGACAAACTAGAGCCATTTTGTTTGATAAAATTCTGGAAAAAATTTCTGTATTAATTCCTGAGAACCTAGTCACAATTTATTCAAAACCAATTGTAAACATGCAATGGGAAAAAGCAGATTTATTATTAAAAACAATTAAAAGCGCCTAATTATGATACCTTTTAATAACAACCTTTCTATACAGATTAATGAAAATGTATACCTCAAGTCACCAGAAACTTCCGAATTAGGAAGAAAAATAGTTAAAGGAAGCATTGAACTCATTGACGAGATGGGTTTTGAAGATTTTACATTTAAAAAATTAGCTAATCATATTTCTTCAACTGAAGCATCCATATACAGGTATTTTGAAAGTAAACATTTACTACTTTCATATTTAGTGCTTTGGTACTGGGGATGGCAACAATATAGACTTATGCTCCGCATCACCAATATTGAAGACCCCTTTGACAGACTTAAAAGAGCAGTTCTGGTTCTTACAGAGCAAGTAGAGGAAGACTCTACATTCTCACAAATAAATGAAGCATTATTAAACAAAATTGTCATTGCTGAATCATCTAAAATCTTCCTAAATAAAAAAGTAGATAAAGACAATGATTCTGGTTTTTTTCTACCTTACAAAGAAATTGTTCAAGTTGTTTCAGATATAATACTAGAAATAAATCCTACTTTTAAGTACCCGCATATGTTAGTATCTACAATCATTGAAGGCTCTCATCATCAACGATATTTTGCCAAACACTTACCTAGACTAACCAATGTAGTAGAAGGTGAAGATGCCATCACCAGTTTTTATCAAGAATTAGTTACAAAAGTAATATCAATCAATGAAAAATAACAATATCACTCCGATGCAACGTTTCTGGTTGCTATTAAAACCTGACAGAAAGGAGATTAGAAATGTTTACGTCTATGCTGTTTTTCTGGGGTTGGTCAATCTTTCTTTGCCTATCGGTATTCAATCTATCATCAACATCATACAGGGTGGACAGATTTCAACATCTTGGGTAATTTTAGTTGCTTTTGTAATGGCTGGAGTTGCGCTTTCAGGCGTTTTACAAATATACCAATTGAAAATCACTGAGAATCTACAGCAAAAAATATTTACCCGTGCAGCCTTTGAATTCACCTATAGAATTCCCAAAATCAAACTAGAAGCACTTTACAAGCATTATGCTCCTGAATTAATGAACCGTTTTTTCGATGTGGTCTCCATTCAGAAAGGACTATCCAAAATACTAATTGATTTTTCAACGGCATCTATACAAGCTGTATTTGGACTTTTACTACTCTCCCTTTATCATCCTTTCTTTATTGTATTTAGTTTAGTTCTAATTCTCTTGGTATTCGCAATCTTCAAGTTGACAAGCAAAAAAGGTTTATACACCAGTTTACAAGAGTCAAAAAGTAAATACACCTTGGTATATTGGCTGCAAGAACTAGCTAGAACAAGTGTAAGTTTTAAACTTGCAGGACACACGGATTTACCACTTGAAAAGACAAATAAAGAAACTAGTAAATACCTAAAATATAGAGATAGTCACTTTAGAGTGTTGCTATTACAATATAGTCTTATGGTTGTCTTCAAAGTAATCGTTGCTGCAGGATTATTGATTGTAGGGAGTATACTGGTAATGGATCAACAAATGAACATTGGTCAATTCGTAGCTGCAGAAATCATTATCATATTAGTCATGAGTGCTGTGGAAAAATTAATATTGAGTCTAGAGAACATTTATGACGTGCTAACTTCATTAGAAAAAGTTGGACAGGTGACAGATCTTCCTTTAGAAAGAAATTCTGGAATGGACATTAGCAAAGAAAAAATTGATAACGGACTCAAAGTAGAACTGTGTAATGTCACTTTCAATTATCCTGATCAAAATATGCCTGTACTCAATGACATATGCCTAACCATAGATCCGAATGAGAATCTAATCCTTATGGGAGACAGTGATTCCGGAAAAACAACACTACTCTATTTACTTGCCAGTTTGTATCGTTCAAAGTCTGGAACCATTCATTTTAATGAAATTCCTTTGGGCAACCTAAACCCACATCACTTGAGAGCAATTATTGGTGATTGTATTATGAGCGAACTCCTATTTGAGGGCACAGTTTTGGAAAACATAACAATGGGCCGTGAAAAAGCCACTTTTGAAAATGTACAATGGGCTATGGAAAACCTTGGTCTAAAAGACTTTATTAAATCTCTTCCACAAGGTTATGACACGTATATTCACCCTCAAGGGAAACAGTTTGCTAAGGGCATTGTGGACAAATTAATTCTTGCCAGAAGTATTGCAGACAAACCAAAATTACTACTCATCAAGGATGCATTCTCTTCTATGGTTGGCGAGGAGAAAAAAGAAATATTTAAATTCTTAACAGACACAGCCAACAATTGGACCATGGTAGTTTCTAGTAAAGACGAAAGCCTAATAGAAATGATGGACAGAACAATTGTTTTGGAAAATGGCTTTATCATTAATAACAACGTTTAATTATGCTTAATATATCTAAAACAAGTATTTCTAAATACGTCACTTCCAAAAAGTTTAGCGCATTAGAAAAAGTTGAAAGCAAAAAATCAAGTAAAGTACTCCGAAGGCTTATCTATTGTTTTCTCATTTTACTATTGATTACCATGTTTTTACCTTGGACGCAGAACATTAGATCTACAGGAACCATCACCACATTAAAACCTGGACAAAAACCACAAAGCGTTAACTCGGTGATTGGCGGACAAATAAGTCAATGGTACGTGCAAGAGGGTGACTATGTGAACAAAGGTGATACTATATTAAAAATTTCTGAAGTTAAAGACGCTTATTTTGATGATGAATTATTACCGAGAACAGGTAATCAAGTAGATTTCAAAAAGAGCTCCATTATAAACTATGATAACAAAGTTCAGACTCAAGAAGATTTGATTATAGCATTAACCTCCCAAAGAGATCTAAAAATCACGCAATCCAAAATAAAATTGGAGCAAACTACTCTAAAGTTACAAAATGATAGTATGTCTTTAGCGGCAGCAGAAATCAACTTACAAACTGCCAAAAATCAACTTCAAAGGATGGATAGTTTATATACAATAGGCCTAAAATCATTAACAGATCTGGAAGCAAAAAATGTAAAATTTCAAGAAGCTAAGGCCTATGAAGTAGAGGCTAGAAATAAATGGCTCAACACCAAAAATGAAATGATAACGCTTCAGTTGGAAATATCATCTGTATCCATCAAATTTCAACAAGATTACAATAAAGTATTGTCTGACAAATATGCCACAATTTCTGCTAAATTAGATATTGAAACTGAATTGAGTAAATTACAAAATCAGTATAGCAATTACGAATATAGATCTGGATTATATTTTATCACCGCTCCTCAAGATGGTTATATTACAAAAACAACATCCAGTGGTATAGGAGAAATCATTAAAGAAGGAGAGCAAATCCTAACACTAATGCCAAAAGAAACTCAATTAGCATCAGAGATATACATAAACCCAATAGACCTTCCATTAATACACATAGGTGACAATGTAAGAATTCAATTTGATGGTTGGCCTGCTATCGTTTTCTCAGGCTGGCCGAATGCTAGCTATGGCACTTATGGAGGAAAAATATATGCCATTGACAACTACATCAGTGCAAATGGTAAATACAGAGTGTTAGTTGCTCCGAATGAAGAAGAGCATCCTTGGCCTGAAGCCCTTAGATATGGTTCTGGTACAAGTTCTATGATACTATTAAGCGATGTTCCTATTTGGTATGAATTATGGCGAAAAATCAATGGATTCCCTCCTGATTTTTATGCACCTAAAGAAGCTACAACAAAAACAGACAAAAAATGATTTATAAAAAATACATAATCGGACTTTGTTTGATTCTCTTTTCGAATTCGATCACTCCACAAAGTGAAAAATTGTTTGAATTTGATGAATTTATTGGGATTGTGCAAACGCATCACCCCATTGCCTATCAAGCATACCTCAAAACAATGAAAGGCAAAGCATACCTTACCAAAGCAAAAGGTGGTTTTGACCCAAAACTTTACGGTAATGCAAGTCAAAAATATTTTGACGGCAAACAATACTACAGTCACCTCAACGCAGGACTAAAAGTACCTACTTGGTTTGGATTAGAATTTCAAGGTGGCTACTCCAATAATGACGGCTACTATCTAAATCCTGAATACAACACGCCTGATGTAGGACTTTGGAACTTGGGTGTCACGCTCAACGTAGGCAATGGACTATTCTTAGACCAAAGAAGAGCAGAATTAAGACAAGCGGAAATTTTCTTAGCAAGTTCTGAGCTGGAACAAAAACTCATGATAAACCAATTGGCTTTTGACGCCACAGTGGCATATTACGATTGGCAAAAAGCGTATTACAAAGTAAAAACATACTCAGTAGCAAAAGATGCTGCATCCAATAGATTGGGTAACGTTACGCAGAGCATCCAACTGGGTGACTTACCACAGATTGATTCACTCAAAGCGCAAATACAATTACAGGATAGAACATTGAAACTTGCTCAAGCGGAAGTGGAACTCAAAGTAAAAAAACTAAACTTAGAAACATTTCTTTGGCAAGATGGATTCCTACCTTTGGAAATGGATAGCACACTAAAACCTGAGGACCTAAGTGAAGAAATTACACCTCCAGCAACAATTCTGACATCCGCCAGTTTTCAAAACTTTGTAGAAAATCATCCAGACTATTTGATGGCTCAGAATAACATTGCTAGTTCTAAAATTGATTTCAGATTAAAACAAGAACAACTTAAACCCAACTTAAGCATCAAATACAACACACTTAGTGCTACTGCCAATCCTCAAAATTACAGTATTGAGAATTACAACTGGGGAGCATCTCTATCCTATCCCATTTTCACAAGAAAAGCCAGAGGTGATTTAAAAATTACCGCTTTTGAGCTAGAAGAAAGAGAAGCCAAATTGCAGGATAAAAAAGCAACGATTAATTATAAAATCCAGTCGGCATATGAAATGATGATGAGCACAATGGAGCAAGTACAAATTGCTGCTGCTGCCAAAAACAATTATGAATTACTATTGAAAGCAGAAGAAAGCCTTTTCAACATTGGAGAAAGTTCTCTTTTTATGGTCAATACCCGCGACTTGTCTAGAATAGATGCAAACTTAAAATGGATTGAAGTTTATAACGAAAGTAAAATTTCACAAGCGCTTTATGATTATCAGATTATGAGATATGTCCCGTAATTTGTGATTTACATAATCAATAATGTAATTTTCATTTAATCTATTTTTTTTACTTTAGCGCCACATCAAAAATAAAACATGAAAAAAATTATCTTACTATCACTTGCAAGTGTAACATTATGGTCTTGCAATGCTGAAGCAGAAACTACAGAAGAAAACAACACTAACACTGAACAAGCTACAGACACTACACAAGTAGCACCTGAAGTTGTTGAAGAAGAAGAACAAGAAGCAGAAGTAGCTGACTTCTCAAAAATAGAGCATTATGCTATTTTCACTACAAAAGATATGCTTGTAGAAAATTTTGGAGCAGAAAACATAGTTGATGGTTCATCTTGGTATGGTGAAGGAAGTTTAGAGTTGCAACATTCTGTACTTACAAACCCAAGTAATGGTCATGTGGTAAAATACGTTTGGCAAGAAGAAAACCCAACACAACTTTCCTCTATTGAGATAGCTGCAAATGTTAGAAATGAAAATTTTGAAATTGTTTCTACTCAAAAAATAGGATCTGAAAGTGGTATTTTCACAGGAATGACTGTTCAAGAATTGAAAGATTGGAATGGTGCTGATTTTAAATTCTCAGGTTTTGGGTGGGATTTTCACGGAAATGTATATCCAGGAGAAGGAAATAAAATTGCAAATTGTGGACTTTCCTTAACAATGGACCTTAATGACGATCTTGGAAATTCTGAATACACTGAATTATCAGGTGATGTAGAATTGAGTTCTGCTGATGAAAATGTTCTAAATGCTCCAATCATCCTAAACAATATTGTACTTTACGTAAAGTAATTTTTACCTACATATATACACTTACCCTTTGAGATTAATCTAATTTCAAAGGGTATTTTTTTTCACTCATCTACCCTAGTACATTCTATAGCATCTACCGACTTACGTAAAGCACGCAACAAATGCAATGTTTGTGTATGCGCTTGCACCTTTCCATACTTACTCGTAAAGAAAACGCTCAGGAGCAATATTATGATTATTGGAATTAATACCAAAAATCCTTTTTCATCATTTACTTGCCATTTTACCAAAGCATACATGCTACAGAAAAAGCCTGCTACAGCCAATGAGATATAAAAAAATGTAAACATCGTCCAAATGGTTTCTTTTGGACCAATCACACCTCTTATTAATGTCCTTTCTTTTTCTTGCTCAAAACTTAAACTCAAAACTGGCGACCAATAATGTTGCTCTTTTTCTGGTACTGAGATTTTAATAAAACGATCATAAGTATTGTAAACTAAAGTATCATCTTGCTTGATGTGGTGCAGTATAACTTCCATTAATTCATCCTTGGAAACGGGAGACTCCAACTTAAACCTAGGCCTAATGGAACCTGCGGCACTATCGTCTAATTTATTAAATGGCATAAGAAATGTTTATCTAAAAGTATTAAAAAAAATCAAATTCCTTCCTACACCGCTCTAAAGCAAGATTATTTAGGTATTTTTGAACTTCAATTAAGCACAAACAAAACATTCCCTTATGCCTTTAGACATTCAAAGCAGTAAAGACCTTGAATTTCACACCGTTTGCTCATTTCTTTCCACTTACTGTAAGTCTGAAAAAGCGAAAGAGAATGCCCAGAAATTAAACTTCTTTGAGAACATAGAATTCCTACAACGCGAACTCAACTTATTACAAGAAATTAAGTTAATTCACGAAGATGATAAAATATCTTTTCCTCATCCTAGTTCTGAAGATATAGATCATGCACTGAAAATTCTAAGGGTAGAAAATGGTGTTTTAATTCTTCAAGAGGTGATTAAGGTGTATAACCTTTGTATTGGCACCAAACAACTAATAGACTTTGCTACACGTCACAAATCAGAATCTCCATTGATCTACGATGCGTGCTCACACATTGATCAGATAGACAAAGTACTCTTGCTAATTAGAGCAGTACTGGATGAAAAAAAACTGACCATCAAAGATGATGCTACACCACTACTAAAGCAAGTAAGAGATTCGCAAAGACAAAACTGGACCAACATCAATAGAAATTTTGATAGGGCGCTAAAAAAGTGCAAACAAGATGACATCCTTGGCGAAGTAGAAGAGACTTTCTTGGATGAACGAAGATTGCTTTCTGTGTTTTCGCAATATAAAAAACAGGTAAATGGGAAAGTTCGTGGCGTGAGTGCCAAGGGAACCTACACCTATATTGAACCTGGTGAAAATATAGAACTCAACAAATCACAAGAGCGATTGAGACTTGAAGAGAAAAATGAAGTCTATAGAATCTTGGAGGAACTAACACTCAACCTACGTGCTGAGAAAAGTAACTTGAATGCTTTTCAAAGGTTATTGGTTCGTTTTGACTTACTGAACGCTAAAGTGCTTTTTGGGATTAGCTATGGCGGCATCAAACCAAAAATTAATCCTGGCAAGAAAATGTTTTGGCAAAATGCTAAACATCCTTTGCTACTCTTAAAAAACAATGAGGTAAATCTGCCTACTATTGGTCAAAGCATAGAACTGGATGAGGAACATCGCTTCTTGGTGATTTCTGGCCCTAATGCTGGGGGAAAATCTATTACACTTAAGACCGTAGGACTACTTCAAATCATGCTGCAATGCGGACTTTTTATCCCAATAGATGATGTGAGTGAATGTTGCTGGTTTGACAAAGTGCTTTCTGACATTGGAGATAATCAATCCATAGAAAACCAATTGAGCACTTACAGTTATAGGCTAAATAGAATGCAGCAATTTTTACAAACGGCCGACAAGGATACGCTTTTGTTACTGGATGAATTTGGTAGTGGTTCTGATCCTGAATTGGGAGGAGCAATGGCAGAAGTCTTCTATGAAGAACTGTACCAAAAAGATTTGTATGCAGTGATTACTACGCATTATACCAATATCAAAATACTAACTTCTACCCTACCTGCTGCCACCAATGCTTGTATGCTTTTTGATACAAAAAAATTAGAACCACTGTATCAACTTTCCATTGGTCAACCAGGTTCTTCATTTACTTTTGAGGTAGCACAACACAATGGTATTTCGTTAGATTTAATAGAAAAAGCCAAACTCAAAGTTTCTGAAAACAAACTCAAAATAGATGAATTGACTGTTTCATTGCAGCAAGAGAAATCTAGGTTCAATAAAATTAATGCGGAGCAATACAAATCTAAGGCAAAGGCCAATAAAACAGTGCACGAGTTTGAATCTAAACTGGATAAACTAACTGAAAAGGCAGAGAAACAAACACAGTTTTTTGAGCAACAAAACAAGTTTATCAATACCGGTAGAAAGGTTTACGATCTCATTAAGAAACATAAGCACCATAAGACCAACAAGGTGCTCAATGAAGAAATAAAGAAGTTTGTGCTCATTGAGAAAACCAAAGTATTGGAAACTGACAAACCTGTGGTTTTTGATAAAAAATTAAAATTACCAGACTTGCCTACCATTAAAAAATCACCGGAGCAGCTGGAGAAAATTGCAGCAATAAAAAAAGAAGAAGCCGTAAAAACTGCTGCTAAAAAACTAAAAGTAGGTGACAGCATTAAACTTAAAAACCACTCTAGCAAGGGAATTATTAAGGAAATAAAAGGTGACAAACTATTGGTCATGGTGGGCAACTTTATGGTGACTACTACGCTAAATGAAAACCAAAGTGAAAGGGAGAGTAAGAAGATTAGTAAAGTACTCAACAAAGAGGCAAAGAAACCTGCAGCACCTAAAAAGATGAAGGTGCAAGAACCTGAGGTAGAAAAGGAAGTAGATAAACCTATTATTGTAGACACAAAACCTGCTGAACCTGAACTACCAGAGAATAAAGAAACTCCTGCTCCACCCGAAAAAATTGTTGAAGTAAAAAAGGAACCTGTTGTAAAAAAGACGCCTAAAAAACCGGAAGTT
>JBFHGR010000085.1:0-15871 GCA_041583015.1 Parvicella sp. | reverse complement strand
TAAAAGCCGAAAGAAATCCTATTGCGAGGATCAAACTAATGGCTGAGAGCATGAAAATCATTGTCATAACTATATGAATTTAACTATCTACAAAGAGACGGGTTTGATAATTCTCTGGGTATGAGAAGTGTCAAGTACTGTCATGATTTATGTCAGTTTTTATGTGTATGATGTAAATATTTTTTTATAATAATATCTTGTAGAAAGAGAGGTGAATGCTACAATAGTTATTGAACTTAGGGGCATGAGAATTGCTGCGATGACAGGAGAAAGAGATCCTGTGACTGCAAATGATAGTCCCACAATGTTATACATAAATGATAATATAAATCCAGACCATATAATATTCATGCTTATTTTGGAATACTTCATTAATTTAGATAATGTATTAAGGCTGTTAGCATTTAATATTACATCACAGGCAGGAACAAAATAATTTACGTCATCAGAAACTGCTATTCCTACATCACTTTGCATTAATGCTCCAGCATCGTTAAGTCCATCACCAACCATCACTACCTTCTTATTGTTGTTTTGAATGGTTTTTATATGTTCTAACTTGTCCTTTGGTGAGAGATTGTATTTTCTGTTTTCAATATTTAAATACGTAAAAATTTCTTTATCTTCTCTGTTGTTGTCTCCAGAAATCAATGATAGGGAATAATTAGTGTTTAGTTCTTCTAATTCATTTTTTAATCCTTCTCTAATATTTGAGGTAAGTGAATAGAAGCCTACTAATTCGTCATTTATTTCAATGGACACTTTACTACCAAGGGTTTTGTCTTTAGTTTCATTTTTGATAGAGGAATTGCCAATGAAAATTTTATTATCTCCCATCTTACATTTAAGTCCTAATCCTGATACTTCTTCAAAAGAAGATAAACTAGTATCACTCTCTTCATGTATCGTATTAGCTATGGCTACACTTAACGGATGGGAGGAGTGTTTTACAATTGATTTTACAATTGGGCTTATTTCATCTTCTGATTTTGTTATTGGGTGGTATGTAATATTTTTAGATCCTGCTTTTGTAAGTGTTCCTGTTTTGTCAAAAACTATATGGTCAATTTTGGATAGTTTTTCAAGAATCGTAGCGTTTTTTAAATAAATACCATTTCTACCTAAAAAACGTATAGAGTTACCAAGTGTAAAGGGAATGGTGAGGGCCAAAGCGCATGGGCATGCCACTATTAATACTGCCGAAACAGCATTCCAAACAAGGCTATAGTCAACAAAGAACCAGTAAATAAATGTAACTAAAGTAATGCCTAATACGGTGATTGTAAAATAATGACTTACATCATCGGCAATTTTTGAAACGGTTTTTTCGCTTGTTTCTTTTGTTGATTTATTCCATAATTGTGTAAGGTAGCTGTTGTCTGGTTTATGCGTTAAAATGATAGTTATTTCTTGACCTTTGTGTCTGCCTCCTGCATATAGTTTAGCATTTTCATCAACTTCAATTAAATCTGATTCGCCTGTTACAAAACTGTAATCCAAGATTCCTTTTCCTTTTTTTAGGATGGCGTCAGCGGGAATGATTTCTTGGTTACGAATAATTATTTCATCACCTATTTTAAGATCTTCTAGTTTTGTGGTGACATTGCCAGATTCTGTTGCAACAGATACGGAAAGAGGAAAGTACGACTTGTATGTTCTTTCAAAGGAAAGTGATTCGTAGGTTTTTGCTTGAAACCATTTGCCTACTAATAAGAAAAATACTAGCCCACTTAACGAGTCAAAGTAGCCGGAGCCAGTTTCGGTAATGATTTCTGAAGTACTTCTTACGAATAAAGTGATTATCCCAAGTGCTATTGGAATGTCCATGTTAATTTGTTTCTGCTTAATCCCTAAAATGGCATTTTTTAAGTAATCTACACCAGAGTAGAGTAATACAGGTAGTGAGAGGAAGAAAGAGAGCCATGAAAAGAAACTGCTGAAATTTTCGTCTGTGAGTCCAAAGTATTCTGGAAACGAGAAAAGCATGATATTACCAAAGCAAAAGCCAGCAACACCAATTTTGTAAATAAGGGTTTTGGATTCACTTTTTTTATTTTCCAGACTTTCGTCTAATCTAGGTTCATAGCCTATTGAACTTAATAATATTGCAATTTCTTTAAGATTTGTATCATTATTAAAAGAAATGGTTATGTTTTTTTGCTGGAAATTTACCTCGGAACTAATGATGTTTTCATTGAGTCTGTTTAGGTGTTCTAAAAGCCAAATACACGAACTACAGTGAATTTGTGGTAGCGTAAATTTGGCTTTGGTAATGGTTGAATTTTGGAAAAGAATAAACTTACTCTCAATTTCATCCAATATGTTGAATTTTTCAGTGTAAACTTTATTGATTTTTATACCAGGATTAGTTTCGTCACCGTAATAGTCACAAAGGTCATTATCATTTAAAAGTTGAAACACTGTTTTGCAGCCATTACAACAAAAATAATGGTCATTAATTTTTATGTTCTCGCTTTTGCAAGTGTCACCGCAATGGCTACAAGAGTGCATGGTCTATTTTTGAGAAAGTATTAGCATAGGAATGTTTAAATTCTTAGCCATAGTTTTGGTCATAGATGGTTTGAAAAGATTGTGAACTAGACTATGCTTTTCAGAAACTAAAACTAATAGGTTAATATCTGTATCCTCTAAATATTCAATAATTCCTTCTTCTATATCATGTCCATACACGAAATCTAATTCAGTTCCGAATTCTTTTTCGATCATTTCTAACTCTTCATTTTTGTATATGTCACTTACATTGAAAAAACTAACTTTTGAACCAAACGCCAAAGCAATCTCCCTAACAGGATTGTATATTTCGTCATTTAATTTGAATTTTAAATCTGTTGAAATTCCAATACGTACAGGGTCAAGTTGTTCAGATTGGTTGGGAACTACTAACAATGGCACTTGAATATTTTTTATCAGTCCAGAAGTATTGCTTCCAAAAATTTTACCTGTAACACCAGAAGCTCCTGTTGTTCCCATAACAACTAAGTCCATGTTGTGAGTTTTTAAAAATCTAATTACAGCATCATCGGGAGCGCCTGGTTGTGCATGAGTATGAATTGTAATATTCGAAGTTTTTTCTTTTAAGTTGGAAACACAAGCCTCTAAACTTTCATTCGCATCTTTTTCTAATAAATTATCAATATTTATTAAGAGTGTTGCGCCACTATGAGGAACATCATAACTATTGAGTAGGTGGATTTCAGCGTCAAAACAATTTGCCAATTTTATAGCATAATCCAAAGCTAAATCTGCTGTTTTAGAGAAGTCTGTAGGAACTAGTATTTTTTTCATTTTGCGATTTTTAATTGTTTGTCAAATTACGGCTAAAATTAATCAAATCCAAATGCTGGATATCAAGAATATTTATGATATTTATCATAACTTTGTGTCAACAAATTTAAAATTATATAGACACTGACTAATTTATTTGAAATAGCATTTAATTCTGCATCTGAAGGCCTAGTTGTGGTTGATAATAAAGGAGAGATAATTTTGGTAAATGCCAGAATGACGGAACTCTTTGGTTACGAAAGAGATGAGATGCTTGGAAACAGAATTGAAATGCTTGTGCCTACTAGTGCAAAAGATAAGCATGTTGCTTTAAGAGATGGTTTTATGCAGAATCCACATTCTAGACCGATGGGATTAGCCAATAGTGAATTAAGAGGTGCTCGAAAGGACGGGAGTATCTTTCCAGTGGAGGTTAGTTTGAACTATTTCTTTCAAAATCAAGATAAGTATATTCTTGGATTGGTTACTGATGTTACTGAAAGAGTTAGGATAGAAAATGAATTAAAAGCTACAAAGAGTAACCTTTACAAGTTGAATGAAGAATTGGAGATGCTTGTAATTCAACGTACTGCAGAATTGGTAAAAAGCCAGCAGTTGTATGAAATGATTGCAAAGAATTTTCCTGATGGTATTATTAATGTTCTCAACGAAGATTTTAACTATATTTTTGCTGCTGGAAGAGATTTGAAGAAATTTAATGTAAGTGGAGAAGATTTAATTGGAATAAATTATTTAGACAGAATTGATTCAAAATATCATGCTGAGTTGCTGAAACTATTTAACTTGGTAAAGGAAGGAACTAATCAATCTTGTACTATTGAATTGCTTGAGGGACATTATGAGTTAAATATTGTTGGCATAAAAGGTAGCAGTGATAGGGTAGAGCGTTTTTTGATTGTAGAAATTAACGTAACAAAGCAAAAAGAACTTCAAGAGGAGCAATTTAAGGCATTGGAGAAAGAAAGGGAATTGGGAGAAATGAAGTCCAGATTTGTTTCTATGGCTTCTCATGAATTTAGAACTCCATTAAGTGCAATTCTTTCCTCAGCTTCATTGATTGAAAAATACGAAGAAAAAGAGCAGCAAGAAAAAAGGCTAAAGCATACGGCCAGAATTAAGTCTTCTGTTACAAATCTAACGGGGATATTAAATGATTTTCTTTCATTTGATAAGTTATCTTCCAATGCTATAGAGAGTTGTATTGAGGAGGTAAATATTTGCGAGGTTATAAAATATGCTATTGATGAAGTGTCTGCTTTTAAAAAGCAAGGACAAAAAATACTTGTTTCATTTGAAGATGAATCATGTATTATAAAAACAGATGAAAAGATTGTAAAAAACATCCTTTTAAATCTGTTGTCCAATGGATTAAAGTATTCTGGTTCGGAAAGTACTGTGGAGGTATCAGTTAAGTTGTTAGAAGATGTTGTGGTGTTGAAAGTTTCAGACAATGGAATAGGGATTCCAGAGAAAGATCAATCTAGATTGTTTGAAAGATTTTTTAGAGCGGATAATGTTTCCAATATTCAAGGAACAGGCTTGGGATTAAATATAGTAAAGAAATATGCGGAGATTTTAAATGGAGAAATTTCATTTGAAAGTAAAGAAGGAATTGGGACAACTTTTACAGTTGTTCTTCCGCAATAGTTGTAAGTAGATATGAAAAAAGTATTATTAATAGAAGACAATGAAGAACTTCGTGAGAATACAGCGGAATTATTAGAGTTAGCTGGATATGAGGTTCTTGTGGCGGAAAATGGTAAAGTTGGCGTGCAAAAAGCTTTTCAGGAATCACCGAACATAATTCTATGTGATATCATGATGCCTGTGCTGGATGGTTATGGAGTAAGGCAAATGCTTAATGATAACGAAAACACTAGGAATATTCCTTTTATATTTTTGACAGCAAAGGCGGATAAATCTGATTTTAGAAAGGGAATGAATTTGGGTGCGGATGATTATTTAACAAAGCCTTTTGAAGAAATTGATTTATTGAATTCTATTAAGTTGAGAATTAAAAAGTCGGAATTAATGGCTACTGATACTCCTGTGGTATTAGAGTCGTTGCAAGAATTTGTAAATAAAATTATCTTAGATAAAAAACCAGTAAAGTTCCAGAAAAGAGAGATTATTTATAGGGAAGGGGATTATGCTTCAAATGCTTATTTTATTGAATCTGGAAAGGTTAAAACTTTTAAGATAAATGAAGATGGTAAAGAATTAATCTACGACTTATTTAAAGAAGGTGATGTGATTGGTATGTGGGATGTGATGAAAGGAACGGAGTATTATGATAGCGTTGCTTGTATGGAAGACACTGTGGTAAAAAAAATACATAGAGACGAATTGCAAAAATACCTAGATAAAAATGCTATCTCTTCGTCTTCTGTTATTAAATTGTTTGCAGAAGAATTGAAATTAAGGGAAGACAGACTAATATCAATGGCATATGATAGTGTTAGGATGAGGGTTGCTTCTGCTTTGGTTATTTTGGATGAGGTATATAGGAATCAGAAAGAATATACTGTTTTCAAAATACCAAGAGAAGATCTTGCTGCAATGGTTGGTACGAGTGCGGAAAGTGTGATTAGAACTTTGTCTGACTTTAAGAAAGAAGGGTATATTGATATTGTAAAGAATGAAATTCTGATTAAAGATAATGAAAGGTTAAAGAATTTTAAATATTAATTCTTTAACCTTTTCAAAGCAATTGGTAATTAAGCTACATTATCATCTTGGTATTCTTTGGCTTTTTCCATTTGCTCTTTCAAAGTCCAATTATCTGTGGAGATAGTTTGAATCCATGTGTTTTTGTTAAGTCTGAAAATTTGTGCGTTGACATTTAATTTTGTGAAAAACATATGCTCAACTAAATTAGTTGAATAGTCTTCAAAAATCACAAACTCAATAGGGCCATCTTTATAGCCTAGTTCAGAAAGAAGTGAGTTGTTTTTTATTTGATCCGCACTTGAATTTCCTTCTCCTTGATGATGCTCTTTACCATAGATTTCAATTTTTAGTAAAGGAAAGGATTGGGAAAACCATTCTTTAATGTCGTTAATAGAAGTTGACTCGGAGATATTTATCTTACACATATTAAAAAAGTAAAGTTGTTAGTAGAATAAGGTCTATAACTGCAGTAATTGCACCAGCAATTAAAATATATCTTATTGGCTGTACAGAGAGAATAAGCGCAAGAGTTGACATGGTAGGTATGATTATCGAAATCAAAGCAATGTCATTTGAAAAACCAACTAAACCTACAGTAACACCACTTAAACATCCAACGAAAATTAACATCATAGACATAACACCAAATTTATTGAATGTAGCGTATTTCATAAGTTTTGAAAGTAGACTATTTCCTACTGTGTGTTCAGAAGAGTCTGTCGTATTTGATTGCATGTTTATTGTACTCATTTTATTGTTATTTGAAGTTATTGAATGTGTTTTTGAAATTTGTAATAATCTGTTTTTCTTCTTTGGTTTCAGGTGGAAATGCAATCGCTACTTTTGTCAAAATATTGTTAAACATATTTACCATCTCTGATGTTAGATGATTATCACCTAATTTTATATTTTTGATGCCATGTTCATATGCAGTTTGAGCGGAGGTAAGTTTATCAGATTCTAATAATTTAAATATTATAGACGTAACTTGAATACTCTCACGTTCTTTAAGTTCTTGAGATACTATCTCTTCCAACTTTTGTTTTTCACTTGGCTGAATATCTCCATCTGCAAAAGCAAGACTGTAGATGATTTGTCCAAATCCGTAATATATATGTTCAGTTGCAGTCATAATTTATTTTCTTGAGGCAAAGATGCATTGAACCTGTCATGAAATCTGTGATGAGTGTCAATTGTAAATATGATTCTAGTCATATTTGCTGATTATAGCTTGTTTGAAATGAATGGTGTGCTATTTTAATTTTTGTAACACATTTTGTCAATGTATTGCATTTTTTATGGCGATTTCTTCTGCTTTATGTGGTATAGTAAATGCGATTCTCCGAAATGAAAATTAGTGAAGTAAGTGTCTTTTCTTACCTTTGAGCATTAAGTGATATTATGAATTAATCTTAAATAAAAAATTAAATTGATGTGGATAGATTTGTGAAATGATTATAAAATAGAAAGCCGGTTCCTTGGGAACCGGCTTTCTCCACCTTACAGAAATAACCGTTCTTAAAATCGAAGTGAAACCATTTGCTTCGTAAACAGGTTACACCAATTATAACTATCGTTTTGTAAAAAAGTTACATCGATAACAAAAATTTAACAATAAAAGGAAGAGTTTAATTAGCTGCTGTGCTGCTGATTTATGCTGAAAAAGGGAGATTGTAAAAATAATGAAGGTAAATGTTAAAAATATAAAATTTGGAAGAAATTCATTTTGGCTGGCATTAGATACTTTGATGCTTTTCCTTATTTTCTTGAATTTGGCTTGGATGATTTTTGATTTTTCTTTTACAGCCAGTTTTATTCAAAAATTTATAGAAGAAGTCTCTCCTTCATTTTTTTATTATTATAAAGATGTCATCCATCCAGATTTCCTTTTATATGATTTGGGATTTGTTTTAATATTTCTTGCCGAATTCATGTTTAGGTGGGTAGTGGCAATAGTAAAAAAAACATACCCATCTTGGGCTTCTTTCCCTTTTATTTATTGGTATGATTTATTGGGTTGTATTCCTTTGGCATCGTTTAGATTTTTACGTTTGTTTAGGATTGTAACCTTAATTGTGAGGCTGCAGAAAAGAGAAATTATTGATGTTACCGATACATGGTGGTATAAATTTGGAAATAAAAACTATCAGAAAATTTTGGAGGAGATATCGGATAGAGTTTCAGTAAATATATTATCAGGAATTCAAAAAGAACTTGAGTATGGTGACGATACCAATAGACGTATTGTCAATGAAGTGATAATTCCTAGGCAGGAAGAATTTTCTGATTGGATAGCATCGAGAATGAAGTTTGCTATAAGTGAAACTTATGATATGCATAAGGATGAATTAAAAACTTATCTAGAGAATTCTATTAGAATAGCGGTTAAAGAGAATGAGGAAATTGCAAGGTTGGAACTTATCCCATTATTTGGAAAACAAATTTCAAAAGCATTGACGTCAAGCATATCAGATATTAGTTATAATCTGATTGATTCAATGATGAAGGATATGGCAGACCAACAGGCTCATACTGTTGTAAGTAAGGCTGTTGATATTTCCGTTAAGACGACATTATTTAGGTCTGATAATATTAAGATAGAACAAATTTCTAAAGAAATTGCTTTTGAAGTATTGGAAGTTGTGAAATCTCAAGTCAGTAAAAAACATTATGATAAATAAAAGTGCTGAAGAAATATTGGATTCTCCTGATGAGCGAGAGCCTAATAGCGATATAGACTTTGATCTTAAAATTGTTCGGGGAATGACGCTTACATATTTTATCTATGGACTTATTTATTATTTGGAGATAAGTGCTTTTTTGGTGCCTTTACCTGTTGCATACTATATGTTGCCAATTGCAGCTGCAATTATGTTTGTAAGATCAGCATCAAGTTATAAGGCTATTGTGCTTTTGTTTGCCCCTATTTTGGTGCTAAAAGATTTATGGATTAATGTCAACCCAATTGTAGTAGAGCCTTTATTGTTGTTGACTTTAATAGTTTGGTTACTTTGGGGCTTATCTTTCTTGTTACTCAAAGAGCATAGAGCATTAAAATATAATAGGTTGGTGTTTTTTTCTCAGTTCCTAATCCTTTTAATATTGGTGCCCACTCACTGGGTTGTTTTTCCTATAGCTATTCTGATCAGTTTAATTTTGTTGACTGTGTTTGTGAGAGCTAATTTGGAAAACAAGGATGCAACAGTTGTTTTGCGAGTTTCATTTTTGATTCAAATGATGTACGCGATGTATTTACTGCAAGTTTTTTCGAATTTCCAAAACGCCTAAGTTACATTCCTCCTGGTTTTTTGAATCCTTTAGATCGTCTTCCTTGAAAAAGTGCTGTTTGTAAATTTGCCCATTGAAAAGTTATCTCAAAGGAACCTTGCGAATTAGTGCTTGCTTGCAATGGAGAAATATTAAATTCATAAGCTAAGCCAAATCGATAATTGGCAATTTCCATTCCTATCATAGGAGCGATAGCGTCTTGATTTCTGTAACTTATCCCAAAATTTAAGTAAGAGTTATTGTAAATTCCAGTGTATTTAGTCCCTTCCTTCATTCTGAATTTTCCTCCCAGCGTGCCTAGATACATGTTGTTCGGACCTTGGTTAATGTACACAAAGGATGGTGCAAATACAAACTTGCTGTCGGGGATGTCTAGTTCAGCGCCAATTTGACCAACAAGTTTAGCGTCAAGTTGGTCAGTGGAGCCATTGTAAAATTCTCTAGTTGGCGTTGTTAAATGATAATAACTTACGCCTGCATATAATCTTTGAATTTCCTTTCTTGATAGTGTGTTGGTAATATTTTGCATGTTGTAAAAAATACCTGCACCCAAATCTGCATATACTAAGGTAGCAGCACTATTACCTTCAGCAGGAACTATGTCACTGTCAAATCCTTCTCCATCAAACTGAGAGCCCCATGTTAAGTTCTGCATTTTTATAGATTGTTGGGCTGCACCAACTTCAATTCCTGCAGAAAGCGTTTGATTTTCTGCAACATTTACTATTCCAGAAACCAATAAACTACCTTGATTAGTTCCGAGTTTACCGTCACCTGCAATATCATTGTAGAAGTTTATTCCAATGCCCATGTGTGCTTTTTGTTTATTCTGAATTTGCTTGAATAAGTTTAAGTCAGCACTTATTTGAGAGGTTATATAGGGAGCTCCTATCGTGAACCATTGTTGTCTGTGAGCAATAGAAATTCTTTCCCATCCCTGAAAAACCCCAGTTGCACCTGGGTTAATTAAAATGGGGGTTGAAGCGGTTTGTACAAAGTGTATGTCTTGGCCATATGTTATTAAACCAAGGAAAGAACATATGAATATTAATCTAATTTTCTTCATTTCCTTATTTCATTAATGTAATATTCCCAGTTCTCTTTTCACTTAGGCCTTCGTTTGTTTTGAATTCTATTTGATAAACAAACACAGCAGTGCCAAGGCTTGTTCCTTTGTAAGTGCCGTCCCAAGAATCTTGTTTATTATTGGTCTCAAAAACTAATTCACCCCATCTGCTATAGATTTGGAATTTGAATTCAGTAATGTCTCTACCAATAAATAGTTCTAGAAAATCATTTTGGTTATCTCCATTGGGAGAGAAAGCATTTGGAATATGTACTCCGTCATACCGCTCAGCGGCCTCTGATCCTTCTTCTACAAAATGAGCGATTATGGTTTGTGCTTGCGTTGGCTCATAGTCTGCTTTAGCAGAATCAGTACTTGGGTTAATTATATCTATGATTTCCCAATAATCAAATTGCATTCCTACACTTGGTATTGCTTTAAGTAATACATTAATTCCTCCAAAATAATCTCCTTCAAAAGGATAGTCGTTAGGAGTAATTGAATTAATTTTTATTTTACCAGCATTTATAGGTTCTACATCATATGTTATTGGATACGGGCCGTTTAAATTGTAGCAATTAATCATTCCCTGATTTAGTGCTGCGCATCTGTCGTTTATAAAGTCTTTTAAGTCTTGTACATTAGATTGCCATTCTGCATATGTGCCACCTGGCCAACGGTTAATTTGTTGTTGCATTTCTGGTTCAATGATGTTAATCAAACTGTCTAAATGTTGAAGCATAAAATCACAACTAAAAGTAGTATTCGATAAATCAATATATCTGGAAATGTAATATTGATTAAATTCCTCATTGTCCATTAACTTATTAAGTATAGTTGTGTGTCCTTGCCCTCCAGGATCTGGTAAAGCCTCTGCATTACATGGATCTGCACTCGCTGATTCGTCAGGAATACCTGTGTAGTTGGTGTAGTGACCGAAAGTAGCATCCATATCCCATAAGGTATATCGCCATTTTCTTTTATCCCCAGAAGGGTTTAAGCCTCTCCACCAAGCAGTGTTCCAATTAAGCCAGTCTTTACTTACTACATAACTGTTTAGAACAAAATAGTCTATTAAACTATGCCAATTATAAATACTGTCTATGTAGTTCCATACCACAGGGTCTGTTACATTATTTGTATTGACATAATTTAAAAAGTCATCCCAATCTGTCTGAGATTGAGCACCACCATATTCTGCCCATGTACCTCCCCAAGTTTTAAGGAACTGAACATTATTAGGGGATTGGTCATAGAGTTCTTTTTGGTCATAGTAATGATCTAAAAAATCCTTGTCGTCAACTTTTTCTCTGACGTCATATAGCCCCCAATATTGACCATTTACATATAAAACGCATGGCGCAAAACTTCTTTCGTCTAACTTTAATTCACCAACTTGAGACAGACTATGGATATAGGAGTCTCTAATGTGAGCTCCATTTTCAAAAGGGTAGTTATCATTAGCCGCAGCTTTTATAATTAATGTAGAGTATTCATCTCTATCCTTTCCTTTGAAAATAGGATGTTTAACAGCGTAATTATAACCGTATTGATCTTTCATTTTAAAATCAAATCCTCTTTGGTCATATGCCCAACTGTCATTACCATGTTTATTGTAGTAACCTTCTCCTTCGTCAATTAAAGTACCTGTTGAACTAAACATTTCAAAAGCTCCATCAAAATTATCAGTGAATGCATCTGGATGAGTGTCTGTTATGAAATCTTCTACGTCATCTCCACAAATCGCAATGATTGGGACGGTATGATTGACATTAATTAAATAAGTATTTGTTTCAACAAAACTAGGCGGAGTGTTGGGGTCTGAAGAAAAACTTGCAGCTCTTATTACTGTATTCGTACTGACATTTATTGCTCCACTGTATAGTGTTGAAGTTATTGTTGGAGTGGAACCGTCAAGTGTATATCTAATATCTTCTCCGCCTGCATTGGAAATTGTTATTGAAGTGGCTCCAGGTAAGGTGCCTGGCGCGGATGAAAATGTTGGTCTAGAAGCGTATTCATTTTTAGCATTGTTATTGGCCGAATTTGGAGTTGCTGTTGTAAATAAACTCCATGTTGATCCGCCATCTGTAGTTCTTCCTCTAGAGTGGTTTTTCTGACAAGGCATTAAAGTGATACTATCCACTACAATTCCTCCATTGTCTGCAATAATAAATTTTTCAGGTTTGGTTTGCGTTAATTTAAAATTTGTATGAATATCATTTCCTGAAGTAATTCCCCTTCCGCTACAATAAATCATGGTGTAACCATTGGCAGGAACTGTACCTGTTTGAATTTGAAATTTGCCAATGTTACCCGCTTTGTCAGAAAGAAACCAGCCAGCGATATCTATGTCTGAACTGGATTGATTGTATAATTCTACCCAATCTTCATTTTGACCAAACCCATCAAGGTTATTAGATATGTTTGCACCTGAATATTCATTAATTACTATTTGACCTAAAACGCTGCAGTTTAGGAGGAGCAGTAATACTGAAAAGGAAAGTAGTTTCATGTAAAAATGATATTATAATTCAATCAAAAATAGTGATTTCTATTGAAAATACACTATAAACTATCATAAGATTTAAGTAAGGTGGATTAGTCATCAATTAAATCAGCTAATTTTTCGCCAATTATGCTTCCTATGGCTACGCCCATTCCTCCTAGTCTAATCCCACAGAATATGTTATTTTCAACTTTTTTAAGTATAGGTTTCTTTGTCTGTCCAACTCCCATTATTCCTGTCCACCTCATGTCGATTTTATAATTGGTTTTGGGAAGAATCACATCTTGGAGAAGTTCGTCTAATTTAGACTGTATTCTATGAGATAAATCATTAGATGTTGTTTCTTCGCCATCAAAATCTAGGTTTCTACCTCCTCCAAATAAAACACGATTGTTGATGTTTCTGAAGTAATAATATCCTTCATCCATGTGGAATGTGCCATTTAAGTGTAGATTGTCTATTGGTTGTGTGATTAGAACTTGTGCACGTGCGGGTTTGATGTCTAAAGAAGGGAAGAGTTTTTTTGCAAATCCGTTTGTTGCTACAAAAAGTTTGGAACATTTTATTTCTATGTTATCGTTGGTGTGGAGAAGTATTTTCTTAGGGAAATTACTATAAGTTTTTATCGTTATACCGTTTATAATTTCAACTCCTTTACTCGTTGCAATTGTAATTAATTTTCTTATCATTTTTCCAGTATCAATTTGCCCTTCAAATTGATTAAAAATTAAACCTGCAACACCATTGAATTTTGTTGCGTTAAGCTGATTGTTTGCTTGAGTAAAGCACTCTTTTTTGAAAATGGGAAAAAGTAATTTGTTTAATCTAGTAAGTGATTCAATCGTTTTTTGAAATGTCTCGTAATCTTTATTTTGAAAAACTTCATAACTTCCATTTTGTTGATAGTCAATTTCTGATTCACCACAATTCTCTTTTAATTTTTCAAGTCCTTTTATTCTAAGTTCTACCAGTTTAAAAACCTCTTCTTCTGACATTGTTTGAAGATCTGATAGGAGTTCTGTTGGACTGCCAAAACAAGCAAATCCTGCGTTTTTGCTGCTGGCTCCAGAAGGGAGTGCTCCTTTTTCAAAAATAACTACCCTTGCTTTAGGGTGTTTTTTCTTTAGTTTAATAGCACAATTTAAACCAACGATACCACTTCCAATAATTGCAAAGTCTATATTTGCAAACCATTCTTCTCTTTCCCAAAAACTATACATTCATAAAATTTTAACTAAGTTAACTTTCTTTTTGAAAAGACGTGTGTTATCTCTTTGAAACTAAACATAGTTATTGGCGTTATAGAAAAGATTTTGTTTTTATTTGAACCTATTCGTTCTTTGTGTGTATTGCTGAATAGCAATAGGTTTTTACGGTAAACCTGTTAATAATTAAATTCAATTAACTAGAATTTTTATTAATTGATTAATATGCCGATATTTGTATGTTGAAATTATGATTTGGATAAAGAAAATATTATTGTTAGGACTTGTGATGATGCTGAGTTTGATTACTCAGTATGTTTATTCGCAGGATGGTCCTATTGTGCTTATTTCTGGTAAAATTACAAGTACTGCAGGAAAAAAACTCTCAGGGGCTCAGGTTACTTTAAAATCAAATGGAGCTACAATTGCTTCGGTTACATCAACTTCTAGTGGTAAATATCCAGATATAGAGGCGCCAATGGGTAAGGTATATACGCTTACCGTTTCTATGGGAGGGTATGTTCAGAAGGAGATTTTAATTGATACTAAAACAGGTTATTTTGAGGAGGATGCAAATCCAGTTACTGATGTAGATTTACCTTTGGAACTGAATGAAAAAAAGCCGGATGTTGATTATTCTGCTGTTTCAGATGGGTTTCAAATTGGAAAGTTAGCAATTGACCCCAAACTTGGTGGGTTGGCGATAGATTATAGTTTCTCGTCAGCTCAAAAGAAAAAGTACGAAAAGTTTTTTAAAGACCTTGAGGAAGATGCTAATGCGGATGAGGAGAATTTCAATAAATTAGTAGCAGAGGGTGATAAAGCATCACAAAGTGGTAATTATTCACAAGCATTGACAAAGTATGAAGAGGCTTTAAATATTAAGGCTGGTGACCCTTCTGTTTCAGGGAAGATAACGGAGACTAAAAAGCAAATAGAAATTAAAAAGAATTTTGACAAAGCTGTTAGTGAAGGTGATGGTATGTTAGCTAGTAAAAGTTATGATCAGGCTATTGCAAAGTATCAAGCGGCTAAAGCGTTAATGCCTTCGGATAAAACAATTGATGCCAAAATAAAGGATGCTGAGGATAAAAAAGCAGCGGATGCTTCTGCTGAACTAGATAAGCAATATGCTGATAAAATGGCTGAAGCTAAAAAAGCAATGGATGACAAGGATTATGCCTTTGCTAAAACTTTATATGCAGCAGCTGGAGCAATTAAACCAAATGAAAAGGAACCGCCTGCTAAGATTGCTGAAATTGAAAAGATTATCAAGGATGAACTTGAAAAGGATCAGAAGTATACTGAACTTGTAGCTGCAGGGAATAAGGGTATGCTTAATGAAAATTACGATGAGGCAATTGTTAAATTCGAAGAAGCGCTTAAAATTAAAAAAGAGTCTTCTGTAGAATCGGAGTTGGCTAAAGCAAAGGATTTAAAAGCAAAGAAAGAAGCGTCTGAAGCAAAGAAAGAGGCTTTTGACAAAGCAATTGCAGCGGGAGAAGGTAAAGAGTCTGGTGAGGATTATGACGGAGCGATAGCTGAATATGAAAAAGCATTGGCGTTGGATGTGGATAATGCAACGGCTAATGCTAAAATACAAGGAGCAAAGGATGCGAAAAAAGCGGCAGAAGATGCAGCAAAGGCAGAGGCTGACGCAGCGGCAGCAGCAGCCAAACAAGCCGAATTTGATGGATTTATTGCAGCAGGAGAAGGTAAAGAGTCTGGTGAGGATTATGACGGAGCGATAGCTGAATATGAAAAAGCATTGGCGTTGGATGTGGATAATGCAACGGCTAATGCTAAAATACAAGGAGCAAAGGATGC
>JBFHGR010000084.1:0-15881 GCA_041583015.1 Parvicella sp. | reverse complement strand
GTTGACAAACTTTGGATTATCTAGCAAGTGTTCTTCATCTCCAAATACAAATGGTGACTTATCTGCATTCCAATGACCATTGCCCTTAAAACTCTCTGAAATGTCTCCTATTTCTACATCCGAAACTTTTTCTTTGATCTTCTTGCGGTAATGATCTGCTACTTTGAACTTAAGGATAGAAGTCAGCCATGTTTTGGGGCTGCTCTCTCCTCTAAAAGTATCCGCTTTTTGAAAAGCAACGATTAAAGTATCTTGCACTAAATCTTGTGCTATTTCGTGATCATTGGTTCGTGAATAGGCGTACCTATATAAATCATCACTGTAGGTGTGAACCAATTCTTCTATATTTAGATTACTCTGATTTTCCACCTGCTACTTTTTTGATTCCTTCTGAAGTAATTTCTATTAACTTCTGCTTGTAAAGAATACCAGCCGCTTTCTTAAAGGTCTTTTTACTCATGGCCAATGCATCATAAATAACTTCTGGTGCAGACTTATCGTGTACTGGTAAGAATCCATTTAACTCATCCAACTTATCCATGATGATCTGAGAAGAGTCGTCCAGTCTTTCCATGCCCACTTTATGCAGCATTAAATCTACTTTACCATCTTCTCTAATGGTTTTGATATAGCCAGTAATACGTTCTCCTATATTTAAATCTTGGTGTATTTCATTGTGATAAATCAATCCTTTGGCATGATCATCAATGATGGCTGTAAAACCTAATTCACTTTTGTTGGCAATCAATAATTCTACTTCATCACCTTCTTGATATCCTTCCTCTAATGGGAGAATGTATTTATTCCATTTATTACTAGCAGCAATCCTTCCAGATTTAGCATCTAAAAAGGCAAACACAACATAGAATCTTCCAGCCTCCATTTTCATTCTTTGTTCTGAGAATGGCACTAACAAATCTTTCTCTAATCCCCAGTCTAAAAAAGCACCAATGTGACTGACATCTTTTACTTTTAGAAAAGCAAATTCATTGATGATTACTTTTGGTTCTTCCGTTGTGGCTACTATCCTATCTTCCGAATCTTTATATACAAATACATCCAACAAATCATTTATTGCAAAATCATTTGGCACATATTTATTGGGCAGCAATACTTCCTCGTCCTCGTTACAACAAAGGTAATATCCATTATCTGTCTGGCGCTTTGCCTTAAGTGTATTAAATTCTCCTACATAAATCATATTGCAAAAGTAATGCTTTTTGAGATAGTGAGACAATTGAATATTTAGTTAATTCCAACATGATTAATAAATTCATTTATTCAAAGAGATTAGCATTCCAGAAAACTTACAAAAGTTCTAAAGAATAATAAACACACTAGATTTAATCAACTATATTTCAACACATAAGCCTTTTTCTTTTGCTGAAATTATGCTATACCACAAACCTTAAATTACTTAATTGTACTTTTGTGTTCTGAATGAAAACCCTTGTAATTATACTTCTTCTAATAACTACGTCTAGTCTTTGGGCTCAGGAGTTTCATTATGAGCGATGGGGAGAATCACAGTTTTCGGGAATGCATATCTACGATGTTATTCAAGATAACAATATGAATTACATTTTCTCCACAGAATCAGGACTACTTAGTTTTGATGGTCAGAATTTTACCACAATTACATGCGAAGAAATGAATTCTCAAGAAGTATTCAATTTTGTAAAAGATAGCAAAGGCGTTGTTTACTGCTCCAACCTAGGAAAGCAAATATTCAAAATAGAAGATGGTAAAATGGAACTGTACAAGACCATTCCAGAATCTGCAAAGATAGCCGTACCACGTTTAAGTATCAACGCTAATGATGACCTTATCATTTATGCGGAAGCCTTCCAAAGTCCTTACATTTTTGTAGTAAACAGTCAGTCAGATACAGTAATCGATATTCCTATTCGTAAGTCAAATCTCTCGACATCAACAATTTTCACCCCTGATAGCAACAACAACATCGTACACATAAAGCATCTAGACCTCAACAAAAACAAAGGTAATAACACTGACTTTTCCGATTATTTAATTTTTAACGGCAATACCTATACAATGAATATTGAATCTAAAGTTTTATATTCCGTTGAAGGAGATAGTCTTCGTTTCCAAAAAGACTTATCACCATACATGGAGGCGGAAGAAAAACCAAGATTTTATGTTTCTGATCAGTACTTCTTTATAGCAACAAAAAAAGCAGGAGTTATTGTTTTAAACTCAGATTTAGAATTTCCCTTTCCTCAAAAAATATTTCGTGATTACTTAGTTTCAGATATTTTTCAAGATTCGGATGGAACATTGTGGTTCTCTACCTTTGACGAAGGTATACTATTGGTCAAAAACACCCAGTTAACCAGGTCTAGTTTTGATGTAGAGAAACCTTTATTCTCGATGATAAATGTTCACAATGACAGCATCGTTTTATTAGGATCAAACAAAGGTCATTTATACAATAGTAACAGTACACTCGATTCGATTCGAGTAATTCAAAAACTTGAAGTTCCAATTGAATCCTTATTCTATTGGGATAATGGAAATGCTATAGTATTTAATAAGAATCTTCTATCCTTTGATGGGAAAGCAGACAAAAAAAGTGAATCAGCCACCACTTTAGTAAAAGATGCATTTCAAAATAGCAAAGGTCAATTTGTTATTGCAAATCCGTTTGGTATAACTATTCTATCTAAGGTTACTACAACGGAAATTGACAAAACAGCTCAGGGGTATTCAGGACGTGTATATTCTATTGCTTATAATCGTAAAAAAGAAATGATATGGGTGGCAGGTTCAAATGGACTTATCTATCAAGACAGTCTAGGAGTTAATACAAAATCTATACACAAAGATGCTCCCCTATTCATAAAACAAGTTGAGACTTTTGGCGATAGTATCTTTCTCTTAGATAAGTTCCAAAACATGTTGGCAGGAAATGAAAATGGATGGAAATCGTTGCCATTAATTAAAGCCAATAAATTTAATGTTTGTGCTTACGGAATTATCACTGTACACCGAAATAGTATAAATGTATACAATCGCAAGGGTGATTTGATTAACTCACTAGGTGCAGAAGAAGGCTTTACCAATTTTAAAGTTAATGATTTTGACGTCTTAGATGATTATCTATATCTTTTAAGTTCTGATGTGATTGTTAAGGTTCCGCTTTCGGTGGTTTTCAAACCTAATAAATTGATTGAAAATTTTAATATAGATATTTACCAAAATGACACGATAACTAATTTAGACAAATTTCAATATGGTAGCCGAAAAATTGAGATAAAATTCTCTGGAGCAGATTTCAAATCCAAAGAAGACATTAGTTTTCAATACATGTTAGTAGGATTAGAAAACCAATGGAAAACTATCGCTTATGATGGTACTTCTATTACTTATCAATCATTATCGCCTGGAAACTACTCTTTAAAAGTTCGCGCCATCTCAGATAATCAAATTTCAGAAGTTCAAACTTTTGATTTTGTGATTCTCGCACCATTCTATCGCCAATGGTGGTTTATTGCTATAGCTGTTGGTGTTGGTCTTGTTTTAATATTTCTATTGGTAAAATTCTTAGTGAGAATTCAGGAAAAAAAGATCATTGCCAAGAATGAAGTAAATGCTTATAGGTTGACAGCTATTCAGTCTCAGATGAATCCTCATTTTATTTTTAACTCGCTCAATTCCCTTCAAGGTTTAATTCTAAAAGGTAATGTTGAAAAATCGTACACCTATCTCAATGCCTTTTCTAACCTTATCCGAAGTACTATTGATAATATTAATGAAGATTACATTGAATTTTACAAGGAATTAGAATTGATAGAAAACTATTTAGAATTGGAGAAAAGTCGTTTTACGGATTCATTTGTCTACGAGATTAAAAATGACATTACAGAAAACATTAAAATTCCTCCAATGATTATTCAACCATTCATAGAAAATGCACTATTGCATGGCTTAATGCACAAGGAAGGTGATAAAAAAATAACCATCGTTTTCTCCTATACAGATCATGTACTCTGTACGATAGAAGACAATGGAATTGGTCGAGAAGAAGCTCAAAAAATAAAAATTAGGCAAGCAAAAGGCCACAAAAGTTTTGCTTTGAATGCTATTCAAAAAAGATTTAACATTTTGAATAAAAAAGCAAAACGAAAATATGGCTTCACCTATTTTGATTTAGAGAAAGATGGTGCTTCTGCAGGCGTGAGAGTAGAATTAAGAATACCAGTTAAAAAATTGTGATGAAAAATAGACTGAGATGTATCGTAATAGATGATGAAAATGTTTCTTTGGAAAATTTTGAGATGATTGCCAATCAATTTTGTCCTGAAATTGAAATTATAGGCACAGCAAGTAATTTGGAGACAGGAGTAACCATCATCAAAACACTCAACCCAGATGTAGTGTTTTTAGATATCGAAATGCCCAGGTATGCAGGTTATGAAATAGTAGACTTTTTTACAGAGATTAATTTCAAAATAGTATTTATCACCGCCTACAACAAATACGCAGTAAAAGCTTTTGAAATTGCAGCATTTGATTATTTACTCAAGCCGATAGATATCAATAGACTTAAAACAGTTGTTGCTAGGTTGAGCGAAGGAGCATTGCTCAGTAGCCAAATAGAAAAATTGAAGTCGCTACAAGAAAACATGGCATCTAATCAAAGAGCATCTGTAGAAGTATCAAAATCTGGGTATAAAAAACAAATTAATCTAGATGAAATCATAGCAGTAGAAGGTCAATCTAGTTACTGTAAAATCTACTGCTTGGAAGGAGAAGAATATATGCGTTCGGAGAATCTAAAACAGTTTGAAATTTCTATAAATGACAATGCCTTTTTTAGATGTCATAAATCTTGGCTGGTTAATAAAGACCATATAGACAGTTATAGTTTGAGTCAATTAGAATTAAACCTAACCAATGGCCTCACGATTCCTATTTCTAGATATAGAAAAAAAGAATTTCTTGATTTTGTTTCAAATACAATAGATTGATCTCTATTTCAATACCATTCCCAAAATAAACCATACCATTCACAAGCATTTTTTTGTTATCGACTTGATTTAATCGAGGTTTGTAGACTATACAAATTCGAAAAAATGAAATTGACAAAATATATTTTATTACTAGCTATTTTTGTTCCAATATCCATAATAGGACAAACCAAAAATCAAACAGACATTGCTGCACAATGGAAAAATGGTTCTTATAAAAAGTATCAAGCAAATGATTATGGAAGTTTTAAACGTGACGGTGAAGAAAAATTTGAATTCAAAAAAAATTCTGACAATGTAGTTTTTGAAGTTGTTATTAACGGAGATAGATATGCAAAATGGGGGAAAACTGGTTCTACTTGGGTAAGCGGATACGATAAAAGCAACTATGCTTGTTTATTCTTCACAGACAATGGTCAATCTATTGTAAGATACTCCTTAGACGCAAGTAGTAACACCGTAATTTCTGCTTATGCTGTTTATGGAGAGCAATTAGGCAAGGAGAAAGTGCTAATCAAAATGATCAATGCATATCTGAAGTATGGTGTGGATAAAATGAAAACAGAAATTGTAGAATCTAAAAACATCGAGAAAGAGAATGAACAAAAGTATTCTATCAACGGTCAGGAGGTAGCTAGCTTGAAAATTGAGATTATTGCTAAAGATAAAAATTTGGATGTAGGTAGCACTTTTGATGTGGGTTACATTGTAACTAAAGCAGATGGTGCTGTTATCAAATCAGAAAACTTAGGCGGTAAGGCTACTAGTTATAACTACAAAATAAAAGTAAGTGGTGCTGACAAAGGAAAAGATGGTTTATTTAAAGCAAAGCAATATTGTGAAGATTATAGAAACGATGCATTAGTTATCACAGTTATTGCTACAGGTAGCAACACTATTACTGAGAAATTAACCTTTGATGTAAATTGTGTGCCAGATCCAGCAATACTTGCTGCAAAAAAGAAGAAAGAAGCAGATCGAATTCAAGCAGAAAAAGAAGAAGTAGCAAGAGCTGCTGCGGCAAAAGCCAAAATAGAAAGTGACAAACAAAAAGCAACAGCCATTGCTGCTACCAAAGGTGATCAAGTTGGTGTGACTATAACTGATGACAATACCTCATTTGTGAAATTATTCACCAAAGACTTTAGAAAATTAAATGGTAAAGAAGCACAAATGAAAGAAGGGTTATTTCAATCTTTGACCCACATAAGCACAGTTAAAGTTGATGACAAGACACTATTCCTAGGATCTGTAGTTACTTCTTTTGAAAAGAAAGAAATAGGACCGGCAATTTATGACTTTAGTAACAATGCCCTAACCCCATTAAAGTTAGATTTGTTAGATTTCCCAGTTCTCCCTGAAGCGGCATTTAGAGATGTCGTAAAACTGTCAAGTTCCGAAATTCTTGTTGCCAGCGATGGAGGTCTATTAAAAATGACAAAAACATCTACAGGTTATAAAACAACTAAATTCCTAAAGTCGGAAGAATCTGAACCCTTGTATTTTACTAAAATTATTTCTCTAGGAAATGGTAAATGCGCTTCTATAGGATATACCGCAATCAAAGAAGGTATTTCAGGGCCACCATTATTCATAAACAGAGGCGTAAAAAGTTTGGATTATAAAAATGATGCTAAATACAAGGAATTCAGAGACAAAGGCATTTCACACTATGATTATAACATGCCTGAATATAAATTTGAATGCAAGGCTTATCTTGTCATTTGGAATCATACAAATGGTCAACAAGTAAAAATTTCCTTGGGTGATAATGTTTCTGAAGAATCAATACTTGCTGTAGATAGTAAAGGAAACTTAATTTACTCTTTAGGTCGTCAACCTGTAATGTTTTCTGGATTCAAAGGTCGAGATGGAGGATCTTACTTTACCGCAAACAACACCATCAACTCTTTAAACGTAGATAAATCTTTTACTTCAAAAGAACTTTCCTACAATTGGATTGCGGACATAACTACTAAAGATCAAAACAATGAAAAAATATCACCAGTAGTAACTGATTTACAAATAGAGAATAATGGTAACATTGTTTTTGCTGGAATTGTAAGAAGAGTGGATCAGCATTACAATAACACCTATTCTAAAGATGAAATATTCTCCTCTTATGTAGGCTTAGGAAGAGTGACTGCACAAGGTGGGTTGCAACAAATAGAAGTTTCTACCGGACTCAACCAAAGTTTATGGGGCGGATCTGACAAAGGAGAACTAAGTATAAATTTGATGCCTGGTAAAATTTACTATTCTGAATATGGCAACCCTAAATTAGGATTAAGTCCTGATGGTAAAGGTTTGATTCTTCTTCATAAAGGAGCTTATGATAAGGTAGAATATCCGAGTGGAGGTTTTAGAAATTCAGATGCTTCAATTTATAGTGATTCTCCCCTATTTGTTTATATAGACAAAGGAACTTTAACGCCTGTTTCGTTTGACTTAATAAACACCACAATCATGACTAAGGCTAGTGAAAGAGGTTACACAGTAAAAGGATATTCGCGAAAAGATGAAGCTTTCAACACTTACGAAACAAACTTTTTTACCTATAACTCCAGCACTAAAAAATATAAATTGATTCAAACGGCTAAAAAGATGTTAATAACTAGTTACGTATGGGATTTTCAACCTACATTCAAAAGTAACTGGGTTGCTTCGCTTCCTGCAAAGGAAACAATTAGTGAAGAAAATGACATCGCAAAAATAAAAGGTGTACATAATGACTATTTTGAAGACCTAAGAGCAGCAACAGATGCTGAACACAATAGTAGTGCAAGTTCTAGTTCCAATTCAAGCAGTAGTTCATCATCTTCATCATCTAGCAGTTCATCTAGTTCTGCATCAGTGGAAATGGTAAAAGTCTCAATAAACACCAACGGAAAAGGTGATGCTTGGGTTTACATCCATTGGACAGTAGACGGACAGAACAAAAAACATACTTTCGCACACAACACCTCTGGTTCTATTGGCATGATTCCCGCTGGAACAGATTTGTATTACGCTACCGAGCAAACACATAGCAATAGTAAAAGAACTTTATTCTATACTGTGCCAGAAGGAAAATCTTCTGTTTCTGTAAAACTTGACTAAAATAAAATCAATGAAAAAATATATTATCATTTTCACATTACTGGCAGGAATTACCGCATGTAACAGTTCAACAACTGCTACCACACCTGCCGAAGGTAAAATATACCAACTCACGCACATGAGAATGGACAGTGAGATAGTACTACCTAAATTTAATGATAAAACAACGGTAGAAATTACAGAAAACTGGGCTACCATATCTTATGAGGATGGCAACAAAATAGTAATCAATAGAGATAAAATTTGGTCTATTAGTGTGAAGTAAAAGACAATGTGCATCCTTATGCTATCAACTAGATAAAAATTGATGCTGACACTCCCTAAAGAGAACAAAAAAAATTAGAAAAAATCTATTAAAATTCTTTAGCGTTTAAATTTTATAAGGCACAATTAGCGCATTACAAAGTTCAGAATAATGATTGATTTTTTGTTCTACAACATTATCATCTTCAGTTACTATATATTTAATCCAACTGTCACTCAGAATAAAAATTTGTTCAAATAACATTTCGTATTGTTCTTCTGTGAAATTTTGAGATAACACACCTTTGATCTTCAACTTATCAAATTCTTCCAAAAATAAATGTTTTCTTGACTCTTCTAGTTGATTAAACAAAATAGTATAAGATTCGTATTCCTTTTTTATAAAATAGGACTCCAAAAACAAGAACCGATACTTATACATAATTACAAAAATTTCCTTAAACTTTAATCCAAATCCTTCATCATTACGTTGACTATTGGTTATTACCATCATCATCTCTTGGGTCATTTCGATAAACAAATCAAGCACAATTTCTTCCTTCGTTTTAAAATGATATCGTAAGTTCCCATCACTAATACTCAGTTTATTAGCTATTTTTCTTATGGATATTTTGGACCATGATTCTTTATTAAAAAGTTCTCTGGCTGTATCTAGAATTTCTTGTTTTATATTTTTTTTAGCGCACATGCGCCAAATATAGGAAAAACCAACTACATTTGCATTAGCTTAATAGAGCTAATAATAATTATAAGTAATGAATAAGGATATTAATATTGCAATAATTGGCGGAGGAATAGGAGGTTTAACAACCGCTTTATGTTTAGAATACTATGGTTTCAAAAATTACACAATTTATGAACAGGCTAAAGAATTTAAAGAAGTTGGAGCAGCCATTAGCTTATGGCCTAATGCACTTCATGTGTATAAAGAAATTGATATATATGATGATTTAACGACTAAGTGGGGTGAAATGAAATCCGGCTATATAAAAACAGATACTGGAGAAATCTTAACACATACAAAGCCTAAATACGATTTACCTTTAGTTTGTATTCATCGAGCGGACTTACATAGCACATTATTAAAAAAAATACCTCAAGAAAGATTAATTCCATTTCATAAACTTGAAAAAATCACACAGCGTTCAGGTATCACTAAGATACTTTTTAAAAACGGCATAGAAATAGAGCCAGACATTATTATTGGTGCGGATGGAATCAATTCAACAGTAAGAAAATACATTATAAATGATGGTTCGCCCATATATAGAGGATATAATATTTGGAGGGGTATTGCTACTTTAAAAGACACTCCTTCGGGTTATAGTTCGGAAACATGGGGAAATGGAAAAAGAGTTGGAATTGTGCCTATTAAAGATAATAAATTTGGTTGGTGGGCTACAATTAATGAGAACGAGAACATAACCGAAACCCCACAAGAAATGCTAAAAAAACTCACCGAACAATTTGGTAATTGGCATGAACCAATACCACAACTTTTTGAAAGCAGCGCTGAAATAATAAAAAACAAAATTGGTGATCGAATTCCTACAAAAGGTTGGTCTAAGGATAATTTAGTTTTATTGGGCGATGCAGCCCATCCAACTACTCCTAATTTAGGACAGGGCGCTTGTATGGCCATTGAAGGTGCATTCATTTTGTCAAAATGTTTCGCTCATTTTGATGACTACTCAAAAGCTTTCAAACAATATGAAAACTTGCATTACAAAAGAAGTGCTGAAATTGTTAAACAAAGTTTACAAAATGGAAAAATGGGACAATTAGAAAATATAATAGCTGTAAAATCTCGAAATTTATTGATTAAATCTATGCCACCTAAACTAGCTATGAAAATGCTTGACAAATTTTTTGGATACAATGTCACCAAAATTGACATTACAAAAGGTTGAGTCAAAATAAACTAACCATATTCTTCAAGACACAAGTTTTAAATCAATCCGAATAATAAAAAAGACGACATGAAAATATCAGAACATGACATTGAAAAAGTTTCAAATCTTATAAAAACCAATTATAGAAAAAACCTTACTTTAGGCATAATCTTAATTATGCTGGGGGTTGTGGGCATTGTATTTGGCGATACCGGAGGTGGTGAAAAAGGAATATATCTTGGAGCAGGAGTGCTTGCTGCTGCAATTGGATTGTATTTATTATTGATAAGTTTTAAAAATCCGTCAAAACACAAATTAATTATATGGCTTTCAACAAAACCGGAGGAAATTGTATGGTTATACGAAATCTCCGGAAAACAGAATGGAGTGAGGTTTCTTAAAGAAAATGGAAAACATGTGTTTCTAGAAATAACAGGACCTAATAAACAAAATTGGTTACAGTTTTTTCATCAACTACTTCCTAATGCTTACTTTGGATATGATGAAATTGGAAAATCTCGGATTAAAAACAAATAAATTAGTAAATAAGAAGTCTCGGGCTATTCTGCTTTCCCATATATATCTTAGGTTTTTATAAAAAAAGAGATGTTTGTCTTTACAAAAATAACTCAATGAAAAACCCCTATTCCAATTTTAACTGAAAGATTACCCCTGTTACAAATTGTTATCGATTTTAGTGAATGTTTTTAAAGGACTTTCTCATCCTGATACTATAAAATATTACGCACTAATTTCAATAGTTAGTAAGTTACAAAAGAACATTTGTAATTGTTTACAAGTGATATTCTAACTAATTTTACTGCTGACTTCATTATTTTAATTCATTCTCATGAAAGAAACAGCAGCAAACTTAATTGTACAACTTATTACTGATCAGAAAAAGTTTTTTTTGACACAGCAAACCAAGAACATCAACTTTAGGATAAAACAACTCAAAAAGTTAAAAGAAGTCATTCTTGAAAATCAGGAAAAAATAGAGCAAGCACTTTGGGAAGACCTACACAAATCTCCTGAAGAAGCTTACCTTACAGAAATAAGTATTGTTACTAGTGAGATCAACAATCACATTAGACATTTAAAAAAATGGTCAAAACCTAAAAGGGTTTCAACACCTTTTCACTTACTGCCATCATCTGGCAAAGTAATATACGAACCATTAGGACTAGCATTAATTGTAGCACCTTGGAATTATCCTTTCCAACTACTTTTCAACTCATTGGTTGGTGCTATTTCTGCTGGATGTTGCACCATTCTCAAACCATCACCAGATGCACCTAAGATAGCTCATTTGATGGAAGAGATGATTGCCAAAAACTTTGATTCAAACTACATTGCATTAGTTCAAGGTGGTAGAGAAACCAATACCATTCTATTCTCACAACGCTTTGACATCATGTTTTTTACAGGTAGTCCAAAAGTAGGAAAAGTAGTTATGAAAGCTGCGGCAGAACATCTTATACCAGTTGTCTTAGAATTGGGAGGTAAAAGTCCTAGCATAGTAGATGCAGATGCCAACATAGACATTGCTGCCAAACGTATAGCTTGGGGAAAACTCATTAATGCTGGGCAAACATGTATTGCGCCTGATTACCTCTTTGCGCACAAGTCTATAAAGGATGAATTATTAACCAAAATTGCAGCCAATTTTAAAGAAATGTATGGCGATAACATTAAAGAAAGTCGCTTTTATCCTCGTATTGTAAACCATCAAGCCATGCAAAGGTTGGAAACTTTACTGCACCAAGGAACAATACATACTGGTGGTGAGATTGACGTAAAAGAAAAATTTATTACCCCAACTATTATAGACGATGTAGATCCTGACTTTCTAATCATGCAAGGAGAAATTTTTGGTCCTATCCTACCCGTCATGACATTTGACCACATAGACGAAGTAACTTCTTACGTTAATAAAAATGAAAAACCTTTGGCATTTTACTATTTTGGAAAAAATCAAAACGCAAAGAATATTTTAGCCAAAACAACCTCTGGAGGTGCGTGTATTAATGATACATTGATGCATGTGACAAATCACAACTTACCTTTTGGAGGAGTTGGCAACAGTGGTATGGGAAATTATCACGGCAAAGAAAGTTTCTTGGCTTTTAGCCATCAAAGAGCAGTGGTCACCTCTCCTACGTGGATTGATCTTCCGTTTAAATATGTGCCTTTCAAGTATTTTAATTTCATCAAAAAAATAATATAAAATACTAACACATTCTTTTATAGTCTTGAAATCCCAACAAGTTCATAGCATTTGGGCAGTTCATTTTATAAAATGATAAATTATTAAAAGAACAAACACCAGGATAATCACCTACATAATCTTGCATATCCAGGATTACTTGAAAATGTAAATGTGGCGCATATCCTCCGTTAACAGAAGGCCCTCCTAAAGCACCTATATGCTGAGATTTTGTAACCTTCTGCCCTATCTCTAAACCCTGTATTGAAGCGATACTCAAATGACCATATAAAGTGTGAAAAGTGACACCATCATATTTATGCTTCAAAACGATTGTTGGACCATAGTCGCCATGATTCGTATTATTTTTAAAACTATGAACTTCACCATCCAATGCAGCCAAAACTTTTGTTCCCTCCTTTATCCATATATCCACCCCTAAATGAATATTTCTTTCTTGATTAGCATCACCATTAAAGTACTTACTCCGTTTGTACAAATCCCTTACTTCCAAGTAACCTCCAATAGCTGCTTGACCACCTTTGGTAGCAACATAAGCAGTGATAAAATGCTCCACAATTTTGGCAGATGATATGTCTATCTTACGTAATTCTTCATTTTGATTAGACATATCAATAACGACATAATCACTTTTAGGAATTTCAGTATCAATCACAAAAATATCAGCAGATTCAAATTGTAATGTGGAATATTCGGGCATATAAAAAATCAAATTGTATTTAAATCAAAACGGAAGTTTCAATACATCCTTTTGCTTTTTGGCTGGTTTAAAAGTCTCTTCCATTGATGACAATTCAGAAAGGACGGTAGTATTATTCAATTTAAAAAACTCTCCTACTACATACTTCTTAAAATCTTCTTTATTTTTAATAAAAGCAGACAATTCAAAACTTTCATCTTCCCTATTGGCAATTATCAGGTTAATTAAATCTTCTGTAATTGCAATCTGAGTAGAATGAAGTAAAATACTATTGTATTTTTTCACTAAACTTGAGATGATTTGTTTTTCCTTGTTGTTCACTTTTAATTTTTGGAATGTTTATTCTACTACCTTTATAACTGCTTCAAATGCTTGCTTTAACAATTGCTCAATTTTTTCTGCTCTGCCAGGATGAAACTTCAATTCTTCATCATTCATGTAAAGAATTTTATTCATTTCCAATTGCAATGCATGTTGATTGTGCTTAGTATTTCCAAAATACCTTGTAATGTGTCCTCCCTTAAAAGGATCGTTATAATTCACTTGGTAATGACCTTTCCTCAATGTTCCCAATGCAGCATCTATAATTTCTTGGTCTGCAGATGCACCATCATTAGTTCCTAAAATCATATCAGGAAAAGGTTCTTTTCTAATAGTAGGCACATGTCTTCTAATAGAATGAGCATCCCAAAGTACCACTTTTCCGAATTCCTTTTTACGTTCACCTAGTATTCTTTCAATTTCTCGATAATACGGCCAGTAATAAGTTTTCAATCTTCTTTTCACCTCAGTTGCGTCAGGTTCAAAAGATTCATTTTTATAGATTGGATTACCAAAAAAATCTGTGGTAGTAGTTAAAGCTGTTATTATTCTTCCATCATCATACAACGGTTTACTATTAGGATCTCTATTCAAATCAATTACCCATCTACTAAAATTAGCGTGAATAATAGTTATTCCCATTTCTGATGCAAAGTTGTACAATTTGTGAACAAACCAATCTGTGTCATCAGGTTGCTTCATCATATCTTCATTGTAATGCTCCTTCAGTTCATCCGGAAAATTTACTCCGCAATGCGGAACGCTCAAGACAAATGGAACTGCCTTTGTTTTTGGTTCGATAACAGTGAATAAATCCATATTTTCAGATTTGTGGTTACTACAAATCTAATGAATTCTATCAGGAACCTTTCATTTCTTCCTAAAAAAACGCTACTAATGTCATAATAAATTATGTATTATTTCTAATACAAATCATCTAGTTTCTATTAAATAAACTTATTCTTAGTTTTCTATCACTTCTAAGTATAATGTATCTGCGTTGATTCCTGTAAAAATTCCATAACCATTTTCTATACTTGTAGATGGATTGGTTAAGTTTAATGAACTGTTACTATTTTCTTCATACAATGTAGCATAGTCAGGTAAAACATGGTATAAGATAATTCTATGTGTACCAAAATATTGAAACTCATTAAAAGTTATTTCTTGAGAATTGTCATTTCTTGGCTCCTTTCTAAAAACTCTTTCTGGTCTTTCTTCTCCTTCTCTCAATTCAATTATAGGTTCAGGATCTGATTCCATATT
The DNA here is from genome assembly GCA_041583015.1 of Parvicella sp. GTDB lineage: Bacteria > Bacteroidota > Bacteroidia > Flavobacteriales_D > Parvicellaceae > Parvicella. The sequence continues at coordinate 1,121 of JBFHGR010000084.1, read as the reverse complement.
TTCTATCAAAACTAGATAATTGGATACATCTAAATTTGTCCAACTTACGACAACAGGATCAACTTCTGTCGTAGGTGCAGGAGGCCCTGAAGTAGTGTCTCTTTTATCTAAATATAATTCTGTCACAGATAATTCAAAATCCAATGGTTTAGCAGGTATATAGGTATAACCAGAGACATTTTGATCATTAAACGAGAATGAAAAATCCCAATCTTGACCTTCTTCAATTACAACATTACTATCTACATAAATTCCATTTCCTATTGCTGTGAGAACAAATTCACTATTTTCTACCGTTGCAGTAACTGTCAAATTATCACTGTCATCATTAGAGTAAACCACGTCCTCAGAAAAAGCAAGTTGCCTTGATATGTTTATAGTCAAAATCTCTCCAGGAATTAAATACCCCTCAATTATTGGAAAATCACTAAAAGCCACTGTATTTTCCGACTTTGTACAACTTATTATCAAACCAAAGGATGCAACAAGTGACATTATTTTTAATTCATTCATTTTATCTTAATTTAAGTGATAAAGTAATATTTGGCGTAAAGCCTACATAGTTAACATCTGTTTCCAAAATCTCTCCTTCATCAATTGTATACTGTTTATACCAAACATTTGAACGATTATAAAAGTTAAAAATTGAAAAACTTAAATACCCTATTTCTTTTCTCTTTTTATCTGCTTTAGAGCCAGTCAAAAGTTTATAATTGACAGAGAAATCTGCTCTGTGATAATCTGGTAATCTCACAGAATTTTTATCTGTAACTGTAAAATACTCTTGTTCTGTACCATCCAATAGCGTAACAGTATATGCCCCTGATGGTGCCGTATAAGGTCTTCCTGACGCAAAAACCCAGGTTAATGAAAAATCCCATCTTTTATAACGGTATAATCCTACTACTTTAAATTCATTCCGAACATCTTGACTTGCTGCAAAATAATCATCAGAATATATGTCAAATTGGTTTTTTGCTTCGGCCAATGTATAACTTAACCAACCATTAAATCTACCTGATTTTTTCTGCAATAAGAACTCAACACCTTTAGCATAGCCATTTCCTGAATAAAAATTCTCAGAATAATTGGATTCTGTTGGTGAAGTATCAAAACGTAAG
>JBFHGR010000083.1:0-16330 GCA_041583015.1 Parvicella sp. | reverse complement strand
GAAAAATCCAAATATTTTAAAAAATAAAACTAGAGGACCAGGATGGTGGGATAACTTCTGGTCTGGATTTTGGAATTTTGTGTTAAAATGGCTTTTAATTTTTATTGGCATTTTCATCTTGTTTGCCTTAGTCATTTGGGGCATATATTTGCTAATAGGACTACTAGCAGGGCCAATTGCGGCTTCCATATTTTTGGCCATTGTGATTGTATTACTTTACATACTTTTTGAATTTGCGTAATATCTTTACTTAAACCTTTATATTTTCTTATTTGAACCATACTTGTTTCAAATAATTTTTAACTTTGCTTTAAGTATATACAATCTAATTAGATGGACAAATTTTCATACATGTCAAATGGTGACGTAAATGCACTAGACGAAATTTACAAACAATATCTGCAAGACGAGAACTCCGTAGACGAGGGCTGGAAAAAATTCTTTGAAGGATTTGAATTTGCAAAAACTAACTTTGATTTAGACGGACCAGGTGGAGCCATTCCAGAAAACGTTCAGAAGGAATTTAAAGTGATCAACTTAATTGAAAGTTATAGATCAAGAGGGCACTTATTCACCAAGACCAATCCGGTAAGAGAAAGAAGAAAGTATCAACCTACATTGGACATTGCCAATTTTCAGTTGACTGAGGCTGACATGAGTACTGTTTTTCAAGCGGGAGAGGAAATTGGGATTGGCCCAGCAACATTAAAAGATATCATAGACCATTTAGAAGCTACCTATTGTGAATCTATTGGGATTGAATATAACTACATTAGACAACCAAAACGTTTGGTGTGGCTAAGAAATAAAATTGAACTTAAAAACAGACCTGTACTTGATGTTAACAGAAAAAAACACATCATGCACAAGTTGAATCAAGCAAGTGTTTTTGAGCAATTTTTACACAAGAAATTTGTAGGTCAGAAAAGATTCTCCATTGAAGGAGGAGAAGCATTAATTCCTGCTTTAGACGCTTTGATTGAAAAAGGAGCAGAACTTGGTTCTAAGGAATTTGTAGTAGGAATGGCCCACAGAGGAAGACTTAATGTATTGGCTAATATCTTTAACAAAACGTATTCTGCTATTTTCTCTGAATTTGAAGGTAAAGAATATGAGGACGCGTTGTTTGATGGAGATGTTAAATATCATTTAGGCTATTCAAGTTACCAAAAAACCGATAGCGGAAAGGAAATAAAATTAACCCTTACACCTAATCCATCTCACCTAGAGACTGTAGCCCCTGTAGCTGAAGGGATTGTGAGAGCTAAAATAGATAACGTACTAGGTGGGGATCAAAAAAGTATTGTTCCTATAGTAATACACGGAGATGCCGCTATAGCAGGTCAAGGTGTGGTTTATGAAACCATTCAAATGGCACAACTAGACGGATATAAAACTGGCGGAACGATTCATATCGTAATTAATAACCAAGTAGGATTTACCACTAACTATTTAGACGCCCGCTCATCTACTTACTGTACGGATGTTGCCAAAACAACTCTTTGTCCGGTTTTCCATGTAAACGGAGATGATGCAGAAGCAGTAGTTCAAGCTATGGAAATAGCATTAGAATATCGTCAAGAATTTGGTAGAGATGTCTTTATTGACTTGTTGTGTTACAGAAAGTACGGACATAATGAAGGTGATGAACCTAAATTCACTCAACCTAAGTTATACAATGTCATTTCTAAACACCCAACTCCTAGAGCAATATATTTGGATAGACTTATTAAAGAAAATGTAATCTCCAGTGAAGAAGGCAAGGCAATGGAGAAATCCTTTGATGATATGCTTCAAGATAGACTAGAGGATGCAAAACAAATAGAAAAAGCACACATTACTGATTTCCTTCAAGAAGAATGGGACAAATATAGAGTAGGAACCGAAGCAGATTTTGATAAATCTCCAACCACTGCTGTAGCAAAAGAAAAACTTATTGAATTAGGAACTAAATTGGCTACTTTACCTGAAGGTAAAAAGTATTTCAGAAAAATCATCAAACTATTTAAGGATAGAATGAACATGATTGAGTCTAATACTTTAGACTGGGGGATGGGCGAAATGCTTGCATACGCAACACTTCTAACGGAAGGTCACCCGGTAAGGATCTCAGGGCAAGACGTAGAAAGAGGTACTTTCTCTCATAGACATGCAGTTGTAAAAACAGAAGATACAGAAGAGGAAGTAGTTACACTAAGACTACTCGAAGAAGGTCAAGCAAAATTTGACATATACAACTCGTTACTTTCTGAGTATGGTGTATTAGGGTTTGATTATGGTTATTCCTTTGCTACGCCAAACGGATTAACAATTTGGGAAGCACAATTTGGCGATTTTAATAATGGCGCGCAAATTATGATTGACCAATACATTAGTGCAGCTGAAGACAAATGGCACACACAGAATGGTATTGTAATGTTATTGCCTCATGGTTATGAAGGACAAGGTTCAGAACACTCTTCTGGAAGGATGGAAAGATTCTTACAGTTATGTGGTGACTTGAATATGCAAGTGGCTAACTGTACTACACCTGCAAACTTCTTCCACTTGTTAAGAAGACAAGTGAAACGTGATTTCAGAAAGCCTTTGATTGTGTTTACTCCCAAAAAACTATTGAGATACCCGAAAGCTGTTTCCACTATTGAAGACCTTGCAACTGGTGGCTTCCAAGAAGTTATTGACGATAGCACTGTAAAAGCAGCAGACGTAGATACAGTAGTTCTATCTTCTGGTAAATTCTATTATGATATGCTTGAGAAAAAAGAGCAAGAAGGTGGAGCAGAAAACATTGCTTTAGTAAGAGTTGAACAATTATACCCATTACCTAAAAAACAACTAGATGCCTTGGTTGATAAATACGGAAAAGACGCCAAATACATTTGGGCACAAGAAGAGCCTGAAAATATGGGAGCTTGGTCATATATGATGCGTAAATGGAGAACAGTACATTTGGATGTGATTTCTAGACTAGAGTCAGCAAGTCCAGCAACAGGATCACCAGCAGTGCATGCAAAAAGACACGACTACATCTTGAATAAGGTGATGGAAAATGCAAAACAAAAGGTAAGTTAAGAAATTAGAAATACTATAGAATAATAAGATATGTCAGTATTAGAAATGAAAGTTCCCTCTCCGGGAGAATCAATATCAGAAGTAGAAATTGCAGAATGGTTGGTTGAAGACGGTGATTACGTTGAAAAAGATCAAGCAATAGCAGAAGTAGACTCAGACAAAGCAACACTTGAATTGCCTGCTGAAGAATCTGGAATCATCACGCTTAAAGCAGAAGTTGGTGATGCAGTAAAAGTTGGAGCTGTGGTATGTCTTATTGACACATCTGCAGAAAGACCTGCTGGTAGTGCGCCTGCAAAAGTAGAAGAAGTAAAGGTAGAGGAAGTAAAACCCAACCCGAACCCTACGAAGGAAGCTGCTCCAGTTAAAACTGAAGAAAAAAGCAACTATGCTACGGGTACACCTTCTATAGCCGCAAATAAAATTGCAAACGAGAACAACGTTCCATTGCAAATGATTAAAGGTTCTGGCAAAGATGGCAGAATCACGAAACAAGATGTAGTAGCTGCTATGGCTGCTGGTTTTGATGCTTCAACTACACAAGGTTGGGGTGGAACAAGAGACACTGAATCTGCTAGAATGTCTATGATGAGAAGAAAAATCGCATCTAGATTGGTAGCAGTAAAAAGTGAGACAGCAATGCTTACTACTTTTAACGAAGTGGATATGAAGCCTATCATGGATCTTAGAAATAAGTACAAAATGAAATTCAAAGAAGTGCATGGGGTAAACCTTGGATTCATGTCATTCTTTACTAAAGCTGTCACTGAAGCGTTAAACTTGTTTCCACAGGTAAACTCAATGATAGATGGTGAGCAAATGATATCTCACAACTATGCTGATATAGGTATTGCTGTAAGTTCACCAAAAGGATTGATGGTACCAGTAGTAAGAAATGCTGAGCAAATGACTCTGGCAGAGATTGAGGCTGAAATTAAAAGACTTGCAATCAAAGCAAGAGATGGTAAAATGACCATCGAAGAAATGACAGGTGGAACATTTACAATTACTAATGGTGGTGTTTTTGGAAGTATGTTGAGTACGCCAATTATTAATCCTCCGCAATCTGCAATTTTAGGGATGCACAATATCGTTGAAAGACCAGTTGCAATAAATGGTAAAGTTGAAATTAGACCAATTATGTATTTGGCTTTATCTTACGATCATAGAATCATTGATGGTAAAGAATCTGTATCTTTCTTAGTGAAAGTAAAAGAAATGCTTGAAAACCCTTCTAAAATGATTTTTGGTGCTAAGGAACCAGAAGAAGTTTTATTGAATTTATAATAATGCTGAATTCAGCATCATGTAAAAATATAATGTATAAAGTTGCGCTCCTTTTTTGGGTGCAACTTTTTTTTTATCCGCATTTTACTCAATCACCAAGTCATTTTTTTATAGGTCAAAACGAATTAGCTGGAATAGACATCTACTCCGTCTATAAATCTAGTACCAAAAGTCTATACCTTGGCACATCAAACGGAGTGTTTTTGTATAAACAAGGAAAATTTTTAGAACTTACAAAATCTCCAGATCGGCGTGGTTCTTCGTTTTTTCAAATACAAGAGAATAGTTTAGGCGAATTGTTTTGTAGCAATCTACATGGCCAGTTATTTCAATTAAGTAACGATTCTATTCAACTCTTTTATGAATTACCTGAAAATGAAGTCGGTGATCAATTTCACTTCTATATTAACACCGACAACAGCTTTATTTATGCATCAAAGTTTATAGGAAAAATCACTAGAGACAAAAAACTCACGATGGTACTCAGTCCAAGTTGTACCGATACATCAAGTTGTCAATACTTTCATGCTAGCAAAATAGATGAAAACAAATACTTCATTTGTCATTCTATATTAGATAGTTCTATTATTTACAACAATGGAAAAATTCAATATTTTAACCGAGATAGTTTTGTAAACAAGAACACATTGATTGACGGGAACTCATTCAAAGTTATTAAACTAAAAAATCAACCAATTCTCATTGGAAGCTCTGGAAAGGCCTTTACAAACAGTTCTATTATTTCTAACATTAAAGAATACCCTTCCGAAAGGTTTTTAAGCATTAGTGACAATAAAATTCTAGCCTTAAACTCGAAATCTGGAGCTAGATTCCTTTTCCTCAATAATGATACATTACAAGCTTCTGATAAAATTCTTGACAATCTATTTATCTCTTCAGCTGCAAAAGGAAAATCAGGGATTCTCTATCTTGGAACATTTGGCAATGGTCTTTGTATAATACCAAGCACAGAAAATACATCCATAACCATAGATGCATCTCTTAGAGGCATTACTGTTTCACAAGAAGGAATCTGCTATGTTTCAAGCAAAGAAGGTAATATCTACAAAATTGATGCTGATAGCACCTATATCATTCATGAATCTAAACGAACTCAGGATTGGATATTTCATTGCGAAAAATGTGGTAAAAATGAATTAAGTCAACTTATCTTTGATCCGATTGAAGGTGGGAATGCTGGAGTTATCAAAGACTACTATTTTCCAACTTCCGCTCGGTTTGGATTTATAGCAACCTCCAATGGAATCTATAATATTGGTACTGAGAATTTTGAAAATGAAAATTGGACAAGACGAGACGAAAGTTGGTTATCCAAGTTAAACAGTATAAATGGCAGACAAAAAGCAGTTGTATATAACTATAACAAAAGTTTACTGTATGGGTCTGATGAATCCAATCTTTTTCAAATAGATTTTGCCGGAAATAGAACAAACTTACAATGGGATAATAAAAATATATTTGCCAATGACCTAGAAATAAAAGGCGATAGTTTGATTTGTGCCACGGACGACAAAGGCATTCTAATTTTTTGGAAAAACAAGCCAATTCTGCAATTGGACGTCAATAATGGTTTAATTCACAATAAAATAAAAAAAATTAGACGCATTGGTGACCAACTTCTGATACTCTCGCAAGGTGGGTTTCAAACGTTAAATTTGGCTACATTAAAACTTCAAACATACGGTGTACCTGAAGGGTTAATTGAAAACACAATAATTGACTTTGACGCCAATGACAAAAAGATGTTTTTCTTAATAAAAAATAAGGTTTTAATTCTTCCATACACACAAACCAAAATTCTTCCTAAAGACATCGCGCTCAATATCAATAGTATTACCCTTGGAGGAAAACCATTGCAAATAAACGCAACAAATTCCTTCAAGCATGATGAAAACAACCTTCAACTTTTGTTTGACTTTAAATCAGAAATACTCAATAACGAAACAAGTGTTTTCTACAAACTTTCTGGGACGAACGATGGAGAGTGGAACGAACTATCGGCCACGGCTAAATCTATTCAATACCAATCGCTAGCTCCTGGGAAATATACACTAGATATTTTAACACGTTGTAGAGATGTAGTGTCTGAGCAGTATAGCATTCCTTTCAAAATTAATCCTCCTTTCTGGCAACAATGGTGGTTTTTCCTAATCGTTGCATTGGCACTTTTTACAATTTCCTTTCTTTTCTATAGAAGACGGTTAAAGATTCAAAATGTCAAGTCACAACAAATCAATGAGCTAAACGCATCAAAATTGACCGCTATTCAATCTCAAATGAATCCGCATTTCATTTTCAATGCTTTAAACTCTATTCAAGCACTTGTACTAAAAGGAGATGTAAAAAATTCATATACATTTATCACAAAATTCTCCAATCTAGTGAGAAGAACACTCAATTATTCCGATAAAGACTTCATCAGTTTTAACCAAGAGATTAAACTCATTGAACTTTACCTTTCTCTAGAAAAATTACGCTTCAAGGATGACCTAGCGTATCAAATCATTGAAAACAACATTGACGACATTAAGGTGCCTCCGATGCTAATTCAACCGTTCATTGAAAACGCACTTGTTCATGGCCTACTTCATAAAGAAGGAAAAAAGAAAGTTATCATATCGTTTAAACTTGAAGATACACTTATCTGTACCATCACAGATAACGGCATTGGAAGAAAGAAGTCAATGAAGATAAAGGAAAGGCAAAGATCTGAACATGAATCATTCTCTGGCAACGCAATAAAAAGGCGTTTTGCCATTTTGGAAAAGCATTTTGGCGGCAACTTAGGATTCAGTTATTTGGACCTCGAAAAAGACGGATATCCCACAGGCACATCTGTAACATTACGAATCCCAATAAAGAATGAGTTTTAGCCATTACTATAAAAACTAGGACGTTTATGAAATTTTGTCTACCTATCAAACCTTTGTGATTATTTTTACCTCAATGGATACAATTACAGCCATATTAATAGACGATGAAGAAGGAGCAAGAGACGTTCTAGCTAATTTATTAGCACATTTCTGTCCACAAGTTAATTTAATTGGACAGTTTTCTAATATTCCTGATGCTATAGGCTTCATTCAGATCAATAGTCCTAAACTTGTTTTCTTAGACATCGAAATGCCAAATTATGCAGGTTATGAAATCGTAAACTTCTTTAATGAAATTACTTTTGAAATCATTTTCGTGACTGCCTATGACAAGTATGCCTTGCGAGCATTCGAGGTAGCTGCGGTAGATTATATTCTTAAACCAGTAGATATAGATAGGCTCAAAGATGCTGTGGCAAGGGTGGAAAGCAATATTGACTTAAAAACTCAAGTAGAAAAATTTGCATTACTAAGTAATACGCTACAATCTAATACGATAGATAATATCATCGTCAATGACAAAGGATTCCAGCAAGTATTAGCCACCAAAGAAATAATAGCCATTGAAGCCCAAGAATCATATTCTTACATTCATACATTAGAAAAAAAATATGTAGTCAGTAAAAATCTAAAACATTTTGAAACGATATTCACAGATGATGATAATTTTATTAGAGTACACAAATCATGGATTATTGCTAAATCACATATGCTTAAATACTCAAAATCTGACTTGCAAATCTTTCTAAACGGAGAAATTACAGCTAAACTTTCTAAATACAAAAAGGCAGACTTTGAATCGTTTCTTCTAAAAAAATAACCATTTACTGTCCGTTACTGAAAAATTTTGTCCATTGCTGTAGCTTTACAAAGCTGCAACTCCCAACTCCATTACATTTGGTTTACGACCAAAGTATTTAAGCTGAATTGTCATTTTTAGATCTAGACATCTAGAAACTAGGTGAGTATTTAAATACTAGTAATGCGAAATTTTAACTAAAAATATAAAACATGAAAAAAGGATTAATTGCAATATTCACATTGATATCAATGTCATTTTCTGCACAACAAGGACAACTAGAGGCGCTACAAGAAATAGGTAACGGAACCGAACTAAAAGCATATTATGCTATAAAAAAAGAAGGAGACAAATACACTGCCGCTCCTTTAGATTCAAAATACAAAATGGAGTTTGTCAATAATATGCATGATAAACTCTCTACGTTTAAGTTGGTTTATGCAGATGATGGTAAAATGGTAATAAATTCAGGTTTTGGTTGGATTTTTCCAAACCACTACACTCAGCCGTCTATGTTTGTTTCAGACAATGGTTACGCATACTTATATTTAAATGAAATTTTGTACGGATTAAAAGGAGTAAAATCAGCAGATAATTTTAATATTGAAAAGATTTATATTTCTGCAGCAAAAAAAGAACCTGCTAAGAAAATGACTATGAAAGAAAAACTCGCTGCATTAAAAGCGGGAGTTGCTACACCTGCCATCATTACGGACAGAGATCATCATACCATCATTAAAGAATACTTAAATGCAATGTTGCCAATTCAAAAAGAGGCAACCGCAAATTTTACAGCTACGGAAAAAGCAGAGATAGCCGCAATACAACAAGGTGATGCAGATCACGATGCTGAAGTAAAAAATAAGAATGCTGCATTTTGGAATTCTGAACAAGGACAGAAAAAATTGGCAGACATGAATCAAGCACCTACTATTTTAAAAAATGATACAGGAAGTGCGATTTGGATTTGTCATGGTTCTTCTTCTACTAAAATTCCTGCTGGTGCTTCAGAAGAGTTTGCATACAGTATTGGCGGAACAGTATACTTAGGTAAAGCTATTAACGGTTCTCAAGCAAAATGTGAAATGAGTGATGCGATGTTTAAAGTACAAGATTATTCTGGTAAAATAGTAAATGCATCTACTGTTATGCCTTAATAATTCGAGAAATAAAAAACACTACTATTACCTTCCATAGTAATATGCTATTCAGGCACATCAGATTAAGATTTAACACATAATAAAATCTAAATTTTTAAAAGGGAATCAAATTGATTCCCTTTTTTTATGTCCTAATTTTATACTATGAATAAACCATCATGGATTAGCCAATCGCATGGAAACATTTACCATTAATAAAATCCATTTCGCCATTTTAATTCTAACCGAACTCTATTTAATTTTAATTTTGACATACAAAATCATAGCAAATGAAAAAATCTATTTTAACTATAACCTTTGGATTAGCACTATTTATGACTAATTGTAGTGGAAGCGAAAATACAGATAGTAATAGTTCAGAAAATAATACAGCATGCGGGACAAATAAATTAGAAGTTCTAAAATATGATGATGCAGAACAGAGTTTTGACCAAAAATATGTCTATGCTAATTATAACGAAATGTATCAATCATATAGAGTCATCTATTTGAATTATGATAAATCAGAGGATAGTGATTATGGACAAAGAACTGGTGACCAAATAAAAGTAGTTATAGGTCTTTTCTCTCCCGCAGGGGATGAATTTAAACCTGGTCAATATACATTCAACGGAGATGAAGAAGGTTTTAATCGCATTGCTATATCTATTGAAACTGGCGATGGTTTAAAATCAATTAATACAGCAGGAATTGAAGACCCGGGATATGTGGAAATTAAGGAAATTTCTAAAACTCACATTTGCGGAACTTTTCACTTAAATGGCGTTGGTTCTGAATTAAAAGGTTCTTTTAACACCCAGCATGAGAAAGTCAACTAGTGCTTGCCGCTAATAACGCATTACTACCCCTTAAAAACGGCAATATTAATATTGCCGTTTTTTTTGTATTATTGACAGTATGAAAACAATTCTAACTACAATCTTTGCTATTAGCACACTATGTTATACAGCACAAACCACAACATCTGGAAGTTTTACCTATGATGGGGAGTCCCGTTCATACCAACTATATGTACCAGCATCCTATACTGCTGGCACACCCGTGCCTTTGGTACTTAACCTGCATGGTTATGGCAGTAATAATACCCAACAAATGGCGTACGGTAATTTTAAACCAATTGCAGATACTGCTAATTTTTTAATCCTTGCGCCTCAAGGGCTTGCAGACCCAGTGGCTGGATCAGCGCACTGGAATGCCAATTGGGGAACAGGAGTTGATGATATTGGATTTATTAATGCATTATTAGACACCATTTCAAACAATTATTCTGTAAATCAAGATAGAATATACAGTACTGGAATGAGTAATGGTGGCTTTATGAGTTTAACACTGGCTGGGCAACTAGACAATAAGATTGCTGCAGTAGCATCTGTTACCGGAACAATGTCTGTATTGCAAATCCCTGCAAATACCGTTACAAGGCCTGTTCCTGTTATGCAAATACATGGTACAAATGACCCAACTGTAGCTTACAATGGTGATGCCAACTTTTTAAGCGTAGATTCAGTTATAAACTATTGGGTGGGACATAACAACTGTAATCCTACGCCTGTTTTTACAGCCTTGCAAGATATAAACACAAATGATGGTTGCACTGCAGAGTTGTACGAATATTTAGGTGGTGATAATGGCTCAGAAGTTGTGCATTATAAAATAATCGATGGTGAACACACTTGGCCTGGTGCAATATTTAACATTGGCGTCACTAATCAAGATTTTGATGCTAGTACTGTAATTTGGGAATTCTTTAGCAAATATGAAAAAACATCACTAGTTTCCATAAAGGAAATTAACAATGAAGAAAATTGGTTTTCCTTAATTAGTGAAAACCCAACTAGTGGATTGATTAAATTTCAATCTAAAGACGAACAAGTATATGATGTTTCAATAATGGACATTAATGGGAAATTAATCAAAATACTTCGCAATCAATCAAATATAACTTCGCTAAACCTCTCCGATCAAAATGCAGGAATCTATTTAATCCAATTAGAAAATGCAGCGAAATCTTCATTGTTTAAAATTGTAAAACAGTAAATCTATGTATATTCACGTAAATGAAAGTTAATCATTTATTTGCTCTAAAACATTCATTTTGAATAACATTTTTCAATTATATTAAAAGATTATTCATCTAAAATTGATGTATATTTGAAGTTAAACTAAATCAAATGGAAATGGTAAATTGGTATAAAAAGGTAGTCTTTGACAATTACGCTAACTTCATGGGTAGAGCAAGAAGATCAGAGTTCTGGTACTATGTTTTAGCAAACATCATTATTTCGATAATCATTGGAATCATTGAAAAAATGCTAGGCCTTGGCACCTACGAATCTAATCAATTTGGGTTTCAGGCCCAAGGAGGTATCCTGTCCAATATATATACCCTTGCCGTTTTTCTTCCAGGACTTGCTGTTTCAATAAGAAGACTTCACGATACAGGTAAAAGTGGCTGGACCATTTTACTTGGTCTTATACCTCTAGTTGGGTTCATTATTTTATTAGTATACTTTGCAACAGAGGGAGATTCCGGCTCCAATGAATACGGAGTAGACCCTAAAAACCCAGAATTATCTACAGAAGATCACTTTTTAGATTTGGATTAAAAGGTGTTTTGTACGCCTTTTTCTTTACTCCTTGCCTGTACTTCCAAAACCACCTTCACCTCTCACAGTTTCAGAAAGAGTAGTAACTTCATTCCAATCAACTTTAGTATAAGGTGCAACCACAAGTTGTGCTATCCGTTCTCCGTCCTCAATGATGAAATCCTCATTGGACAAGTTAATAAGTATTACACCTATATCCCCTCGGTAATCTGCGTCTATAGTACCAGGCGAATTTAAGACTGTCAATCCATTTTTGTATGCCAAGCCACTTCTAGGTCTTACTTGCGCCTCATAACCTGCAGGCAATGCAATGCTAAGACCTGTTGGGATCAACCTTCGCTCCAAAGGTTTTAATGTAATTGTTTCATCAATATTAGCACGTAAATCCATACCAGCAGACAAATCCGTTGCGTAGTGAGGTGTAGCGTGTTTTGAGTTATTTATTATTTCAACCTTCATTTTCTATCGTTTTATTAATCGCCTTACCATTCCCAGCATAGACTTGTCCAAAAATAATACAACCCCAACAAATACTAAAATTAAAGTGTTATTATATAAAAATTGCAACCAATTAAAATCGGAGTAAAAATCTCCCCTCCATCTTATCATAAACAAACCAAAAGCAAGCAACACAAAAACAGATATTTTTCTCAAGTTGTATTTAATTGGATAGTGCTTTTGCCCCATAAAATAAGACATCATAACCATAACAGCATAACAAATAAAAGTAGCCCAGGCAGAAGCTAAATAACCATAAAGAGGAATAAACAGTAGGTTTAAAGTGATTGTTACAATTGCTCCCACCACACTTATCAAAGCTCCGTAATAGGTTTTGCTAGACAACTTATACCAAATACTTTGATTGGTATAAATCCCCAATAAAACATTAGCCGCCAATAAAATTGGAACTACAACCAATCCTTCCCAATAAACTGTACTAGGCGTGAAATACTTGACAATTTGTAAATTCATAGAAATGGCCAAAAACATAAGCACCACAACAACCACGAAGTAATTCATAACCTTTGCATACGTTTTCTTTGAATCTTTTTCTTTTTCTTGATTGAAGAAAAATGGTTCTGCTGCATATCTATAGGCTTGCAAAAACATAGAAACTATCATAGCAATTTTGTAATTCCCTCCATATATTCCTAACTGTGTTTGGGCTTTATCCGTTGCTACATCAAATGTGAGCGTTGGATCTTTCTGCAAATAAGTATCTGTTAGTATACTTTTGAGCATCAACCTGTCCAAAGTTTCATTAATAATAAATGCAAGACCAACAAATAACATCGGGTAAGCATATTTGAACATCTCTTTAAACAACTGAAAATCAAACGTTCCTCTATATCTAAGTTGACCACCAAGCAACAGAAACTTAACAAGACTTGCCAATAGGTTAGCGATAAAAACATAACCTACTCCAATTTCCGGATTATAAACCAAATCAATCAACCAATTAGAATGCCCCGCTTCAAAATTACCTTTACAATACCATAAAAAGAAAAGATTTAATCCAATGTTAACTGCGACATTGGCAATGTTAATCATGGCAAAATTCTTTGCTTTATTTTCTTTACGAAGTTTTGCCAATGGAATAGACGCTACCGAATCTAACCCCACAATAAGCGCAAACCAAATAACATACTCCGCGTTGTCTGGATACAACAACCAATTGGCAATAGACTGCGAAAACAACACACTTAGTAATACAAATATTCCAACTACCAAAGTCACAGAATACAGTGAGTTATTATAGGCTGTTTGATGGTTCACACCTTCCTTGGTAGAGTATCTAAAAAAAGCGGTTTCCATTCCAAATGTTAAAAAAACCAATAGAAATGCAACATAAGCATACAACTCGGTGATTACACCATATTCGGCTGCCTCAAACATCCCTTCGGCAGTATAAAAAGGTGTGAGAAGAAAATTTAGAAATCGAGCAAGAATGCTACTTACACCGTAAATAACCGTTTGGCCTGCTAATTTCTTTAATCCACTCATTTAGATATACACTAGTTTTGGGGTATCATACAAAGAAAACAAGTTTTTCAATGTTTATTAGGGCAGATTTGACAATCTATTAACCTCAACTTGTTTGAATAGGGAATAGTATCAGAGTTTTGTTAATTAATCCTATTTTTGTAATTGAAGCCTTCAGCATTTTTATTGAGTTACATCCAGCAACATATCCTCAAAACACATTCATTAAATGAGTTTCATCAACTTCATCCTTTTGACTGGCAACTGATTATTTTAACGGCATACCTTGCCAATATAGATGGACAATTTTCATTTTTTGAAACGTACAAAATTCAGCAAACTTTTAAACACTTTTTCAATAAAACCCAGCAAGAATTAGCGTGTACAAGTGCCAAAAATGTGAATCTGGATAATATAAATTGGCCACAATTTATCAAAGAAATAAACTCCATTTCCTCCGTAAAAGATAGATTACAAGTCATTACTTTCTTATTTGAAATTGCGTGTACTGATGGCTCCTTAGTGGACAAAGAACTATCTTTTATTCATCAATTGAGCAAAGATTTTGACATTAAAGAAATAACTTTCCTTAAAGTATTGGATAAATACAAAATGTGGAACAAAACTTTTAGGTCCAAAGTAATGGGTAAGTTGACTGCTTCTCAAGAAAATGAAAAGCAGCAACAACGCTTAAGAGCATTCACAATCTTAGGTTTACTTCCACACGCAAATATTGATGATATTAAAAAGCGTTATCGAGAATTAATGAAAAAACATCATCCAGATGCAAACCCTCATTTATCTAGCAGTGAAATGATTTTTCATCGAAAACAAATGTTTAAAATAAACGAGGCATACGCCATTTTAACAAAATAAATATGGGTAATTTCAAAAATTGGCAAAAAATAAGATTTAGAAACAAGGATATTTCATGGTCATATTACCCTTTTTTATTTCCACTTTTTAACGAACTTTTTCAAACAAGAGAATATGAAATTCTTAGAAAAATAGATGACTTAACAAAATCTATCATTTTGCTTTCTATTAATGTAATGCGTGCTGACAACAGTATCCATTCCAGAGAAGCCAATGTATTGAGGAGCAAACTTATAGAGTTGTTTCCAACTATCAAAATTAAGGATTTAGACTACCTACTCAAAGCATATTATAACAAATTTAGAAACAGTCCAGATTCACAATCCTTTAAGTTTTCTGCTGAAGTGTTGCCAGGGTATATCAATAAAGAAATTAGAGATAAGTCTGTCAAAAATCACATCAGTTATTTTCTGTGTGAGATTGCCATGGCAGACAAAGTTTTCAAGAAAGAAGAAAAAGAAATGTTGCTTAAACTTTTTAGGAATTTAGGCCTAACCGATATGGATATTGCTAGATTATTTGCCTTTTTTGACGGGAGGGTTGATGCCATAAATTTTAGTCCAAAACACCGTTGGGAAATTCCAAAGAAAAAATCCAAGAAGAAGAAAAAGAAACAGACAAAAAGAAAACAGAGAATCATTCGTCCTGCTAACAGTCAATATAAATTTCATTCAGCATTAATCATACTTGGGGTTACCAAAAACAGTTCATCAACGCAAATAAAAAGAGCCTACAAAAAACTCGTTATGCAATATCATCCTGATAGATTTGTTAATCAACCCATAAGGCAACAAGATAAGGCAACAGAAATGTTTATTAAAATTCAAGCCGCATACGAACTAGTGAAAAGAGTAAAAAAGTTTAATTAATTACTTCTTTGATTCTATTGACGACAATTATTTAGGCATTAATAGCATAGCTATTACACTACCCTTTTTTCTTAAAGTACTTTTTCTTCTTAAAAGGTTTCTTTTTAAAGTCTGATTTAGCCTTCCACTCAGGACCTTCTCCCAAATCTCCTGGTAGCGGTAATTTAGGCACCTCTTTCTCAATTAGTTTTTCTATACCTCTAAATTTGTGCATGTCATCTTGATTGATCAATGTCATTGCTACACCAGTAGTAGATGCTCTAGCCGTTCTTCCTATTCTATGCACATAATCTGCTGGATTCTTAGGTACATCATAATTGATAACCAAGTTGATGTCCTTAATATCAATCCCTCTACTAATAACATCAGTAGCAACTAAAACTCTTGTTTTCTTAGTTGTAAAATCCATTAGCACTTCTTCTCTCTCTGCTTGTTCTAAATCTGAGGAAATACCTTTTGCAGCGACACCATTTTTACTCAGTGTTTTCACTATTTCATTTACCTTTCTTTTGGTAGATGTAAAAATTAAGATGCTATTGTATTCTGGTTTGTCTTTTATTACCTGACTTATTAACGGTGTTTTTTGTGCATCATACACAACGAAAGCCTGCTGGTCTACCCCTTCAGAAGGTTTTGAAATTTCTATACTCACTTCCACAGGATTAGTAAGTATTCTCTTTGCCAATGTTCTAATTTTAGGAGGCATAGTAGCGCTAAACATTAAGTTCTGGCGCTTTGCAGGCAAGAAAGTTATCACTCTACAAATGTCTTCGTAGAATCCCAT
>JBFHGR010000082.1:0-16364 GCA_041583015.1 Parvicella sp. | reverse complement strand
TCCAGCAGCATCACATGCATCTTTAGCGTCACTTTTCTTAACGTCTTTCAATTCAATATCAACAGTTGTGTCTGTTCCTGAACCATCATCATAAGTACACGCACAAGTGTAATCTTTTTTACATGAAGTAGAACCGAAAGCGATAGCTCCAATGAAAAGAGCAGGTAAAATTAATTTTTTCATTTTTTGAAAATTTTATGTTATTAATGATGCGAATATACCACTTTTCTATTATTATCTAATTTTTTTGTATTTTTTTTGTAATATTTCAAACTACTATGTAAAAATGCATTGTTAAATTTATAACTCTATATATTCTATTTTGAACTTTAATAATCTTTACCGTAACCAAATTAACATAATTCCGTTGATAATAATACTACAACAAGATACCGCCCACTAAATGACTAAGTAACTTTATACAGTAATTTAGATTAGGTATGTTATACTCAAAAAATATTTTTTATTCTCTTTTCGTTGTCATGCTAACAGTACTCAGTTATTGTGATGTTAAGGCGCAAAAGTCAACTGTCTATGTGGATGAATATACTACATTTAGAAAGGCATTGGATCTTTATGATAAAGAAACATATAGTGCTGCTCAGGAAAAATTCATTGAAGTTATTGAGAGCATAAGTAATAAACAGGACGAAGTAAGAATCAATAGTGAATATTTTTCGGCAGTTTGCGCATTAGAACTTTTTCATAAAAACGCAGAACACTTATTGAATAGATTTGCTTTTGATCATCCGGATCACCCAAAGGGTAAGAAAATAAATTTTCAATTAGGGAGGTATTATTATAGAAGTAAGGATTACAAGAAGACCATACTATATTTAGATAAGGTAGATTTATTCGATTTATCGACTGATGAAAAAATTGAATTGCAATTCAAACTGGGCTATAGCCACTTTTATAAAAAAGATTTGGAAAAAGCTAAAGTGCAATTTTACCAAGTTATACAAACGGAAAATGAGTTTTTTGTACCAGCGCAATATTACTACAGCCACATCGCTTATACAGAGGAGAATTATCAAACTGCATTAGAAGGTTTTGAGAAAATTGCAGATAATGAAATGTTTGCGTCTGTTGTTCCTTACTACATTACTCAAATCTATTATCATCAAAAAAGATATGATAAATTGTTGGCATATGCGCCTCAATATTATGAGACAGTTTCATCCAAGAGAAAAGGCGAGTTTGCCAAACTTATAGGGGATTCCTATTATTATAAAAAACAATACGCTGAGGCAATTCCCTATCTTTTGGATTTTAGAAAATCTTCAAATCCAACCAGAGAAGATTATTATCAACTAGGTTATGCTTACTATCAAACTGGGGAGTTTGAAATGGCAACTAAATTTCTTGCAAAAGCGGTGTCAAAGAAAGATGAAATGTCTCAAACTGCCTACCATCACATGGCAGATAGTTATTTGCAATTGGAGCAAAAGGAAAAAGCTAGAAATGCATTTAAAGCTGCGGCTGATTTAGACTTCAATGATGAAATTAAAAGGAATGCTTTGTATAACTATGCAAAGTTAGCATATGAATTGTCCAATAATCCATACGGTGAAGCAATTGAAGCATTTCAGCAATTCATTAATAATTATCCTGATGACCCAAAAGTAGATGAGGCGTATGAATTCTTACTTAAGGTATACATGACTACAAAAAACTACAAAGATGCATTAGCGTCTTTAGAAAAAATAAAAGTTAAGGATAATAGAATGAAAATGGCTTATCAGTCTATCTCCTATAATCTTGCTGTAGAGCAATTTCACAATAACAAATATGAAGATGCTATTCAAACCTTTAAGAAAGCAAGGACCTATACAGTCAACAAACAATTAGCGGCAGAAAGTTTTTATTGGATTGCAGAGGCTTATTACAAATTAAAACAATATGATCAAGCAATTTCAAATTTTATAGAATTCAAGTTAGAACCTGGAGCAGCACTTACACCTTATTTATATAATGCTGATTACAGTATTGCTTATTCTTATTTCATGAAATCTTCTCCTTTTGAACTGATTGAAAATTGGGAAGATAATTCCATCATTCAAAATCAACATAATGCTTTAATAAGTCAGAGCGCTACTGCATTTAGAAATTTTATTGTACTAAAAGATAGAATAGACCCAAGTAAATTACAGGATGCCTATTTGAGATTAGGTGATTGCTATTATTTATTGAGAGATGATAAAAATGCAATTGAATATTATGATTTGGCAATTAAAAATGGAAGTGGAGATATGTCTTATGCTTATTATCAAAAAGCTCGTTCTCAAGGTGCAAGAGGTGATAATGAAGGAAAAGCTGAAACTTTAAATGATTTAGCTGTTAAATATCCAAATTCAAATTATAATACCACTTCTATCCTAGATTTAGCGAGTACGTATATGATTCTTAACGAAAACAAGAAAGCAATATCTACTTATAAAGAGTTTATTCAAAAGTACCCAAGTAATGCTAATGTCGCTAAAGCAATGGCTGATATTGGTTTTATTTATTTAAGACTAAATGATTACAATAATGCTGAAATTTATGCATTAAAAGTTTTGGACACTTATCCTAATGATAAAACAGAAGTAGAAAAGTCAATCGAAACAATGAAAGGTGTTTTTGATGGTAGAAATAATTTACCAGGATATTATGATTGGTTAGCATCCAGAGGAATTCAAGTTAAACCATCGGAAAAAGATTCAGCCTTATGGGAACCAGTACAATATGCATTTGATAATGGGGATTGCGAAACTTTGATTAAAAAGGCAGAAATCTATATTTCACAAGTTCCGTCAGGTTCTAATATTAATGCCGCTAATTTTTACATCGCGCAATGTGCTTATTCCAATGATAAAGAAAGAGCATTATATCATTATAATATCGTAATAGCACAAGGAAATACAGAATTCTATGAAGAAGCATTGCAATATGGTTCGTTTATAGCTTTTGAAAACAAAGACTATGAATTGGCTGTAGAACACTATAGTAAATTAGAAATGGTAGCCACCAAAGAAGAAAATATAAGAGTATCTAAAATAGCTCAAATGCATTCGTACAAGAATTTAAATAATTACACAAAATGCCTTGAGTATGCTACCAAAGTATTAAATATTAGTGATATTGATGAATCGTTGAGAATTGAGGCGATGCTAAACAAAGGTATAGCGCAGAAAGAGTTGTTAATGTTTGAAGAAGCATTAATCACTTTATCAGATTGTTATAATAATACTCAATCAATAATGGGAGCAGAAGCAAAATACAATTATTCCGAGATATTATATACGCAAGCCAAGCATACCAAATGTGAAGCTAGTATAATGGAGTTGGTAAAACAAAAACCATCGTACGATTATTGGATAGCAAAAGGGATTATTCTACTTGGGAAAAATTATATGGCTATCGAAGATTATTTCAATGCTAAACATTCTTTACAGAGTGTAGTAGATCATTATAATGGTAAAGACCAAGCGCAAATTGTAAATACAGCTCAAAATCTAATTGATGAAATACTAGCACTTGAAAATGCAGCAGAGAAAAAGTCTATAAATGTAGAAGACGAAAATATTGAATTCAACAATTTGGATGAAAAAGATAAGAAATTATTTAATGATCAAGACTAACTGATATGAAAACGAATAACAATAGAATAATGAATAAAATGTTAGTTCTTTTTCTAAGTGCTTTATCATTTAATGCTTTTTCACAAGGTACTATTAATGGAATTACAGCACCAGGAAGACAAAATAGGATTATAACACATTCAGAGAAGGAGCAGGCATTGCCCGTCACAAGAGATACAACGATACAAATTGCTCCGGTGAAATACTATTTAGAACCAAGTCAATATCCTGTGGATTTTGAAGTGAAACCTATTCAAGCAGCAAGATTGAAAGTTGTAGAACCTTTAGAGAAACTATACCCTGGATATGTGAAGTTTGGAGTAGGTAATTATTTGATGCCATACTTGGATGCTTATTACGGTTCAATTAGAAGTAAAAAAAATAGTTGGGGAGTAAACTTAAAGCACCACAGTGCATTGGGCCAAATTAATGACGTAGGTACTAGTAAGTTTTCTGATAATTATGTGGATGGCTTTTACGAGCATTACTTTAAGAATTATACTTTGAAAACAGATTTGTATTATCATAGAGATGTCAATCATTATTATGGATTTGATCTTAATGATACATTAATACCAGAGGCGTATAGAACTACTTCGGATTCTATTTTTCAATCTTATAATTGGGTAGGAGTCAATACGGTGCTTACGAGTAATTATAAAGACTCATCCAAATTGCATCATAAAGTGGGGTTGTCTTATTATTTTCTAAATAATTATGATAAACTCCAAGAACATAATGTGGTAGCTAATACAACGCTTAGTAAGTATTTGGAGAATGAAAATATTGAAGCAAATGTAGATTTCGAACTGGATTTTAATTCATTAAATCAACCTTTGTTGAATTCTATAGACACAATAGGCTTGGTTATACCTAATCAAAAAGGTGGTACAACGAATTCAGCAATACTAAGGTTAGTACCCTATGTGGTAAACAATAAAATATTAAACAAACTTCACTTTAAAGGCGGTTTTGGCGTAAATATAGATATGGCAGATGTCAATAAATTCTACTTTTATCCAGAAGTTGAATTAAGTTATGATTTGTTTAACAGTGTTTTTATTCCTTATGCTGGAGCCACTGGAGGTGTGAAAAGAAATTCTTGGAACAATTTGCGAAATGACAATCCTTTTTTACTGTCAAATTCAACAACAAAAAACACAAATGAAAAAATTAATGTGTATGGAGGAATTAGAGGTTCAATAAGTTCCTCACTTTCGTTTAATCTTAATTTTAGATACCAAAAATACAGTGATAAAGCGCTGTTCTACAATGATACTGTTTTTAGTTATCAAAATGGCTTTGGAATTTTGTATGACAATGTTGGCGTGACAACAATCTCTGGCCAATTAGCTTATCAAAAGTCAGAAAAGTTTATGATGTATTTAAAGGGAGAGTATTTTTCCAACAAAGCAGAGGTGCAAGAATTTGCCTGGTTAATGCCTGATTTCAATTTTTCTGTCGGTGCGACATATGATTTAGCAGATAAAATTATTGCTAGAGCTAATGTTTTTGTGGTGGGGAATAGAAGTACTTTCTCATTAGATTCTATAAGTGATGTTACGGCAAATGATGCGAATCAGTATGTTTACAATCTAAAGCCGTATGTAGATGCTAATTTAGGTATCGAGTACAGATATAATAAAAGAATTTCAGCCTTTATTGATTTTAACAATCTTACCGCTGCAAAATATCAAAGATTTACGCAATATCCAGTACAGCGTTTTAATGTGCTTGGAGGATTTACATTTAAGTTTTAAAAGCACCCTTACAGTTTTATTATGGAAATTACTATGTTAGAGTATGTAGGCTATGCAGCAAGTTTAGCCGTAGCATTATCATTTGTCATGAAGGATATGCTAAAATTGAGAATAGTAAACATCGTAGGGTGTGCATTATTTGTAATTTATGGATTTATGTTTGATAGTCTAAGAGCAGGTCTACCTGTAATTATAACAAACGCGGCAATTATCTGTGTGAATTCCTATTATTTATTCAAAATGATAGGAGAGAGAAACAACGAAAAAACAGCGCAATAGGCTTACAAAATTAAGTGCCCTTTTTGGTAATCAACAATCTGCTCGTTTTTTACTCCATTTTGTTAATAAAAACAGTGTTTAGCGTGCTTTTTTATTAGTGAAAACTTTGGTCTTTTACTATCTTTGTTATCCTTAGAAAACTATAAGAAATGAGTGAAGAAAAAGAGAAAGGCTATTCAGCGGATAGTATCCAAGCCCTAGAGGGAATGGAGCACGTTAGAATGCGTCCATCCATGTATATTGGTGATGTGGGAATGAGAGGTCTCCACCATTGTGTATATGAAGTAGTAGATAATTCTATTGATGAAGCAATGGGAGGTTTTTGTGACCGAATCGAAGTCACAATGTTGCCCAATGATGGTATTAGAGTAAAAGATAACGGTAGGGGAATCCCTGTAACCATGCACAAGAAAGAAGGTGTTTCCGCACTGGAGGTTGTAATGACAAAAATTGGTGCAGGTGGTAAATTTGATAAAGATTCATATAAAGTTTCCGGAGGATTACACGGTGTAGGTGTATCCTGTGTGAATGCACTTTCTGTTAAGTTGATTGCAACTGTACACAGAGATGGAAAATATTATGAGCAGGAATATTCTAGAGGTAAGGCGCTTGAGCCTATCAAAGAACTAGGAGATTCTGATTATAGAGGTACCATAGTAGAGTTTTATCCTGATGACCAAATATTTGAAGAGCGTTCGTTTAGTTATGATACATTGTCAGCTAGAATGAGAGAACTTTCATTCTTAAACAAAGGAATTACGATCGTTATGCGTGACGAAAGAGAACCTTTGGAGGATGGTACATTTCAAGAAGAAACTTTCAAATCAGAAAGAGGACTTTCTGAATTTGTAGAATTCTTGGATGGAAATAGAGAGCAGATTTTATCTCATGTAATCAGCATGGAAAGTGAAAAATCTGGTATTCCTGTGGAAGTGGCCATGATTTACAATACTTCTTATTCTGAAAATGTTCATTCATATGTGAATAACATTAGTACGCACGAGGGGGGAACACACCTTTCTGGTTTTAGAAGAGGTCTTACTAATACTTTGAAAAAGTATGCAGAGACTTCTGGAATGCTTGACAAATTGAAATTTGAAATCGCAGGAGATGATTTCCGAGAAGGATTGACTGCAATAGTTTCTGTTAAAGTATCTGAACCTCAATTTGAAGGTCAAACTAAAACAAAATTAGGAAATAGAGAAGTAACTGCTCCTGTATCTCAGGCTGTAAGTGAAATGCTTAATGATTACCTAGAAGAGAATCCAGCGGATGCTAAACGAATTGTTGAGAAAGTTATTTTAGCTGCGCAAGCAAGACATGCAGCAAAGAAAGCTAGAGAAATGGTTCAGCGTAAAAGCCCTATGGGTGGCGCAGGACTTCCAGGTAAATTGGCCGATTGTGCATCTAAAGACCCTGCAGTTAGTGAAATATACCTAGTGGAGGGAGATTCTGCAGGTGGTACTGCTAAGCAAGGTCGTGATAGACACTTTCAAGCAATCATGCCTTTGAGAGGTAAGATTTTGAATGTGGAAAAAGCAATGCGTCATAAAATCTTTGATAATGAAGAGATTAAAAACATATACACTGCATTAGGAGTTAGAGTTGGAACCGAAGAAGATCCAAACGCACTTAACCTTGAGAAATTAAGATATCACAAAATCATTATTATGTGTGATGCCGATGTGGATGGAAGTCACATCCAAACTTTGATCATGACATTCTTCTTTAGATTTATGAAAGAATTGATTGAAAATGGTTATTTATACATCGCAACACCGCCATTATATTTGATTAAAAAAGGTAAGAATTCTCACTACGCTTGGAGTGAAAAGCAAAGAGAGCAATATGTCCAAGAATTAAAAGGAAATGGAAGCGAATCTAGCGTGGGAATCCAAAGATATAAAGGTCTTGGGGAAATGAATGCTGAGCAACTGTGGACTACCACAATGAATCCAGAATTCAGAACTTTACGTCAAGTAACCATCGATAGTAGTATTGAAGCAGATAGAATTTTCTCAATGTTAATGGGAGACGAAGTTCCACCACGTAGAGACTTTATTGAAAGAAATGCAAAATATGCGAATATTGATGCTTAACAAAAATTAAAACAACAACTTTTAGGTACGCTCATTGAGCGTACCTTTTTTATTTATAGAGATATGGAAAAATCAATCACAAGACTACCAGTAAGAGGTTACCATTTAGATGGTTACAATCATGTTAATAATGCCAGATATTTAGAGTTTTTAGAAGAAGCAAGATGGCAACATACAGACAACATTAGTAAAGAGGCCTATAAAACCATTCCTTGGTCTTTTGTTATTGTAAATATCAACATTAACTATAAGTTTTCTGCAACTTTTGGTGATGTTTTGAGAATTGAAACAGGAATAGATAAGATAGGAGGAAAAAGTATTACTTTCAATCAAGAAGTGTTTCTAGATGATGACAGTACGCCTGTATGCGATGCTAAAGTTACATTTGTGATACTTGATAATAAAACTGGAAAACCGCTACCTATTGAAGGCGATTTATTGAAATTATTAAAGAAAGAAATATCTATTTAGTTGCTTTTTTTAAGGTAAATGAAAATGTAGAACCTTCCTCAGGGGTACTTCTAGCACTAATCATTTGACCATGACCTTCCACAATATGCTTTGCAATAGCAAGTCCTAGACCGGTTCCTCCATCGTGTCTAGACCTGCTTTTGTCTACTCTGTAAAACCTCTCAAATAATCTGTTTAAATGCTCTTTTTCGATACCAATTCCATTATCCGCTACTTCCACTAAAATGTTGTCTTCAAAATCGAAAAACCTAACTTTTACATGGCCATTTTCGTTACCGTAATTAATAGCATTATTAATGAGGTTGGTAAGCACTTGTCCTATTTTATCTCTGTCACACATGACAAATTTAGGGTCCATGGTTTTTACGTCAAGTTTTAATTTGATGTTTTTATCTGCTGCTTTCAATTCAAAACTTTCAAGGATTTCATTACTCAAATCAACAATATCTACTTTTGAAGTGTTTATTTTAATTTTTTCAGATTCGAGTTTAGTGATGGCGTCTAAATCTTCTAAAATATTAGTCATCCTATCCACTCCTTTTGAAGCGCGCTCAAGAAATTTTCTGTTGATAGAAGCATCTTCCAGCCCACCCTCTAAAAGTGTGAGTATATATCCTTGAATACTGAATACAGGAGTGCGTAATTCATGAGCCAAATTACCTATAAATTCCCTTCTAAAAACTTCTTGTTCTTTTAGTTTTTCAATTTCAGCTCTTTTACCTTTAACCCAAGAAATGACTTCTCGTTCCGTTGCTCCTAGAACGTCTTCGTTCATTTTTACAGGGAAATCTCCTTTGTTAATTTTAAAGGAATGAATAGTTCTGTACAGCACTCTAATTTTATCTGTTATTAATTTTTTTAACAAGAAAATAATAACAAAATACCCAAAAGTACCAACGGCAAGAAATTGTATTAGTAGAAATAAAAGATTAATTTCTTCAACAACAATAAACTGTATCAAGACCTCTACGACCACAGAAAAGACTGCGATAACAAAAGAGAGGAAAATAGAAAATTGATTTGGCGTTTTTAATTGCATACTACAAAGGTATAATTTGTATTTCAAGTTTACTTTTTAGGTTGATATGTTTGTGTTAAATTTGAAAAAAAAATAATATGATAAGATACAATCCAAAATCTTGGGTTTCTCAAATATTTAACGTTGCCAAAAGTGACACATTAAGTATCCTTTGGAAGGAATTGGTGTTTCTGGCTGTTTTGACAGGAGGAATTACTTATATTGAGATGAATTTTTTTGATAATATTGGTTATTTGTCCCAGATGACAGATGTCTATTCATTGATTGGTTTTGTACTGTCTCTATTGTTGGTGTTTAGAACAAATACTGCATATGACCGTTGGTGGGAAGGTCGAAAAAAGTGGGGGGAATTGGTCAATAATTCTCGAAATTTATCTATTAAGGTAGAAAGTTTGAATTTTCCAGCGGAAAGTAAAAGATTGTTTAGGAAATACATACCTGATTATGCTTTTGTCCTAAAAGAGCATTTAAGACAAGGTGTCAAGTCTGATAAATTGGAAATGGATACGGAAGAATTTGAATTACTGAAAGGAGCATCACATCCTCCAAGTTTTATCGCCACTAAGATGTATTCGGAGTTGTCTAAATTAAAGCAAGAGAAAGTTATTTCTGAAGAAGAGTATTTAGCGCTAAATCATAATCTTAATGCACTTACGGATATTACAGGAGCATGTGAAAGAATAAAAAATACACCGATACCGTATTCTTACAGTTTGTTTTTGAAGAAGTTTGTCTTTGTTTATGTTACAACGCTTCCTCTAGCATTTGTTCCTACTTTTGGCTACGGTACTGTCTTGATAGCGGTCTTTATATTTTATGTACTAGTAAGTATTGAGATCCTTGCAGAAGAGATAGAAGATCCATTCGGCTCGGATGATAATGATTTACCTACGGATGATTTGTGCGATAAAATTAAGGCGAATGTGTTGGATATACTGAAATAGAGAAAAGACACCAAATCTTAACCATTAAGTTTTAATGCCTTTTACCAATTGCTATTAATAATTAATTTCAAATTGAAGAACGCAAAATTACTTTAACAACTCTAGAGACGAAATGTCAATTTGAAAGATATCAGCGTCACCTCTACTTTGAATATTGTAGTATGCACCTACGTAGGCTGTTTTACCATCTTTGGAAACAGTGATTGTTTTTTCTTCTTTAACAGTATTGATTGGTGCTCCCATATTTATTGGTTTACCCCAGTTACCTGCTTCATCTTTTAAAGAATAATAAAGATCATAACTTCCGAAACATTCCTCAAATCCGTTGCTTGAAAAGAATAAAATCTTTCCACTTGGGTGGATAAATACACATTTTTCATCGGAAGAAGTGTTGATATTAGCGCCTAAGTTAATTGGATCACTCCAAGTTTTTCCAGCTTTCTTAATATAGTAAATGTCTGCCTGTCCTAATCCTCCTGGTCTTTCGCTAACAAAATAAATTTCTTCACCGTTTTCAGTCATCGTAGCACTACTTTCAAAATAAGAAGAATTCATTCGTTTTGAAGCTTTTTTACTTTTCATTTCTTTGGCTAACATTTCTTTTGGAGAGCCCCATTTACCATTTGAAGTACTCAATTTAGAGTAATATATGTCTCCACTTTTAGTTGCTCCAATAATATTTCTATATAACAACAGATTTCCGTCAGGAGTAAAACCAGTTGCTCCATCATGATATTCAGTGTTTATTTTTCCTGGGATAGGTTCAGACTTATTCCACTCTTCGTCTTCATGATTCCATGTACATTGGTATACATCTGAATAATATAAGTGGTCATAATTTATATCAACTCCTCCACCTTTTGTATCATTTCTTCTTGAAGTAAAAACTAATGTTTTACCATCCAAAGATATACAAGGGGCAAATTCAGGAAATGGGCTGTTTACAGCACTACCTAAATTGGTGATAGTTACATCAGATTTTTTATCTTTATTAGCAATTGCATAATCACATTGAGCGATTAATTTGTTGATTTCATAATCAGCCATTTTAGATTTATTATCGGCAATGGTTAATTTGAATTTTTCATAATAAGTTTTAGCTTCTTCAAGATTTCCCATCTGATGGTGAATTATACCATACATATAATCAACATCCTTGTCCACTTTCGGATTTACCTTTACGGCATCATTTATATGATCTAGAGCAGCGTCATAATTTTTTAGGGAGTATTGACATTCTGCTACACCGTAATGTGCCGAAGGGTTAACATCATCAACCACAAGTATCTCACGATATAAATTAAGAGCACCTCTGTAATTATGACTAAAGTACATTGTTTTGGCTTCAGATAATTTATACTGAATTTTTGCTTTATCAATAATGTTTTTTGTCGTATCCACTTGCCCATATGAAATGGCCGAAATAACTATGATTGCTGTAAGTAGTATTATTCTCATGTTGGATGTTTTTATTCTATAAGTTAACAAATATAATTTTTAGAAATGTTAATTCCTAAACTATATGGGATTTATCCTAGTCAATTTTACAATTTTCATTCCAGATTAATTTTTGTCGTCTGAATCCAAAAGGTTTTTACTGTCAGAATTTACTGGAATTTCAGTCACAGTATCGATTTCGGTATTGTTGTTTTTATCTGGCAACTCTTCCTTTTCAGCATGGGGGTTAAGTCTTAAGTCTACTAATTCATGAACACCAAGTGTAGCAGCTACCATTGTCACAATAGGAATCATAGCTAGAATAATTGATGCTATAATAACCAAAACAAAAATCCAGCCACTTGCTACGTCTTCTCTAATGTGGTTGAAGTACTCATTACTATACACAAATACTAAAGTAAATACACTTCCAAGAGCAATGGCGAACCATCTGTTTTTCTGAACGAATTTAACACTCTCATTAATGGATAGCCTTTGTCTTTCATTTAAATAATCTATAAATCCAAAACCATAATAATAGAATGCAACAAACATTGAAAATGTCCCGGTCACGAAGTAGTAGATGCCGTCTGAGATTCCAAACACCCATGCTAAAATGTAACAAATAATAACAAAACCATATACAATCCCCATTTCCCAAACAATGTTTCTGATGGCCAAGTTCATAGTTCGTTTAATATCCTTAATTAATTGCTTTAAATTGAACTTATATTTATTGCCAGTAAGTATTCTTTCTACTCTTTCAGATACAATTGATAATACTGGGGATAAAATAATTATGAGTATATATCTCATAAAACTAAACATGACTACTGCAAGTAAAGCGTATAAACTTCTTAGAAAATAGTACCAAGATTTTACATATATAGGATCTTCGGGGTTGACAATAGTTTCACTCTTTAAGCCTTGAAAAACGAAGCCTAAGTAGTAAATACCTAAGAACAACAAAACTGGAAATAAAAAATAATACCACATATTATGTTTCTTGATGAACAAAATAGCATCATAGTATGATTTGAATCCAAGTTTTAATCCTGATAGTATATTTCCCATTTCCTTTTTATTGCAGTTCAAAAATAGAGAATTCCTTAAAATAATTCTTATTTTTGACCGCTTAATTTACAAGCAATATGTCCCAAGAAAATTTTAGTTTAAGAGCCATCAGTCCAATTGATGGGAGATACAGTTCTAAGTGTGCATCTTTAGTGGAGTACTTTTCGGAAGAAGCATTGATGAAATACAGAGTATTAGTAGAAATAGAATACTTTATTGCGCTTTGCGAGTTGCCATTGCCGCAATTGAAATCAGTATCGTCTTCAATCTTTCCAGCATTAAGATCAATTTATCAAAACTTTACTACCGCAGATGCTGCTGCTATAAAAGAAATTGAAAAGACTACCAATCACGATGTGAAAGCGGTGGAATATTTCATTAAAGATAAAATGGATGGCTTAGACATTGGAGAAAGCAAAGAGTTTGTTCACTTTGGGTTAACTTCTCAAGATATTAATAATACAGCAATTCCAAGATCTATTAAGGATGCTGTAAATGAAGTGTACTTACCTCAAATTGAAAAGATTGTTTCTAGTTTAAATGGTTTGGCAGAGGATTGGAAAGATGTATCAATGTTGGCAAGAACTCATGGGCAACCAGCATCTCCCACTAAATTGGGTAAAGAGGTGAAAGTATTTGCTGAAAGATTAACTGTTCAATTGGTACAATTAAAAAATATTCCTTTTTCAAGCAAGTTTGGTGGAGCAACTGGTAATTTTAATGCTCACTTTGTGGCGTATCCTGAATATGATTGGGTAAAGTTTGCCAATTCATTCTTGAAAGATAAGTTGAAAATTGATAGAAGTCAAACTACAACTCAGATAGAGCACTATGATAATTTGGCTTCTCTATTTGATGCGATGAAAAGGATCAATACTATTTTAATAGATTTCAATAGAGACATTTGGACATATGTTTCTATGGAATATTTCAAACAAAAAATTAAAGCAGGCGAAATTGGATCATCTGCAATGCCTCATAAAGTCAATCCTATAGACTTTGAAAATAGTGAAGGAAATCTTGGAATGGCCAATGCTATTTTGGAGCATCTTTCTGCAAAACTTCCAGTATCTAGATTACAAAGAGACTTAACGGATAGTACGGTTCTTAGAAATGTGGGAGTGCCGTTTGGTCATATTATGATAGCGTTTGCTTCATTGGAAAAAGGAATTGGCAAATTGTTGCTCAATGAAGAGCAATTCGCGAAGGATTTGGATAATAACTGGGCTGTAGTTGCAGAAGCAATTCAAACAGTTTTAAGAAGGGAAGGCTACCCGCAACCATATGAAGCGCTGAAAGCCCTAACGAGAACAAATGAGGGGATTAATGAAAGTAGCATTAGTAGTTTTATAGATACTTTGGATGTTACAGATGCAATCAAGGATGAATTGCATAAAATTTCACCACATAATTATACAGGTATAGATTTGGTTTAATAAATGGAGTTAAAAGGACCAATTGAAAAATATCTTTATAAGAAGATTGTAAATAGACCTCAAAAAGAAGGTGCTGATACACGTGAGCACGTATTGACACCAGAAGAAGCTGCAGAATTGAAGTCTATTCAATTTGGGGCTATGTTCAGGGCTGCATTGGCGGGAGCATTAGGGGTGATTGTCCTTTATGTACCAAAGTATATTTGGCCAGAGATGTTTCCAGTAACAGATGTATGGATTCCGTTTTACGATGATTATATTCAAGTAGAAGCGGTGTTTTTATTATACAGTCTTATATTGGTTGTAGTGGAGATTGCTTATTTGACTTATAACAATATTCAAACAGTTAAGAAAATTTCACATGCTTGCAATTACCCTCATTTTGAGGATCCGTTTTTCGAAATGAATGTAAGGTCGTTGATTGCGGTGGGGTTAGAAAAAAAGATCAAGGAACAGTCTAGGATTGGTATAAATCCTTTTGCAGGTCTTAGCAGATGGCAGGTGCTTATGTTTACTGTACTTAATTTGGCTAAAGCGGCAATGACCAACTTTTTGTTTAAACTTATCTTTAAAAGAGCACTGGGAAGATATGCGTTAAGAATTTTGGTGGATTTAGCTGGGATTCCTGTGTATGCATTTTGGAACGCATATGCGGCAAGATATGTTGTGAAGGAATCTAGAGTTAGGATTATGGCTAATCCTATTATTAAAGATTTTGCACAAAAGTTAAAAGAAGAGCAAAAAGATAATCCAGAATTTTTGGAAGAGCTGTATTATATGTTGGATTTTGTAGCGATAACTAAGCGTAAGTTTCATGCCAATCATTACATGTTGGCGTTGGTCATCCTAGATGAATTTGGTATAGAACACGACCCTAATCATCAGTATGATAAAAATTTCTATGAACGAATGAAGGTCAAAGCATCGCCTCTTACTATAGCTGGATTCTCAAAAATTAATCTTATGGGGATGGCATTAGACGGTACAATTTCTCAGAAAGAACAGTTTAAAATTAAATCTTGGAGAGAAGATGGTGTCTATAATTATACACTAGCAGAAACTAAGAAAACTACTGATGAGTTTTTTAGCGGGGCAGGGGAGTTGAGTATATTGTGAGGTTTATTATATGGGAAGTAGGGCAGTAAAAGCACTGTAATTTTTCTAGAATATTAGGGATGCAAATTGCCAAATTGTATTCCGCAACTGCGGAAGAAGGGATAGGTAACGAGGCTCTCTTTAATCCTCTGAACCGCTTAATGTTCTATACAGTCTGTTGTGTTTTAATTTACTTGTTCATTCCAGTTGTTTATCTGGGTTAAGTCTTCAAATATTTTTTCATCTCTTTTTATAATTCGAAGAACACTTAAATCTTTTTCGATTATTGTATCTGTATCATGAGGGTAATAATTATCATCAAAATAATATGCTACC
This sequence comes from Parvicella sp., assembly GCA_041583015.1. Classification (GTDB taxonomy): domain Bacteria; phylum Bacteroidota; class Bacteroidia; order Flavobacteriales_D; family Parvicellaceae; genus Parvicella. Next base: position 771 of record JBFHGR010000082.1, on the reverse strand, counting down.
ATTCTTTTGCTCAATTCAGGATAAATGTCCAGTTCTTTTATTTTTATCGAAGTTAAAACAATACAAGGAATTCCAATTTTCTTTAATTCTTTTGAGTTCTTTAGATAAGTATATATCGCTTCACCTCCCCACAAGCCAAAAAGTTTACTTAGTCCCCATTCGTTTTTTAATGTTGACAAACAATGAAAAACAAAAATCTTTCCTTTTCGATTATTTGCATCGAATTCATTTTTATTTATAAGTTCATTTTTCAAATTTCCAGAAATTAACCCAGTATCAAAAGCCTTCTCTATTCGTTGATTTGCGAACTCTTTACTTAAAGGTTTTAGTCCATTTATTCGAATATCATTTATTTCATCTTCTAATAACTTAGTCGCATGAATGCCTACAATTGAATAATCTTGTAAAATACGTTCAATTTTATTAAGAGAAATTATCCACTTATTTTGATGAATATTTTGAGGTCTATTATGTCGAATAGACAAGTCTTCTGTTGCTAATTTATCAATGCGGTGTTCTTCCTCAAAGAATCCTTTCAAAGAATTTTCATTAGTTTTTATTAGTTCTAAAATTTCTTCAGGCCATGAATCAATTTTATCCAGAATTAAATGATTGTTGAAGTCTATCATAGTTGAACGTACTCTTTTTTTATAACACACAACAATTGAATAAAGAACATTAACTTTATTCCCACTACATGTTAGTTGTTTTCTATTTTAGTTTTCCTAAAACAGCGTAATCTGTCCATCATCATCATCCGAATTTTTTATC
>JBFHGR010000081.1:0-16733 GCA_041583015.1 Parvicella sp. | reverse complement strand
GTACTCCAAGCAGGAGAAACTCCCATTTTTAACCAAGTAACACCACCATCGATTGAGTATTCTACCCATGTTTCATCACAACAGTTCTCCAAATCTCTAATGTGATTAAAAGAAATCACTGGATATGAAACTAAAGTAAAATCAAAACAAGGAGTAGTCAAATAAGAATCCTCACTAGCATTGTAATCACCTGATAAGTTAGTAACAGCAGCTCCTGTACCATTTGCAGCTGCAGAAATTACGGGACCAGTTGGCGTTCCTACAGCCCACGTTGAATTAGCTCCACTCATTTCCCAAGCAGTAGCGCCTGTTTCAAAATCTTCTACATATGGGAATCCAGACAATGGATTACACTGCGTAGAAAAAGAATAAGGCCCAGCCCAATCACTTACATCACCTCCACCACAATCAGATTGAATGTAATATTCATAAGTAGTACTAGCAGTTAAGCCCGTCAAAGTAACAGGTGTTCCATTACCTCCATCGGTAAGCCCTGATAAAGTTGCTGTTCCAGTTGGTGTAAATGGAGATGCCCCATATTCTACATTCCAAGTCGTAGCAGAACCATTTTCAGTCCAAGTTAAATCTGCTGTTGTAGCAAATACTGAACTTGCAATTCCAGCAGAAGGCTCTGGGCAAGCAGGTGTTAATTTAACTTCAAAATTATCAATATAAAGGTTGTTATCTGCTGTCCAAGCACTCGAAGCAGCATAAAAACCAAACTTAACAAGCCCTGAATAAGCGGATAAATTAGCAATAAAATGCTCTCCTGTAGCAGAAGGTGCATCACCCATTTCCCAAACTCTAAGTGCATTTGCCAACTCCCAAGTTGCTCCATTATCTGTAGAAATAACCAATGCAAGCGTATCATCTGCATCAAAAGTAGAAGCTGCCGAAGAACTATAATAAGTCATTGCTACGTCAAACTCCACCTGATAATCAATACCAGTTCCTAAATCAATAGAAGGACTAATCAGCCAATCATTTGCAGTAGACGAATACAACTCAACTCTTGCTGAACCTGTTGTTCCCGAATTTAAAAATCCATCACTAGTCCATGCTGACGTAGTTCCTGTCAATGTAGAAGATGCCCCTAAACGACCTTTAGCTTCACTCCAACAACTTGGAATGTAACTTGCAAATTCCTCCAAATAAGCAGGTGTATATGCTGCACAAGGAGTTGTAAAAGCATAAGGTCCAGCCCAATTTGACGTATCACCAACAGCACAAACTGTTCTTACATAAAACTCATAATCGGTATTAGGTGTCAAAGTTCCAGAAGTCAATGGATTAGAAGTCGTAGTAACTCCAGTAGCAGCAGGCGTAAACCCAGTAATTCCAGATACAACTTCCCATTCACTTGCAGTTCCTGATTGCGTCCAAGCAAAATCTGCAGAAGTTCCTGTTAAATTCATAACATTCAAACCACTAGGCGCTACACATGTTGGTGGCGTAAAAGAATAAATCTGGCCATCTGCAGGTTTAGTATTTAAACTAGAAGTTTCAGCACTAGAACTTGCCGAAGGACTTGCTCCAGTTCCATCTAAAGATAAAAATGATGTAGCCCCAGTTAGACCAATAGAAGCACTACCTGAATTTACAGACCCAGACTCACCTCTATACACAAACTCTACAACGTTAGTACCTTCATACAATTTTACTTGAAAGGAAATCACAGGATTAGAAGCATTATAATTCCATTCCCAATTAAGCCATTCAAATGTTAAAACTTGACTTCCAACTGTTCCTGAAAGTTCGTAAGAAGCTTTAGAACTTGCAACAGCATCATGATCATCCCACAATGGCGCAATTAATGGTCGAGAAGCAGCCGCCACACCATCTAGATCATTAAGAGTTAGAGAGTTTGAAGGTGTGCCAAATGAAATAAATCCATTAGAACTTGCTTTAAAAGTTGTGTAATCAACACCATCAAAATTAAAAGTAAATCCAATAGGAAGGTCTGCTGATAAATCACTGTCAGTCTCTATATCGTCTACATCAGTCCCTCCTGTCAAAGGAACATACGTCCCTGAGGAAGCGGCAAACGTATAGCCTCCTACCTGCGACCAGCCATGAGACCAACAAAAGGTCCCCAGCAACGCTAGCAAATAAGTAAATTTTTTTTTCATAGATTTGAATGTTATATTAATAATTTAACACAAAAATACCATAGATTTAACAATATGCCAAATAAACTCCATCATTTTATTACATAAGCGGTATTAAGACTTGTTTAGACGGCAAGTCAACAGTTTTCACAGATGAAATACAACATCAACAGTTAAACAAAGAGGTATTTGCAAAACTTGTTTTAATTTCAGTACTTTACCGTTACATCATTAAATAAGTAGAGACAAAAACATGAATTTAGATTTAACAGGAAAAAAAGCATTAGTATGCGGGAGTACTCAAGGTATAGGATTGGCAACAGCTCAAAACCTTGCAAAACAAGGTGCTAGTGTAATTTTACTAGCTAGAAATGAGCAAAAGCTAAAAGACGCCCATGCCAGTTTAGACACTTCTAAAGGACAAAAGCATTATCATTTGAAAGGAGATTTTAATTTCCCTCCCGAACTCAAAGTCAAAGTAGACGAGTTTATAGAAGAATTTGGCAACATAAGCATTTTAGTTAATAACACAGGTGGTCCGGCAGGAGGATTAGCAATAGACGCTAAACCAGATGAATTTGTTCATGCATTTAATATGCATTTGGTCTCTAATCAATTTTTAGCTCAAGCTGTTGTTCCGGGAATGAAGAAAGAAGGATATGGACGTATTATCAATGTAATTTCCACCTCTGTAAAACAACCTTTAAATGGGTTAGGAGTATCCAATACTATTAGAGGTGCTGTTGCTAATTGGGCTAAAACATTGGCCAATGAATTGGGCGAATATGGGATTACAGTTAACAACGTTTTACCTGGCGCAACAAACACAGTTCGTTTAAAAGAAATTATTGAAAATAAATCTATTAAATCAGGTAAATCCATTGCAGAAGTTTCTGAGACAATGACATCTCAAGTTCCAGCAAAAAGATTTGCTGAAGCAAATGAGATTGCTAATGGCATATCATTTTTAGCGTCACCTGCTGCGAGTTATATCAATGGAATTAATCTGCCAATAGATGGAGGTAGGACCAAAAGTTTGTAAAATTTCATTTTAAAGTGATTATATTTACGGCTCACATAATTATCAAGAAACTTTAAGTATGCTCAAAATAGACATGCACACGCACATCATGCCAAAGGAAATGCCTAAATGGGCAAATAAATTTGGATACGGTGGCTTTATACATTTAGATCATCACAGACCTGGATTTGCAAGAATGATGCAGGGGCAGACTTTCTTTAGAGAAATTGAAGAGAACTGCTGGAATGAAGATATTAGGATTGGAGATTACGAGAGGTTTGACACTCAAGTTCAAGTAATCTGTACCATTCCAGTATTATTTGCCTATTTCGCCAAGCCTAAAGATGGTCTTGAAGTGGCTGAATTTTTGAACGATGATATTGCTGCTATAGTTTCCAAATATCCTAAAAACTATATAGGATTGGGAACAATCCCGATGCAAGATCCCGAATTAGCAGTTCAAGAACTTCATAGAATTAAAGAGATTGGATTAGTTGGTATTCAAATTGGCTCAAATATAAATGATAAGAATCTTAATGAAGAAGAGTTTTACCCAATTTGGGAAGCTTGCGAGAAATTAGGACTAGCTGTTTTGGTTCACCCCTGGAACATGATGGGGAAATCCTCCATGGAAAAATATTGGCTACCATGGTTGGTGGGCATGCCTGCAGAAACATCAAGAGCGATGTGCTCAATGATTTTCGGAGGCATATTTGACAAATTCCCGAAATTAAGAGTTAATTTTTGTCACGCAAGTGGTTCATTTCTGGCTACTATTGGCCGGATAGAACATGGGTTCAATTGTAGACCTGACTTAGTTGCAATTGATAACCCCAACAACCCTAGAAATTACCTAGGCAAGTTCTGGGTTGACTGCATAACACACGACCCTATAATGCTGGAATATGTCATCAAAATGCAAGGCTCTAAGAAAGTGACACTAGGAAGCGACTACCCTTTTCCTCTGGGAGATTTGGAAATCGGAAAATTTATTACAGATCATAATTTTGATGCGAATACAGTAGAAGATATATTCTGTAATTCGACATTAGAATGGCTAGATTTAAAGAAAGAACAATTTATTATATAAGGAATGAGATTTTTACACGCAATTTTATACATCACCATATTAGGAACATCATGTACTGCCCAGAAAGGCTATTGGCAACAACATGCAAAGTATGAGATGGATATTGATATGGATGTTACCAAGCATCAGTTTACTGGACACCAAAAACTAACGTACACTAACAATTCTCCAGATACATTGACAAGTGTATTCTATCATTTATATTACAACGCCTTTCAACCTGGATCAATGATGGATGTGAGATCTAGAACGATAGAAGACCCAGATCCAAGAGTTGAAGATCGTATTTCTAAATTAACAGATTCTGAAATTGGTTACCATAAAATAAAATCTCTTAAACGTGATGGGAAAAACGTCAATTACAAAGTAGTTGGAACCATTTTAGAAGTGAAATTAGACAAACCTATTTTACCAGGTAAGAAAACAACTTTTGAAATGGATTTTGAAAGTCAAGTTCCCGTTCAAATTAGACGAACTGGGAGAGACAATTCCGAAGGTGTGGATTACTCAATGACGCAGTGGTACCCTAAAATGTGTGAATATGACAAAGAAGGGTGGGCTTCCAACCCGTATATAGGAAGGGAATTTCATGGTGTATGGGGAGAATTTGATGTAAAAATCACAATAGACAAATCTTATGTACTTGGAGGGACTGGTTATATTCAAAACCCTCAAGAAGTTGGTCATGGATATGAGAACAAAGCCAAAAAATTAAACATACCTGAAGGTGATAAAATAACATGGCATTTTAACGCACCACAGGTTCATGATTTTGCATGGGCTGCTGATCCAGATTTTGCTCATGACACTACCGCTTTGGATAATGGAACCATTGTTCACTTCATCTATTTAAAAGACACTTTAGTGCAAAATTGGAAAGACCTTCAGCCTATTACAAAAAAGGGATTTGAATTTGTCAATAAGAATTTTGGAGAATACCCTTACAAGCAATACTCTGTCATTCAAGGTGGTGATGGAGGAATGGAATATCCTATGTGCACACTGATTACCGCTCACGGAAGTTTTGGAGGACTAGTTAGCGTTACCATGCACGAAGGAATCCACAGTTGGTTCCAAGGTTTATTAGCAACCAATGAAGCAAAGTATTCATGGATGGATGAAGGATTTTGCACCTTTGCACAATACAAAACGTTGGATTATTTATATGAAAAAAATTCATTGAATCCGCTTTCTAGAAACTATATGGGATACATTAGATTAGCCCAAACCGATAAACAAGAACCATTAACTACACATGCAGACTTTTATAAAAGAAACATGGTTTATGGAAGCAACTCATATTCTAAAGGGGCGGTATTTTTAATGCAACTTGGCTATATCGTTGGCGAACCAACTCTAATGCGTGGAATGAAAAGATATTATTATGAATGGAGATTTAAACACCCTACACCTTTGGATTTTAAAAGAATCATGGAAAAAGAAAGTGGGCTTGAATTGGATTGGTATTTTGAACAGTTTGTTGAAACCACAAATACTATTGATTACAGCATAAGCGAAGTAGAAAGTAAAGGCAATCAAACATCAATTACAATTGAAAGAATTGGTGACATGCCCATGCCTTTAGACATAGTTGTAAAAGCAAAAGATGGTTCACTAACTTGGTACTACATTCCTATGAGAATTATGAGAGGTAAAAAAGGAGATGACTTACTTCAAATTAATAGAATAGACAAAGAAGCATGGCCGTGGGTTTACCCTACATATGATTTGGTAGTAGCTATAAACAAGAATGATATCGAAGAGATTGTTATAGATCCTTCTAATAGAATTGCAGACATTGATCCATCCAACAATGTTTACCCTAATAAAGATAAAGAAGAGTCAAAAATTAAATTTACAGGAAACTAATCAGAATATTTTAAAATCAATTCTTGCGCTTCAAACAAAGACTTATCTATTATCTTTTTAAGACTTTTAGCAAGATTTACAGGATTTGATGTTTCCTGACTGGACTCAATTTCTTCGCAAATCTCACAAGCTTCTTCAATTTGCAACATACGGAAAGAAGACTTCATTTTGTGCGCAAGTGTTTTTGAGGATTCGACATCACCTTCCTGAACTGCATTGGTCAACTTAACCATATCTGAAGGGATATTATTCTGATAAGTAACTAAAACCTCTACTATGAAGTAATGGTCACCTCCTGACACCTGCTTTAAATAATCTAAATGAATAAGATCACCATTTCTTTCATTACACAATGTGTAGATCTGAAAGAACAAATCTTTTCTATTGAATGGCTTTTGAATAATGGTAGCAATGCCGTTTTGTTTAATCATATCCAATTGTTCTTCCCACACATTTGCAGTAATCACTGCAATAGGAGTAGTGATATTGGCGCTACTTTTTCGAATCTCTGCTACCACTTCCATTCCAGACATTTTTGGCAAATGCAAATCCATTAAAATAACATCAAATTTATCTTCCCGTGCTTTTTCAATAGCACTGACACCATCTCCTGCAATTTTTAAAGATTTAACTTTACTTCCTAGCATCTTTTGGATAAGCATTTGATTTAGATGATTATCCTCTACAACCAACACATTTATACTAGACAAATCTAGTTGTGTAGCATCTTGAATATCTTCACTAGAATCATCATTCTGCACAGTAGGCAAACTTAATTGAAATGAAAACTCAGAACCTTCATTAACTTGACTTTTTACTGTTATTTCTCCTCCTTGTAATTGAATTAATTCTTTTACAATTGCTAGTCCTAATCCAGTGCCTCCATACTCATGACTTGTGGAATCCTCAGCCTGCACATAACTTTCAAAGATATCATTTAGCTTTTCTTCCTTTATTCCAACACCAGAATCTTTAATTGTAAAAATTAAATTATTTCCAACCGATTGAGAAACAGTTAAACTAACTCCACCTTTATCTGTAAACTTAATAGCATTAGATAATAAATTTGTAAGCACTTGTTTAAGCCTGAAACGATCGCCCAACACTTGGATTTCCTTATCCACTAAAAATTCAAATTCAAAATTCAAATTCTTTTCCTTTATCTCAGGAATTAGCAAATCACATACACTTTTTACGGTAGCAAACAATCCGAAAGACTCCTTATATATTGACAATTTACCTTCCGCAAGTTTTGAATAATTCAGCAAGTCATTCACAATATTCAATAGATTAGCGCTTGCCTCCTTTATGATGGAAATATTGTTCTTTTGCTCAGCGGAAAGATTCTCCAAATTAAATAGGTCTGCAAATCCATGTATGGCTGTTAGCGGAGTTCTCAACTCGTGTGTAATACCAGCCAAAAACAACTGTTTAGACCTATTAATCTTTTCAGTTTTTCGCTTCTCCTTTTCTAAATCCTTTAATGTTTTATGGAGTCTTTCAATATTTAAATCAGCTATTAGTCTTGTGGAATCCACATCTTCCATCAAAGCTCCTTGCACTGCAAGCATCGACTTGAATTGTGGCATACTCATCAAAACACTAACAATCTCCTTTTTAGTTAAATCATTACGATTTATTGAAAAAAATGGTTTTCCTAACTTAACTCTTGGAGTCAGGTCTGTAATGGTGTTTCCTACATGAATAATTGGGACTCTAGAATACAGCCTTGTTAAAGAAAGAAATTCCTCATCCCCTTCAGTTGTATTATTCTCAGTGAAATAAAAAATACCATGTACTAAATCCACATCATTCAGCGATTCTTTTTCTATTCTGTCAAGAGATAATATTGTATTACAAAATGGTTTTGGAAAATCTACTAAAGAATTTTCACCATTAACAACCGAAATAAAATGTATTTTTTCAGACATTTTAATCATCTAAAAATGACACATGATTAAAATTAATATCAAAAATTCTATCAAAAATCTCACCCACTTGTTTCATTTCATCATCATCAACATGATAATACCAATTTACTGTACTTTCTGGGGCAAGTTCCTTGATTACTCGAAATAATTCAGCAATGTATTTGTGAGATGCAGTATTGAAGTATTCTAAGTTCATATTTAAAGTAATAGACTTATCCTTTTCTGCTAGGTAATTCCGAAGCCAATTGTCTATTCTTGAATATAATTTATCCGCATCAGCAGGAATTGATCTTCCTGTAATTTCAAACTGATTATCATCAGGGTTAAAAATAACTAAAGGTGTTATATCAGTTGACTCAATTCTTAATGCTTCCAAACTCTTGATTATATAAATTAATATTACAAATATATGAAATTGTTACATTTTAATGCCAATAACTAACACATCATCTGTTTGATGATTTCCACCTTTCCAATTTTGGAATTCGTTCATCATTACTCCTTGCTGTCTATCAAACGGCATACTTGATAATTGACCTAAAAATTTCTTGAATTTCCCCACCATATATTTCTTATCTCTTGGTCCGCCAAATTGGTCAGGAAAACCATCACTAGATAGGTAAAACTGATCTCCTGCTTGATATTCTATCTCATGTCTAACATACTCCTTAGGCATATCTTCAATAAACTCACCAATTGAAAGCATACCGCCTTTAAACTCTTTAAGTGTATTATTTCTAAACATAAACAACGGTCGAGAAGCCCCACAATAAATTATTTTCTTTTGATTGTCATCCACCACAATCACACCGATGTCAATTCCATCTTTTGTTTTGGAGGATTTGCTCTTGAGTGTTTTCACAATACTTTGATCCAAAAGTTCCACTATTTTCTCAGGTCTAACTTCTCCATTATCCAATATTATTTTATCCAGTAATGTTGAACTAATCATGCTCATAAAAGCACCAGGAACTCCATGTCCAGTACAATCAGCAACAACAGCTATAGACATACCATTTTTGTTTCCCAACCAGTAAAAATCTCCACTTACGATATCACATGGAGAGAAAAACACAAACATCTCTGCAACTTTTAAGTTACTTTGATTAATATTAGGTAACAGTGCCTTTTGAATTCTTTCAGCATAATTAATACTATCAGTAATCTCTTTATTTTTATACTCAATAAGTTCTTTAGCTTCACTCAAGTTATTTTTTTCTTCCCGTAGTTCTTTTGTTCGTTTACGAACTATATTTTCTAGTTCCAACTTCTGCCTCTTAACCCTACTAAATCTCAATTGAACAATGCCAAAAATGATTATAACGAGCAACGAAGGCGCACAAATTATAAACCACCATGATTTCCAAAAAGGAATATCAATAACAAATTCAAAAGACCGAACCTCACTTGATTTTCCACCAGCACTAATCGCTCGAATCAAAAATTTATACTCTCCATCTTTCAACTTTGGGTAATAAGCAAAATTTTGATCCTTACCTACCCTGTTCCAAATATCATCATAACCTTCTAACTTAAATTCATATTGAATATCATCAGACCTCTTTAAATCAACACCTAAGAACTTTATTCTTAAACTATAACTACCAAAGGGACTTTCCTTAGGAATTTCCGAAATCTCTTCATCATTCCAGAACACACTCTCAATGACCAAAGTGGGACTAACAGTATCAGTTTTAACTACATTATCAAATCTTAACAGTCCTTTATTTGTTCCTAGCCAAATTACGCCTCCTATGTCTTTATAAAAAGATTTCTCTCCGATAACCACGTCATATAAGTCAGAACTTTCCAGATATTGGACAACCTTTAATTCTGGATTAAACTTTGTAATACTACTTTTGTGGAACGCCCATATTAAACCGTTATCTTCCTGGATTAAACCATAGACAGAATTACTTAGTAATCCATTTTCTGTAGAAATTTGAACAACAGAGTCATTTCTCAATATAAAAATACCATCTGTTTCTGTCCCAAAACAGATACCGCCATCTTCTAACTCCACAACTGTTTTTAGGATATATTGATTTAGGTTGTCAATATTTTTGTGAACTGTATACTCTAAATTTTTATACGAAAATAAACTTGCACCATTTGCTGCAAACCATAGTGTAGAATCTCTCGACAAGTAAACGTCATTCAAAACATTATGCACCAATCCTTCATTGGTTGAAATTCTTTGCAAATGATCATTGGATTTTGAATAATAGAATAGCCCCAAGTCGGTAGCGATATAAACGTTTCCATTGTCATTTACTTCTATGCTATTTATGCGGTCAATTTTCAAACCGTACTTCTTACCTAAATCTATAACATCCCCGTTTTGAAGCACTTTAAAAAGTCCAGATTCTCTAGTTCCAATCCAAAATTCATCTGTTTTCGTTTTACCAATTGATGTAACCACAGCATCATCAATTGTCAAATCAATTTTTTCAATATTGGACTTCACTCCGATCGTTGCTTTGAAAAATCCTTCATCTGTGCCCAAAAGCAATTCTCCAGATAAGTTAGACTCCACCGCGTTTATATCTGCTAACTTCACTCCAGACAGTTCCTCAATTAAAACAATGTTTTCATTATCCAATTTTGAGAGTCCATAACCATAATATCCAATCCAAAGTATTCCACTCATATCGTAATGAACACTCTTTAATTGATTAGTGATTAATCCGTTCTCCTTAGAGTAATTTTTAATATTATAACTATCTATGGACCCATTAAATAGTTTCATTTTAAACAATCCGTTACTTTTGGATGCAATCCAAAGCCCAGAATCTCCATCAAAAGAAATATCTTCTACCCTACTTTCTATTACGGATAAATCTATTGCGCTTAAAAATGAAAACTCTCCTGAGTTGTTGTAATCTAGCCAAATAAAAGTATTCTGATCATCTACAACTAAAATTTTTGAAGACTTAGGCATTTTATAAATTACAGGCTTGGAAACAACATACTCCTCATTCATTAAAGCATCTAAACTTCCTTTCAAATTAAAATCCTTGTCATAAAATTTAAGGTTCTTCTCAATCCCTACAATTAATCCATCCTTTACAAATTCAAAATCATAAATTTCTTGATCATTCACCCCTTTAAGCGCTATATTCTTTGCATCTCCATTGTTCCAACTATAAATTCCTTTTCCTTGAACAAGAAAGTAAACCTGGCCATTTGCATCTTCGGAAAACTTAACAATTTTTCCCGGAATATTTGTTTGCAATGCAATCTCATCCTTTTCCAGTAATATAACTTCGCCATCAAAATATCCTAAAAAGGTATTCCCATTAGCATCAATAAATATTTTATTCAGAATATTTAAGTCTTGATTCTCTCTCAATTTTATTGGTGTAAACTTCTCACCATCAAATAAAACTAAGCCATCTTCTGTACCAAGTGACAGTCTATGGTCGGACATTTGACAAATGTCATAAATATACTTTTCTTGAAGCTTTTTCTTATCACCAACATCTTCAAAATCATAAGTCTGCGAAATAGCAGCAAATGGCAAAATGAGACATAAAAATGAAACAACGATATTAGAGATAGCACGTAAAAATGAATCCATTATTCAATTTTAATTTTCACCTTATACTTATACTTAGGTACATTGGGTTGAGGCATTGAATAAAAAGGAATAGCATCACCATATTGATTTTGCAAATACAACACCATATCATTGTCACTATCATCACTTTTAATTATCTGTAAATCTAGACTTAAGTTATGCTCATCTGACACAATCTTATGCACACTTGAAGCCCATTTACCATCTTTGCTAGATTCTATTCTATGTTGATTTTTGACAACAGAAGTAATTCTCATAACTCCATTTCCATCAAAATCAAAGTTATTTTGCTTGACACTAATCACATCAGGATCAATGAAGGGATAAAAATGAGCGACTTCCGTTATGTCTGTTTTTAACCTAAATGAAATCTCATAAGCAAATGCTAGCGCAGCCTCAACATCCTCATTTTTATCTGCTTCAGAACTCATTGCTAACCTATACCCATTCCCATCATTTCCATCCTGACCTTCAATGATTAATTTAAAAACATATTTGTCGTCATCAATATCACCTTCTTTAGGGTTAAATGGACCAAACGTATACCACTTCTCCTCAAATGCATCTTCCTTTCCAAAAACTTTAGCATCTAATAACAACCCACTATCATAACCTCTTTCAGGATTAACCATTCTGGCTGCGGGGTGATTAAATGCATCTTTACCTCCATAGACAGAAAACTTTGTTTTTGAATCAAAACTACCATTCGCTTGGTCTAAGTTTCCCGAACAATTTGGATCAAATATTCTAATATATAAATTCCCTTGATGCTCTTTTGGCACGCTAAAGAAATATATTTGAACATAATCATCATCACCCCAAGACTTATTGGCTCCTTTAGAAAAGGTCATTAAATGATCAATATTCTCGTACGATGACGGCACTAATTGTGCATTCATATCTTTTGCCTGATAAAAAGCACAAAAAACAAGTATGTATATCAAATTCCTCATCGCTTCCTACTTTAAAACACCAACTATATAAAATTCCACCCTTCTGTTCATTTGCCTATTGGAAGGATTATCTGTTCCATCTGGATTTTTATTAGGAAAAGCAGGATTCTCTTCCCCTTCAAATAAAGTTGCCTTTATTCTATCTAGGCTAATTCCATTATCCTTCAAATATTTGACTGCGGCTTTTGCTCGTTTCTTTGACAACCTAACATTGTATGCGTTTGAACCAAATGCATCAGTATGTCCTACTACTTTTATTACTACATTATCATGATTTTTCAATGCAGCAATATTCTGATCCATCGTGACCACAGCATCCTTTCTCAAGTTATATTTATCAAAATCAAAATATATATTAACCAATTCAAACTCTACACCATCAGGAAGTGGTCCGATAGACGAGTCATTAAGATTTGATCCTATGTTTATGTTTGTCTCAAAACCTTCAGCATCATTTGTGTTATTGTTCTGTGCAGCCAATAGTTCTTCCATATCCTCCTCAGAAATAACTGCTACATTTTTTGTGATGCAAAATCTACTCTCTTCATTTTCGGAGTTTCGAGATAAAATCTCTAACTGAAGTTTCTTGACACCAAGTTCGGTAAATGTCAATTCCATTGAGTCTGCTTCAGAAATTTGATTGTCTATATTCCAAAAATAATTCGTTATTGAATCTCCAGGAACTTGGCTTATGGTTGCATCATATACAGCACTGGTTCCAATTGCCACAGTATCTGGACCAAATGGTTCTATGTGTACATTATTTTCTCCTAATACTACTGGGATATCTGAAACGACTGTAATAATTTCTTCATCGTAAATAACCCTATTGGTTATTGAGTCAATTGCATTTAATTTTATATAATAAGAACCAGGTCTTTTATATACATGTGTTAATTTTTTCCCATAAGTTATCGTTCCGTCTCCCAAATCCCATTGATAAATCAAAGGAACCCCATAATTATCAATACTCTCATTAGCATCTATAGAAACTGTATAAGTAAGATTTACAAGTGTATCGCACCCCTTAAACTTTGGCAACCCAAATGGTACAAATGTATAAATATCCATGTTTCCCATTCCATTCATTCTATCAGATGATAAATACATCTTTCTTCCACCATCTATAATTTTAAGGTAAATATCATCCGCAGGAGAATTAATTGGCCTACCTAGATTAATTGGTTCTGACCATGAATCACCATCCTTTTCAGAATAAAACAAATCATATCCTCCCATTCCTTCGTGACCAGTACTTGCAAAATATAACTTCGTCCCATCATAACTTAGAAATGGACTATCTTCATTTTTTTCTGTATTTATAGGTCCCGATAGCGCTTTCGCTTCACCCCAAGAACCATCAGATTCTTTTTCACTTTGATACAAATCATACCCACCTAAACCATCTTCGCTATCAGAACTAAAAATCATAGTACTTCCATCTCTCGAAAAACAAGCATGTCTTTGATACTTGGAAATATTAATTGACTCAGGATACTTAATTGGCTCTGACCATTTTTGGTCCTTCCAAACCGAATACCATAATTTATTTTCACGATAAACGACTAATGTATCTTGAGAATTATTTATCGCTACAACCGACTCATGTTTTTTAGAATTTTCCAATGACTTCACACTATTACCTGCTTTCTGAAATGCCTCATTTGGATTAAATCCGTTCTCGCCAATCCTTGACAAGTACATATCTTCATAAAATTGGTTATCCCAATAATAGTCCCCCAAATTTTCCGTGCTTCTTCTTGTATATAACAATGTAGAATCTCTTTCAATAAATACGGGCACATATTCAGAAAATCCAGAATTGACATTTTCGCCTAAGTTTTTCACTTGACCATCAAAAACTCTAGTTTCATAATTTCTAGCAAATTTAGCTTGCGCAAGTCTTTGCTCATTAATGCTTGTAATTACCGCACCTGAATTAGATTTACTTATCCCTGATTGAAAAATTTCGTAATACGCTATGGCTTTATCATATTCCTCAAAATAATGATAAGACTTCGCTAGATGCAAGTACACTTCATATACTGTATCAGTAGGCATTAATGTTTCCGATTTTTTAAAGGCTTCGAAGGCTTTCCTCTTGTCGAAAAATGCCGCTTCATACAACAACCCTATTTCAAAATTTGCTTCGAAGTTTTGAGGGTCGATTTCCAATGCTTTTTTATAAGCCTCTTCAGATTTTTCAAACTTATTGACATTTCGATAATGCTGGGCTTTTCGCATATATTTTCTCACACCTCCGTCTCCTGCGAATAAAAAAACACTACTAAAAATAAGTGAAAAAACTACTAAAATAAATTTCAACATTCTAAAATTCAAACCAATAACAATGTTAGTTAAGTAAATTTATTTTCTTCATCAAATTCTCTTTAGAACCTCTACTAATAGGCAATTGATTTTCTCCAATTTTTACATACCCCTCTTGAAAGGACTCAATTCTATGCAAATTGATAATATAAGATCGATGAATTCTAATAAATTGATTAGGGTCCAACTTAGACTCCATCCCTTTCATAGTTCCTAATAAAACAAATCTACCTTTATCCGTATAAATACTTACATAATCTGAAAGAGCTTCAATATATTGTATTTCAGACAATTTGATTTTAACATATTTCGAATCCGCTTTAACAAAAAGGTTATTCACCTCCTCAGCGCTTACAGAAACGTTTGAATTAATTTGAGCTACACGTTCTACAGCTTTACAGAATCTATCAAAATCTACTGGTTTAGTCAAATAATCCGTTACATTAAAATCAAAGGCATCAATTGCATATTCTGCTTTTGAAGAAATAATAATTACGTGCGCTTGAGATGACAAGGCAGAAATGAACTCCAATCCTGTCATTTCTGGCATTTCAATATCTAAGAAAATTAAATCTGGCTTAAGGTCGGGGATTTGAATTAATGCTTCCTTAGCAGAATCGAATTCATATAAAAACTCCAAATCCGGATGCCTTTCTACACACTTCTTTACAGACACTCTTGACATTGCGTCATCGTCAACTACTATGCACTTAAACATTATTCTAATTTTAATAAGATGGTAAATATAAGTTTTTTTGTTAACAGTTACACCATAGCGATGGATTGAAAAGTTTAAACTGCAAAAACAAATCGATAAATCACTGAGAACATCCACGCATATAAACCCCTATACAACAACACCTTAAAGACAATAAGAGCAATTAGAAAACCTAGTTCTAACTCAAAAACAAATCAAGCGATGTTTGTGTAACATGAAATAAATAATGATGAAGATTAAGATTTTACCTCATGATTTTATATTTTTGTGAAATTCATTATCATAAACGTTGAATCATGGGAAGAGCATTTGAATTTAGAAAGGCAAGAAAAATGAAAAGATGGGGTGCTATGGCCAAAACCTTTACTCGAATTGGCAAAGAAATCTCTATGGCAGTAAAAGAAGGCGGCCCAAATCCAGACAACAATGCCCGACTTCGTGTAGCAATTCAAAACGCCAAGGCAGCAAACATGCCTAAAACTAATGTAGAAAACGCCATAAAGAAAGCTTCTTCTAAGGATTCTGCAAACATGGATGAAGTGAATTACGAAGGTTACGGTCCTTTTGGTGTAGCCGTGTTCATTGAAACAGCAACTGACAATCCAACAAGAACTGTGGCTAATATTCGTAACATATTCAAAAAGGCTGAAGGTAGCCTAGGAACTAATGGTTCTTTGGAATTTATATTTGATCGAAAAGCCAATTTCACCATTAAAAATACAGGATTAGATATTGAAGAACTAGAGTTCGAATTAATTGATTTTGGACTTGAAGAAATTGAAGGTGACGAAGAAGAAATTTTAATTGTTACTGATTTTGCTGACTTCGGTTCAATGCAAAAAGCATTGGAAGAAAAAGGTATTGATATCGACTCCGCAGAATATGTTAGAAATCCTCTAACTACAGTAACTTTAGACGAAGAACAGCAAGAAATCATCGATAAAATGATTGAAAGGTTTGAAGAAGATGAAGATGTTCTACAAGTATTTACCAACCTCGGATAATTAATTACATTTTTTTTAAAGAACATTGAATAACCCCTCTTGACTTCCAAACTTTAGGTCGGAGCAATATTTACATTCACACGTGAAACACATTTAATCATACTGGTGTTCTCTGCAACAACGTATACCTT
>JBFHGR010000080.1:0-16953 GCA_041583015.1 Parvicella sp. | reverse complement strand
CCTTTTGATGGTAATAAATGGGATTGGAGCAAAGTTGTGAGTCAGCAAGTGATGTTGGATGAGGTGAAAAATAGTTATCCTGAAAATTCCATTTCCAAATTGCAAGATGGAGAGCATATCATTGCTAGAGATTACCAAATAACTGGGGCCAAAGGTTCTTTCGGTTTTATTAGCACCATTACTAACTCTTTTTGTGGCACTTGCAATAGAATTCGTCTTACCGCAGATGGTAAAATTAAAAATTGTCTTTTCTCAGCAGATGAAACAGATTTACTTTCAGTTCTTCGCGCTGGTGGCGATTTAATGTCACACATACAAAATTCCATCGCCAACAAACATCCGCAAAATGCAGGTATTGACTTTACTGATAAAAAGACGTTACTCGATCAAAGACCTATGACTGCTATTGGGGGCTAGTCGATTTTGCGACAAATGATTAAACGATATTTTTAAAGTACACCGCTACCGCTTGAAACAAAGTTCGGTGAAACCAATCCCTTCGCGTGTATGCTCAATACTTTTGTAAAGTAATTTTCCGTTTATTAATTATCCCACCCCTAAAAGTTTCGCCCACGAAACGCCCTAAAGCGAAGCGACCTAAAAGTCTATTATCTTTAGTCTAGGAGCGCAGCGTTCCATCGTCTAAAAGCGCAGCGGTCTATCATCTAAACATCATATTCCCACTCCCTTCAAATCCACCTTCAATTCTCGCAACATATTCATGATACTTCCCATATTAATTTCCTCAGGTTTGTATTCTTGCGTATTGATGCAGCAAGTAAATTCCCAAATCTCAAGGACATCGTTATAGGGAACTTCGTACTCAGAAAACTCTGGATTGTCTGGGTGTAGTTTTAATACCTTGTTATCATCATCCTTGAAGACTCTTTTGTAGGTACATCCATCTCGTTGAGTAAGTACTACGTAAGTTCTTCCATCCACTATTTGTTTAATGTTTTCAATATATTTTCCTACAATGTATGAGCCGCTTTTTACAGGCAACATAGATTCTCCTTCTATTTGGAAGGCTCTGTGTTTTCCTGTTGGCAAAAATGGAAGACTAAAAGTGGATAAATTATCAATATACTCAGCGTCAGAATAACCTTCTAGGTAGCCCGCAGATATTTTATCTGGAATTAATTCGATGTAATTATCATTGCCATCTGCATCCATTTTAAGCGGAAGTAAAATCCTATTGTTATCCAGTTTCATCAAGTGACTGATCTCTACTTTGGAGATGTCCACTTTCAACATAACATCTATAGTGACGTTGTAAAATTTAGAAATTCTTATTAATACATCTATAGGAGTCTCAATTCTTCCCGATTCGTAAGATGCGTATCTCGATCTGCTCACTGCAATAGCATCAGAAAGTTGTTGCTGTGTAAGACTTTTAAATTGAGTACGTAAATATTTTAAGTTGTTAACTATCATCTTTGTTGTTTCAAATTGAAACAAATTTAAGATAATAATTGAAACAAACAAATTTAATTTTGCACCCATGAACAGATCTATTGTACATATTGACCTTGATTCTTTCTTTGTCTCCTGCGAGAGAAGGGCAGACAGCCGCTTGAATGGACGTCCAGTAATTATTGGCGGAACGAGCAGTAGAGGAGTAGTGGCGTCCTGTAGTTATGAGGCGAGAGCTTTTGGTGTTCATGCTGCTATGCCCATGCGTACGGCAAGGCAGTTGTGTCCAGAGGCTATTTTGCTTAATGGAAACGCGAGTACTTATAGTAAGTTTTCCAAAGAAGTAACGGATATCATCAAGGAAGAATCTCCCATTTATGAAAAATCATCTATTGATGAATTCTATATAGATGTTACTGGGATGGATCGATTTTATGGCTGTTATAAATGGTCGCAAGAACTCAGAACTAAGATTATCAGAGAAACAGGATTGCCTATTTCATTTGCTTTGTCTACCAATAAAACCGTTGCTAAGGTTGGGACAGGAGAAGCAAAGCCTAATAATCATAAACAAATTAGCAAAGGTTTTGAGATTCCTTTTCTAGCGCCACTTTCCATCCGGAAAATACCAAGTGTGGGACTAGAGACTTACAAAAGCCTACGAGAGATGGGGGTGAAAAAAGTAGCGCATGTACAAGCAATGCCCATAGAGTTGATGCAAAATTTGATGGGTAAAAATGGAACGTCTATTTGGAAAAAATGCAACGGAATAGATAACAGTCCTATCATTCCTTATAACGAACGAAAGTCTATTTCTCTGGAGAGAACCTTTCAAAAAGATACCATAGATATGGAAAAACTAAAAAATATTTTTATTGCCATGGGGGAGAGTATTTCCTATGCTTTGCGCAAAGGAGATAAACTGACTTCTTGCATTACAGTAAAGATTCGTTACTCAGATTTTAGAACCACAAGTAAGCAGTTGAGGATTGCATATACTGCAGCAGATGACATAATTATTGATACCATTCAGTCTTTGTTTATGTCCTTGTACGAAAGAAGAATGATGATCAGGTTAATCGGAGTAAGAGCAAGTAGTTTGGTAGGCGGAGGATATCAAATCAATCTTTTTGATGATACAGAAAAGAAAATAGCACTTTACCAAGCTATGGATAGCATGCGTAATCGCTACGGACACAAAGCAGTAATGCGAGCAGTAAGTTTGAAGTCTAATGTGGCTGTGATGGGAAATCCTTTTAATGGAGAACCTCCGGTTATTCCTGCGCATCGAAGAGCTTAGTTTTTTTAATGTAACAATTTGGCAATTGATTAATGTAGCAATGCTTTTTAATTAGGTAATGAGAAAATAATTAGATGATAATGAATTTTAAAATAGAATGAACTACCATTTAATAAGGTGAACTTTGAGCATAACCCTCATCCTTGTTTAGAGAAGCATAACGAGGATGTTTGAGAAGAGCGTTTGCAGAGCTCAAAAGTTGATTTGCAAGTGTGAAAAAAAGTCGAATAATCGTTTGTCGTACAATCGAATAATCGCAAAAAAAAGGTGTTGATTTTTAGGGCGCTACGTTTATAAGGAGTTTTGATGATAGGTGCTAAATACTTCTGCCAAGATGATGAAAGCATCTAAAACAAACCTAAAACGTAGCGCCCCAAAAGTGAGCAAAGCGAATATGAAAAAGTCGTTAAATCGAATAATCAAAAAATCTAGTATCTAGCGTCTGAAATCTAGTATCTAAAAATGTTAAACAACCACACATATTACAGTTATACCTACGGTACTATTTCGCCCGAAGATTTACTTCAGTTGGCCAAAGAGAACGGTTATCAGCATGTGGTATTGACGGATATAAATAGCACTTCGGCAAGTTTGGATTTTATTCGATTGGCGCCTAAATATGATGTGAAGCCCATTGTGGGAATTGATTTTAGAAATGGATCAAAGCAACAGTATATTGGAATTGCTAGAAATAATGAAGGTTTCAAAGAGTTGAATTTACATTTGTCTTTTCATTTGCATGAGCGTAAACCTTTTGAAGAAGATGCGCCCACTTTTTCTAATGCTTATGTGGTTTATCCTATGGGTAGGAAGTATAGAAAATTGGCAGATCATGAATACGTAGGCGTTCGACCTTCTGAGGTGTTGAAGTTGCAATTTTCTCCTTGGAAATATTCCAATAAGTTGGTCATCTTGCATCCAGTTACTTTTACCAATAAACGGACTTACAATGCGCATAGATTACTCCGGGCAATTGATGTGAATGTGTTGTTGAGTCAGTTGCCCAAGTCTGAAGAAGCATGGCCTGATGAAATGATGATGCCGATGCGAGTATTGGAAAACCACTATGAGCAATACCCGCAAATAGTATTGAACACAAAATCCATTCTCATTGATTGTGCCATTGAGTTTGATTTTAAAACAGCTAAGAATAAGAAGGTTTTTAGAAATTCAGTGAGTGAAGATTATTACTTGTTGGAAGAAGAGTGTAAAAAAGGATTGAAATATAGGTATAGCAATCCTGGTGCTGTGGTGTTTGAAAGGTTAGAGAAAGAACTGGCCATGATTAAGAAACTTAACTTCAGTGCGTATTTTTTAATTAATTGGGAGTTGGTCAGTTTTGCGCGAAGCAGAAATTTCTACTACGTAGGTAGGGGAAGTGGTGCCAATAGTATAGTGGCGTATCTCTTGAGAATCACAGATGTAGATCCCATTGAATTAGATTTATACTTTGAACGATTCATTAATCCTTCTAGAAGCAGTCCTCCAGATTTTGATATTGATTTTTCTACCAAAGACAGGAATGAAGTTACACAGCACCTGTTTGATCAATACGGATCTAATCACACTGCTTTGGTGGGTAATTATATCACCTTTCAGTACAAGTCTGTGATTCGAGAATTAGGGAAAGTACTCGGGTTGCCAGCAGATGAAATTAAGAAAGTACAACAAGATAAAAGCAGGGAGCAACTAGATGATGTTGGAGGATTAATTCTTCGATACAGTCAGTTGATTAGCGGTTTGCCAAGTCACATGAGTGTTCATTCTAGCGGTATTGTGATTTCTGATGAGAGCATTTATAATTATACGGCTACCAATATGCCTCCCAAAGGATTTCCTACCACACATTTTAGCATGTTGGAAGCAGAAGATATTGGCTTGGCCAAATTTGATATTCTAGGTCAAAGAGGATTGGGTAAAATAAAAGACTCGGTGGCAATTATCAAGAGAAATAGAGGTGTAGATGTGGATGTGCACCAGATAGAAAAACTAAAGAATGATCCAAAAGTAAAAGAACTGATTAAGGCGGGTGATGCTGTAGGATGCTTTTATGTAGAATCTCCTGCTATGCGAAATCTGTTGCAAAAATTACAAGCAGATAATTATGTTACTTTGGTAGCCGCAAGTTCTATCATTAGGCCTGGTGTGGCGCAGAGTGGCATGATGCGAGAGTACATCCTACGTTATCAAAATTTAGAAAGAAGACAAAAAGCCAAAGATGCGCTACCCGAACTATACAAGATACTAGAAGATACATACGGTATTATGGTTTACCAAGAAGATGTGATAAAGGTGGCTCACCTTTTTGCAGGACTCACACTCACTGAAGCAGATGTTTTGAGAAGAGGCATGAGTGGTAAGTATCGTTCTCGAGATGAGTTTACAGCGGTGAAAGAAACCTTTTTTAAGAATTGTAAGTCTTATAACTATCCAGATAAGGTTACTCAGGATATTTGGCGACAGATAGAAAGTTTTGCTGGCTACGCATTTCCCAAAGGACATTCGGCATCGTATGCTGTGGAGAGTTTTCAGGCGCTGTATCTCAAGGCGTATTATCCTATTGAATACATGGTGGCTACTGTTAATAATGGTGGCGGTTTTTTTAGTAGAGAAGTGTATTTGCATGAAGCCAAGATGCATGGTGCAGATGTTCAACCACCTTGTGTCAATACAAGTGAAAGTTATACTTTGGTAGAGGGAAATACTATTTGGATGGGGTTACATTTTGTCAATGGCTTGGAAGATGCGGTTATTCAACAAGTGGTAAAAGAGCGTTTGCAAAATGGTATTTATCAATCTTTTGAAGATTTTTTGAGTAGAGTTCCTATTTCATTAGATCAATTACGTTTATTGGTCCGGGTGAATGGTTTTGATTTTACTGGAGAATCTAAGACAAAATTATTGTGGAAAGCACACTTGGCATTAGGAAGTGATAAGAAAAACAAACCCAAAGCCACTTTGTTTCCTGTGGAAAGAAAGCAATATCACATACCAGAATTTCAGCAGAGTGATTTAGAAAAGGCCTACGATCATATTGAGTTGTTGAATTTCCCTTTGCAGTTTTCTCATTTCGAATTAATAGCAGATTTACCCGCAACAAAATTAGTCGCTGCAGATTTACCCAATTATTTAGGAAAGTACATTGAAATAGTTGGCAATTTGGTTCACCGAAAAAGAACAAAAACTCACGGAGGACAGGAGATGAGTTTTGGTACTTTCTTGGATTTGAATGGCAAGTGGTTGGATACGGTCCAATTTCCTATTGTCAATAAAATGTTTCCATTTAGAGGTTATGGTTGCTACTTGATAAAAGGAAGGGTGATAAATGAATTGGGAGTCTATTCCATAGAGACCATTTCATTAGAGCGCTTGAAGTTATTAAATGTGGAAGAGGATAACCCAAGGATGACGAGAGGGGTTGGGTAATGTAGCAATGTAACAATTGATTAATGAAGCAATGTGT
The DNA here is from genome assembly GCA_041583015.1 of Parvicella sp. Lineage (GTDB taxonomy): Bacteria > Bacteroidota > Bacteroidia > Flavobacteriales_D > Parvicellaceae > Parvicella. The sequence continues at coordinate 10,777 of JBFHGR010000080.1, read as the reverse complement.
TTGATTAAGTAATGTAATAAATAGATTGTGAAATGGGGGATTGAAGTTCTCATCCTTGTTTAGCGAAGCGCAACGAGGATGTCTGAGAAGTGCTTTCGAGTCTTCGGAAGTAACGCACGAAAACTATTCGTCCATAGAAGTAGGCGAAATCTCACGTTACAAATGAAGAGTGTAGAATTAAAAAAAAGCAAGTTCATTAATAATAAACAATCTTTCTTTTAACTACATAAGGTCCTTTTTTCCACTTGCCTCTAACGCCATTTTCGTCTTTTAATCTTTCTAAGGTTGTTTTTGAAATCCAATTGCCTTTGGAGTCGTACGTGTATTCATATTTCTCACACCACACTTTACCATTTTTATAGAATATATACGATTCTTTTTCGTCTCCCTTCTCATTATAGAATATTTGCTTATCCTCACTAGATACGGGAGTAGAAAAATTTACTTTTCGAATCCAATCTTCACCGTATGAATAAATGGTACTGTCTTCTCTTTGCAAAACAGGGTACCAAACAGTGGTTTTAATTAGTTTCGAAGAGGTGTCATAAAAAAAATATTCTTCATTTAATAAATTGTTGTAACTACCAAAAGCTTTAGATGAGTCCAATCTGTCTTCAGTATAATAGAAAAGTAATTTACTATTGCTATTGTCTGTTCTCGAGGTCAGAAGCCCATCTTCATAGTTAAAATAATCAACATAATAGCTTATGCCGTCCATGCCAAGAACCTCCCTTGTCTTGTTTCCATTTATGTCATATTCAATTGTGTCACTATGAAGCATCCCATATTGGTTTTCATTGGGATTCAATTTTCCATAATCGTAGTCCACAACTATAGATTTTATCATATGCTCTTGAGAAGAGGCAAATATCACATTCAGTATCAAAAGGGAGAGTAAAACAATTTTCATAAAGAGGGGGATTGATTGTAAAAGTATAAAATTTAAGTGATAGAACTGGCATAGATGGTGGGGTATGTGATTAACAATCATGTGATTATCGTTAAAAAGCTGTTCAAAAGGACTTATGATAATAATTGTGGCGAGTTACTACTTTCTTAGTGTAATCAATCCAATTGACAACAGTAAATGTTAGAAAGTGCACACTGTTCTATCCTCTGATTTTATAGTTGTCACCGCTTAAAGTGTTGTTTTAAATAAAATCAGTGAAATATTTGCTTGAGGTAACTGAGATAATAGTCACTATTTAATAACCACTTTTTTGGTTTGCGATCCCAAATTAAGAATGTACATACCAACGGGTAAAGAAGATAGATTTATCAATGAAATATTTTGCTTCGAAAGCATTTTATTACCCAAAGTATCATACACAATTAAATCACTTGGTTTAGAGAAAGAAAATGTATTGTCTGTAAGTTCCGTGATTAGTATTGAATTCTCATTTTCTGCCAATCCTGCTGTTTCATCTGCTGCTTTCATATCTAAAAGCATTTGAATCATCAAGTTGGAATAGTCAATGGAAGTTGATAGCCCTTCGGTATCATTGATAGATACCACAGCGATATTATTATTTTCTACATCCACTCCAACAGCGGATAATTGCCACCATGAACCAGTATGAAATCTAGCAGTTAGTGCAGTTAGGTTTACAACATAAATTCCAAGTCCATATCTGTTGTATGGTTGAGGTGAACCGGTATTTGTGAAAGTTTCTAGTTCATTTAGAGAACTACTGTTGATGATTGTTTGATCAATGAAGATGGCTTTATACAATTGAGCCAATCCCGAAGGTTTTCCCCAATAACCACCAGCAGCCCAACTGAAACAACCTGGAGATGTAGTAGGGATGTTGTCTATGTCTCCATTAACAGGTGTAAGCAATTGGTGGTCCCATGCATGGGCTTTTCGTCCTTCCACAGGATGAAATCCCATTAAGTAAAGACTATCTACTTGTCCAGGTGTGAAAACCAAATCATTTACAGCATCTCCAAAAGTTTGAGAAGTAACCGCTTCTATTATCATACCTGCTAAAAGATAATTAGTGTTGCAGTATTTATAGGTAACTCCAGGATTTGCTATTGGTGCTAAGACAAATTTATCGACAATCTCTTGAGGTGTCCAATATCTATTGTAGTCAGCATTCATAGAATCCAAGGCATCTACGTTTATGTAGTCGTATAGCCCACTGCGGTGCTGAAGTAATTGCTTTATGGTAATTGCACCATCTATATTGGTAGAAACATTAGGGATGTAGTCATTAATAGGGTCATCCAAATCTAAAAGACCTTGCTCTTGAAGACGTAAGAGAACAACACTGGAGAGTATTTTGGAATTACTTCCTAATGAGAAAAACATAAATTCATCAATTGGCACTTGAGATCCGTTCTCGATGTGTGAATATCCACGAACAAAAGAAGCAAAATTGTCTGAGTTGCTATGGTAAATAGAGGCTGATAATCCACGAGTGGATTTACCAGCAACATAATTGTCAACCGTAGTATTTAATGTAGATTCTAAATTGCTAGGGATTTGAGTAAAAACAGAAAGGAATGAAAGGCAGGTGATTGAAAGTAAAAATATCTTCATCTGAATGTGTTTATTAATTCGCATGTAAAAATAAGTGTCAAATGAATTAAAAAAAAATATATTCTATAAATGGTTCACTTTATTACTGCATTTGATGTGACTCAATATCATGCTGAATTGAACATAAATAGAAATTCTAACAAGAAAAAAAGAAATTTTAGAAGTTAAGAGAGGATTTAGAACAGGGAGCAGACTTAACTAATTCTAACATTCCTTCACACCTTTCTTTCCCTAAATGGAGCATCTAACAAAAAAATCGTAAATTTGTCGTCCAATTTTGAATATAAAAAATTAAAATAATGTCAAAAACAGTAGAAATATTAGGTGCAGACGGGCAATCTCTATTAGAGCATAAGTGTAATACCATTACTAAAGATATGTTACATTTGCCAGGTACTGACTTTGTAGACAGATGCTTTGGAATGTCCAATAGAAGCCCTCAAGTCTTGAGAAGTCTTCAGGCTTTGTATGGTACGGGTAGATTAGCCAATACTGGTTATGTATCTATTCTTCCAGTAGATCAAGGGATTGAGCATAGTGCTAGCGCTTCTTTTGCACCAAATCCTATTTATTTTGATTCTGAAAATATCGTGAAATTAGCTATCGAAGGAGGATGTAATGCAGTTGCTTCTACATTTGGTGTTTTGGCATCTGTAAGCAGACAATACGCTCACAAAATTCCTTTTATTGTTAAATTAAACCACAATGAAATGTTGACTTACCCAGAGAAATATGAGCAAATCATGTTTGGGAGTGTTGATGAAGCTTGGAATCTAGGCGCAACTGCTGTTGGAGCGACAATCTACTTCGGAAGTGAGGATAGCAATAGACAAATCATCGAAGTGGCAGCGGCTTTCGAAAGAGCACATGAATTAGGGATGGCAACAATCCTTTGGTGCTATACTAGAAATAGCGCTTTCAAGAAAGACGGAGTTGATTACCATGTTTCTGCAGATTTGACAGCACAAGCTAATCACTTAGGTGTAACTATTCAAGCTGATATTATCAAACAAAAATTACCGGAAAATAATGGCGGATACAATGCTGTTAACTTTGGTAAAACGCATAAAAAAGTATATTCTGATTTAACTACGGACCACCCAATTGATTTAACTCGTTACCAAGTAGCTAATTGCTACATGGGTAGAAATGGTTTGATTAACTCAGGAGGAGCATCTACTGGAGATGGACAATCTGACTTACACCAAGCGGTTACAACAGCAGTTGTAAACAAAAGAGCTGGAGGTCATGGTTTGATTTCAGGACGAAAAGCTTTCCAAAAAGACATGAAAGATGGTGTTGCTTTATTGAACGCTATCCAAGATGTATATTTGGATGAGTCGATTACAATCGCATAATTTCAAGAGTTTTAACCACAAAAAATTGTAATTATGAGTTGGTTTACAAGAAAAATGAAGGGGATTGTTACCCCTACAAAAGAGAAGAAAGAAACGCCTGATGGGCTTTGGTATAAAACTCCTGGAGGAGAAATAATAGATACTAAAGTGCTGGAAGCAAATCATTTCGTAACACCTACAGAAGGTTATCACGAAAGAATTGGCTCCGCAGAATACTTTGAAATTATCTTTGATGATAATAAATTTAAAGAACTAGATAAAGATTTGAAATCTGGCGATCCTCTTGAATTTGAAGATACGAAGAAGTATGTGGATAGAATTGAAGCAACAATGAAGAAGACAGGATTAAATGATGCTGTTTCTTGTGCATATGGGAAGACTTCAGGACAACCTTTGGTTGTAGCATGTATGGATTTTGCTTTTATTGGAGGCTCTATGGGGTCTGTAGTAGGTGAGAAAATTTCAAGAGCGATTCAATATGCCATCAAAAAGAAATGTCCATTCATGATGATTTCAAAATCAGGTGGAGCAAGAATGATGGAAGCTGGTTTTTCATTAATGCAAATGGCAAAAACCTCTGCGAGGTTAACACAATTAGCAGATGCTAAATTGCCGTATATATCATTTGTGACAGATCCTACTACAGGAGGGATTACAGCGTCATTTGCTATGTTGGGAGATATCAATATTGCAGAGCCTAAAGCGTTGATTGCTTTTGCTGGACCTAGAGTTGTAAGAGACACTGTGGGGAAAGACCTTCCAGAAGGATTCCAAACAAGTGAATTCTTATTAGAGCACGGATTCTTAGACTTTATTGTAGATAGAAGAGAATTGAAAGAAAAATTAGAGCAAGTAATGCGTTTATTTGCTAACTAATTTTAAGAAATAAAATAGAATCCTCTTTCTCTTTTGAGTTAGAGGATTTTTTTTGTCATTACATTATGGATTCAAAAACGAAAATGCTATTGCAAAACTTATCGTTTCCTATCAAGAGTCAGTTACATGTTGCTCGTCATCTACTGGTAATTCCTGATAGGTTTAAAGAGATGATGAGCAAAACCACACTGCAAAAATCAGTTTTGTATGATGGCTCTAAATTTTATTCAGAATTTATAACAGATAGTAATGAGTTGATACCCAAAATTATTGAATATGGAAATCTAGTTAAGTTTAATAATGTGAATTTCTCACAGTTGGAACTTCAGTTTACTTTTCCTGAAAGTTTGTTTGTTCAAGGAATCGGAGAAAGTAAATTTAATGATGGGAAAAAAGTATACAGTTTGGTGCTAATTCTACATAGGAATAAAAATAAATGGGAGGTTACTACTTGTTTTCCAAAAGCATGTTCTTTGTGAAATCATCATTGTTTTAGTACTTCTGCTAAAATGATATTTGATTGGTGTTTTTTATTTTCAAAATGATAATAATCATTTTCTAGGAGGTATAACTATCTACTTTTGCAGAAAAGAAAGTCATAATGAAAACTTGGGTTAAAAAATCACAGGAGGAAATTAAGCAAAAAGTCTTTGATGCTTTAAGCAAGAACATCAATTATATCAATGAATCTGTTTTAGGTATACCAGCCTCACATCTAGATAGCAATGTTTTTTCTCAGGATGCATCATTTTTAAAAGATGCACCTTTTATGTCTACATTAGTTCAAAATCCAAATAATATTGGATGTCATACGCTAGGTGAGTCGGAATCATTTTTTGCGGGGACACAACACATTGAACGAGAAGTGCTGGCCATTTGTGCAGAGGATATTTTGAAATGTGGATCCGAAGGCTATGATGGATATATTGCTTCTGGAGGAACAGAGGCGAATATTCAGGCAATATGGATATATCGAAACTATTTCCAACAGGAGTTTAAAGCAACCAATGATGAAATTGTCATTCTTTGCAGTGAAGATTGTCACTATTCGATGGATAAAGCGGGTAATTTACTGTCCATTGATACAGAAAAAGTAAGCGTCACAGACAATACCCGTGAAGTATTAATTGAAGAAGTTATAGAAAGTATTTCTGCAGCAAAGGCTAAAGGCAAAAAATATTTTATTGTCATTTCCAATATGATGACTACCATGTATGGCTCGGTTGATAATGTAGCCAGTTACATAGATGCTTTACTTGCGCAAGACTGCAAGTTTAAAATTCATATTGATGCGGCTTATGGTGGTTTTTACTATCCTTTTGCAGACGAAAATTCTAAATTGACTTTTGAAAATAAACACATCTCATCTTTTACTTTGGATGCGCACAAGATGGCACAAGCTCCATATGGAACAGGTATATTCCTAATAAGAAAGAACTTAATCCAATACGCCAACACCAAAGAAGCTAGTTATGTAGAAGGAGAAGATTTTACTTTAATAGGAAGTAGATCTGGTGCAAATGCTGTGGCAGTTTGGATGATTTTAATGAAAAATGGACCTTATGGTTGGCAAGAGAAAATATTCATTCTTCAGAAAAGATGCCAGTGGATGTGTGAACAGTTGAATGATATAGGTGTTCATTATTATCGAAATGACTTCTCTAATATTATTACAATTCGCGCACGTTTTGTAGAACCAATTATTGCAAAGAAATATGGTTTAGTACCAGATAATCACAAGAATCCGCAATGGTATAAAATTGTAATAATGGATCACGTTACGATAGAAAAGTTGGTCCCTTTGGTAGAGGAATTAAAGAAATAGTTTAGATTATTTTTGAGATTCAACTGCAGCTCTAACACTGCCATGTTTTAGTAAAAGTTCGTTGGCTTTTTCATATGAGACGTTCAAAGTTTCCATTACCATTTTGGTGCCTCGATCTACCAACTTGTTGTTGCTCAGTTGCATATCCACCATCTTGTTGCCTTTTACTTTTCCCAATTTAATCATTACAGAAGTGGAAATCATATTCAGAATCAGTTTCTGCGCTGTACCAGATTTCATTCTTGTACTGCCAGTTACAAATTCAGGACCTACCTCTGCAACAATTGGGTGGTTAGGATAGGTGCCTAGTGGTGATCCAGGATTGCATGTGATACCGCCAGTAAGAATGTTATTTTTATGACACATTTCCAAAGCGCCCATGACATATGGTGTAGTGCCTGATGCAGCAATTCCAATTACAGTGTCATTTTCATTTATATTGTTTTCTTGTAAGTCTTTCCAGCCTTCATTGGTACTGTCTTCAGCAAATTCTACAGCTTTTCTTATGGCTAGGTCTCCACCTGCTATTAGACCTATAACCATTCCATGAGGTACACCAAATGTTGGAGGACATTCCGAGGCGTCCACAACGCCTAACCTGCCGCTAGTTCCTGCACCTAGGTAAAATAACCTTCCGCCTTTTTGCATTCTAGGAACGATGTCTTCTACTAATTTTTCGATATTGAGAATACATTTTTGAACAGCTAAAGCCACTTTTTGATCTTCCTGATTAATGTTTGAAAGTAGTTCCTTTGTGGACATCTTTTCAAGGTCATTATAATGCGAAGAGGATTCAGTAATTTTGTACATAATATTTGGTTATTTTTACAACCGTTAAATTAATCTTTTAAATCGGGGTAAAAGATTTAGTTGAATTGATTTTTTCCCCATCAATGTATTAACAAATTGAGGATAGATCATTCACATATTATTGCCATTGAGAGTTTGTTGAAGCAAGAATTACCGGGACTTGAGGCTCATAAAATAATGGCGCCTTATCAAAGGAAGTCTGCTAAGGATGTTGTTGAAGAGGCTGTAGAGGTACGACACGCTTCTACAATGATGTTGTTGTACCCAAAAGGTGATGAATGGTTTTTTGCATTAATGCTACGACCTGATTATGATGGCGTTCATGGTGGGCAAGTGAGTTTTCCTGGAGGAAAGAGGGAAGAAGGAGAGAGTGCTTTGGATAATGCATTAAGAGAGATGGAAGAAGAGATTGGGTTAGATAGAAAAAAAGTAAAAATACTTGGCGAACTAACCGATGTTTATATTCCACCTAGTAACATGTTGGTAAACCCATTTGTTGGCATGGTTGATTTTGAACCAGCTTTTATACCTGATGCAAGAGAAGTGGAGAAGGTTTTGGAAGTTCCTTTGGAAGATTTATTCAATGATAAATTAATCAAGAATAAGAAAGTACAAGTTTCAAAATATTCGGATAATCCTTTTTTTATTGAAGTGCCATATTTTGAGTTTTGTTATGAAACGGTTTGGGGAGCAACAGCTTTGATGTTAAATGAGTTTAAAATGATATTGAATAAGTACTTAGAGAAAATATAGACATAAAAAAAGCCGAGCATTGCCCGGCTTTTAATGTAAGGAATTGGAATTATTTTTTCCAACCTTCTAATGTCCCTTCAATGAATTTAGCATAACCTGTTGATTTTGCTTTATTAGCCAATGTAAGAGCGTTTTCAGCCAATTTAATTGCTTCTTTTTTATTTCCTGTTTCTGCCAAGATTCTTGCTTTTAGAAAAAGGTTTGCGTAACCTTCTTTTATATCAATAGATTTTTCTGCGAATTTTAATGCTCGCTTTAAGTCATTCCCCTCTCTGTAGTATGCACCTGCTTTGCTATACACCTGGTCTAAGTTTTCTCCTTTTTTAATTGCTGCTTCAATATTTTCAACAGCAGTTTTATCAGTATTTAATTTAAAAGGAACTACAACTTTTGTTTTTGCCCATGCAATTACAATGTTACCGTCATTAGCTGTGATATCCTCTACAGTAATTGATAAACTTTCTGTATGACTGTTCGATTCAGGTTTAACTTTTATTGTAGCGACATTTTTTGATGTTTTGTAGTTGTCAACAGACCAACTGTCTATTGGTGTATTGATTTCAATTTTCCAATGATCTTTAGAAGGTGTTGCAAAAACAGAATACTTTCCAGGTTTAACAATTTGATCCTCAAAGATGATTTCGGTATCAACGGTTAACATTGTTGGGGCGTTTGCACCAAGTCTCCAAACTTGATCAAAAGGAACTAAACTTCCGAAAATTTCTCTTTCTTTTACACTTGGTCTAGAGTACTCTAAAGACACATGGGTAAGCCCTACTACCTGAGAATATGTACAAAGCGGACTTGGTTTTGGTAAGTCTTGAGCAGTTGCGCTTAACAATGATAAGGATAATAATCCTACAATAAATGATTTTTTCATGTTGATTCTATTTGTTTTTTATTAGAAATTATAAGTTGTGTTAATAATGCAATTAGGATAACCATAGCGCTTCCGATTACGTTGTACCAAAGATATCCAATTTGAAAGTCATCAGACAACCTAGAAGCTATAAATAATGCTAGAACAGTTCCTTCTGCTAAAACTGCAGCGATTAAAGTAGCTGTTGCACCAATCTTTTTTAAGAAAAAAGCAACTAGAAATACGCCTAAGATTGTTCCGTAAAACAATGAGCCTAGGATATTAACTAATTCTATTAAGTTTTCAAAAAGTCCTGCCACAAGCGCTACGAAAATTGCAACTCCTCCCCACATTATCGTGATGAATTGACTTGTTCTGACCTCATTTTCAGTGTCATCTTTTTGGAAATATTTTTTGTAAAAATCCACTGTTGTGGTAGATGCAAGTGCGTTTAATTCTCCAGCTGTAGAAGACATAGCGGCAGATAGGATCACTGCTAATAATAATCCTATAAAGCCATGTGGTAAATATTTTAACACAAATGTCAAGAAAACATAGTCTCCGTCTTTTTGATTGTAACTAGCGTCAAGGCTTTGTAAAACTTCTTTGTAGTCTTCTCTTACTTGTACCTGCTCTATTTGTAATTCTTTTATTTCTTGAAGTGTATTCGGATTATTGTCTGCATGATATTGAATCAACATTTCTTTTTTTGTTTCAAAAAGATTAGAGTGATAATTTGCTAATTTTTTTAATTCAGGGTCCGATAGAGTTTCCTCTGATATGCCTGAATCATTGAAGATAACTGGTGGCTCATTAAATTGGTATGCTACAAACAGCATTACTCCAACAAATACAATAAAGAATTGCATCGGAATTTTAAATATACCATTGAACATTAATCCTAATCTTGATTCTCTCAAACTTTTACCTCCAAGGTATCGCTGTACTTGTGATTGGTCTGTACCAAAGTAAGATAGCATCAAAAAGAATCCTCCAGTCAAACCTGCCCATATATTATATTTTTTGGTGACATCAAATTCATAGTTGACAATTTCCATTTTTCCCATTTCTCCAGCAATATTAACACTGTCGCTAAATGAAAAGTCTGAAGGAATAGCTTGAAGGATGTAGTAGAATGCCACAAACATTCCTGTCATAATCAATCCCATTTGCCACTTTTGTGTCAGTGAAACGGCTCTACTTCCTCCGGAGACTGTATAGATGATTACCAACATTCCAATACCAACACAGGTAAGTTTCAAGTCCCATTCAAATAGGCTTGATAAGATAATAGCTGGTGCATAGATGGTGATACCTGCTGCTAATCCTCTGGATACTAAGAAAAGAAAAGCAGTAAACGCCCTGATTCTATAATCAAATCTTTTTTCTAGGTATTCGTATGCTGTAAAGACTTTTAATTTGTAATAAATTGGAAGGAAGAAGACCGAAATAAAAATCATGGCCAGTGGCAATCCGAAATAGAATTGTACAAATCCCATACCGTGACCAAACCCTTGTCCGGTAGCCGAAAGAAATGTGATGGCACTGGCTTGTGTAGCCATAATTGACAACCCTATGGTGTACCAATTATCCTCGTTGTTACCTTTTAAATAACTCTCTAAAGTGGCATTTTTCCGTGTTTTCCATGTTCCATACCACACGATAGCCACCAAAGTCATTCCTAATACTAACCAATCTATCCAACTCATCTAGTTATACATGTTTGAGATTAATGAATAAGCCACAATTTG
>JBFHGR010000079.1:0-17008 GCA_041583015.1 Parvicella sp. | reverse complement strand
CAAACAGGTATAATATTCACCCCAGTAGTAATCTACGGCTAAAATAATATGAAAATAAACAACATTACTGTCTTTTGTGGCTCCAGTTCAGGGACGGAAGAGAAATATGAAAAACAAGCAGCAATACTTGGCGCAACAATGGCCTCTCAAAACATAGGATTAGTGTACGGTGGTGCCGATATAGGTTTGATGGGAGCAGTTGCCAATGGCGCATTGAAAACAGGCGGAAAAGTAATAGGTGTATTACCTAAATTTCTAAAGACCAAAGAAATTGCACATACGGGATTGACAGAACTCATAGTAGTAGCATCAATGCATGAGCGTAAAATGAAAATGAACGATTTATGTGACGGAGTTATTTCACTTCCAGGAGGTTTAGGCACGCTAGAGGAATTCTTTGAAATGATGACCTGGGCCCAACTAGGTCTACATCAAAAACCTATTGGACTATTGAACATTGATGGATATTACGATCCTTTGATTACCATGTTGGAAACCATGGCTGATAAAGGCTTTATGAAAGCAAGTGATTTGGATTTAGTACTCGTGAGTGATAATGTAGAAGCACTACTTGAAAAGATAAAAAACTATGTAGCCCCACCTAAAATTAAGTGGGTAACAGACGAGACAATTTGATAGCATTTTCTTATTGATATACAAAGGAATAAACCTTTGAAAAAATTAAAGAATGATAATATTGGATTACATTTGCCAAAATATCAAGACACAACAAACAAATCATGGCAAGTAACATCGAAAAACCAACTCCAGAAGCAAAAGCACTTTCTTTATTTTTAATGGCACATAAGGCTTCGGATAATGAAATAAAGGAAAAGTCTAAACGTATCAATAGGCAATGGAAATTAGTCTTGGCAGGTGAACTAGACAAGAAAGAATACGACAAAAAAGTAATCAGTATGCTCAATACTTTTGGTGGTTATGAAAAAGTGGTGGAAAAAACTGTAAAATACTACGTGGACAAAACCGGTGAATGGACTTTAAAGGGTGATGATAAATACTGTCAAGATGCACAATTGGTGGCTAATAACCTATTGAATAAATAGTTCTTATTTTAGTTTACTTAAACAAGTTCCAGATGAATTTGATCATGCCTTTCCTATTGGTAAGATCTCTTTGCTAAGAAGCGTAATTATTAGCGATATATTAATAATAAGGTTTTTGTATACTAAATTTTGAAGCTAGTAAAAAAGTTAAAGAATCTGTAACTCGCTTATTTCTTTTGAATTAAGAAATTGTCCATTATAAAATCCAATAAAATGAGCAATACAAACGCCTAGTTTATAATCAACATTGGACGCTCTCAATTGATTAATTATTATATTTGAGCCAAATCCTGTTTAGGTCAATATCTGCATGTTTTAACAAATTGTAGAATTTATAATCTAAATAAATACCAATTAGTAAACTTGCTTGTCTTTTATGTTCAACATATTCAAAACACCAAAAACTAATTACTCCGATTTTTATGACCAAGCAAGATTTAAACTTACTTGGAGGGTAAGCCTGACTGTTTTTAGTATAATGATACTTTTCACAACAATATCAGGCATATTAGCACCAAGCACTTTATGGATTACACTAGGGTCATTAGTTTTTCTAGCAGTTACAATAGTTATTACTTATAAGACGCGCAAGTATGAATTACCAGCAAAACTATTTTTAATATTGGGTACGACAGTCTGTAGTACTGGCTTTTATTTTATAACAGACAAGATTCATATCGTAGGTGTAGTTTGGTATTTATCTATTGTGATTTTTGGATACTTTGTTTTAGGAAAGAAATGGGGCTTCTTTGGCTTGACATTCTTTGCTGTATCATTGTCATATTATATGTATTTCTTATTTGACGTAAGTATAGCCAACCATAAAGAAGTGAACATTTACATTAAGTCATTTCAAGCATTTAATGCTATTTTGGCATCCACTATATTTGGATATATTACCTATCATTTTCTAGAGACCAATAGATATGCCGAACTTCAATTGCAAGGTGTAAACAAAGATTTACAGGAGAAAAAAACAATCATTGAATCTCAGAATGATTTGAATGTGGTGATGTTGAAAGAAATACACCATAGGGTAAAAAACAACTTACAAATTATTTCTAGTTTACTACGATTACAATCCTCCGAAATCAAGAATGAAACTTCTAAAAAATACTTTACCGATTCTATCAGTAGGATATCTACTATGGCATTGATTCATGAAAAACTATACCAAACAGACTTGGTGAGTGTGAATGTAAAAAGTTACTTTGAAGACCTTACAAGAGAATTGAAATCCACCTATCCAGATGTTGGGCTTTCGCTTTCTATAGACTTGAATATCACGCCAGAGAAGTTAAACTTAAATACGCTTGTACCCTTGGCGCTACTCTACAACGAGTTATTTTCCAACAGTGTAAAACATGCTTTTAAATCTACAGACACCGGTCAAATAAAATTAGATTTATATCAAGTATCTGACGATAAACTTGTATTTAAATACAGTGACAACGGAAAATGGATAGAAAATTCAGATGAGAACTCTTTTGGATTAGAGATGATAGCTACATTCTCTGAGCAATTGGATGGAACATTTAAGAGAAACATTGATAGTGGAACCGTCTATATTTTTGATCTTAGAATGTTAGATTAGTGTCTTACAGCATTGGCCAAAGTGCACAATAAAAGTAATAACATTTTCACTACTTTTACCTTATTAAAAACAAAGTAATATGAAAAGTTATCTATTAACTATTCTATCAAGTTTTATTGTTCTGTTGACCTGTCAAGCGCAGGAAAACATAGACATAGAGAACACCCAAACAGCGCATGAGACTAACCCCAAAAGCGTTGGGTGGCCAGAAGATATTGATGGATTAATCAAACATTTGAACAATTGGGATACAGAAGAGTTGGCCGCATACGAACAGCCCAATGCCTACCCCAAATATAAAACAAGTGGAGAAACCAATGGATGGATCATTACACATAAAAAACTACTACAAGCAAAAGGCGTTTCCATAAAATGGAATAAAGAAAGGATGCTTTATCAAATAAACACTGATCAACCATGAACATTTTAGCAGTCATCATTTGCCTATTTATCATCTTGGAAGGCGCCAATGTAGTTTTATTATATTTCTTTCCACAGTCACGCAAGGGAAACGGAGTAGGCGTTTTTGACGCCTATGAAAAATCTAAAGAAATACCAGAAGTACATGATTTGGTGAAGTATTTAGTCAATTGGATAGCAGGTTCCAAATTAATCTTCATAGCACTACTCACTGTAATAGCCATTACAGGAGACGAGCAAACACAATCCTTCAGTGTGATTGCATTGATTATTTCTACCTCTACATTTTATTGGAGATTATACCCTTTGATCAAATCAATGGATGCTCAATCACAAATTACACCCAAGGGATACTCCAAAACGTTGGCCATAATGATTGCCACTTTTATGTTAGTGTTCATTACAGGAGTTGTGGTGCATTACCTGTTTTAAAAGTATTTCCAAACAATAATCCTGCTATAACGCTTTCCTACTTTCTCTATTAATTGTACCTTCGCGACCTATCTAAATGAGGAAAGTATGGAAGCGAATAAAATGATTAATTATATAAAAGAAGTATTAAAAAATATGCCAGCAGGTTGGTTAAATCTAACCACACATAGATTGGATATTTACAATGAGAAGTTGGCTAAGACAGAGTTTTTAGAATTATTTGAGAATTTATATAATAACAATAATACTGACGCTACAGCATTAAATGAATTGCCTACAGCATATGATTACATTAGACTAGGGCATCCATTATCATGTGTACTAGAATGGGCGATAGCCAAACTACATGGAACAAAGGCACAAAATGTAATTAGTTTTGGATCTAGGACAACGCCTATTTTGGCTATTTTGAGAAAAAACTTATTGGCCAACAAAAAGACTCAAATAGTATATACAGGTTCACTACCCCATTTTTTTAATGCTGAGGTTATCCAAAAAGTATATGGCTATAACTTTGAATTAAAGCAAATAGCAACAATTGATGATGTAACTGCTTTTGATGGCAGTACCGTTTTCTTATCAAGACCAGCGAACATTTGTCAATTTGAGACCAACCCTAATTTAGATTTTATTATCAATGTACACCCACATTACGGTAGTATTTTGCTAGTAAATGGAGCCTCCAATGAAAATTATGTTTCTGAGATACAACACGTAAGAAGAAGAGAAACCATTTCCACGACACCCGTTAATGCACTTGCTGTATTGAACGAACTAGTAGACCCAGCATCGGTAAGTACGTATTCTAGCACAAGGATGGCAGATAAAGCCTCAACCGTGGCATCCATTAAGTCAATAACCCACTCACCAACAAAAGCCTTGGTAGGATCCAGTGGACTTTCAATACAATATGCTATCATGATGGGATTGATAGATTATGCACAAGAAAATCATAAAGGAAAAGCCATTAAATTTTTAGTACCACCAAACTGCTATGGCGGAACCAATGACCAAGCCAGACGTGTGGCAGCCTGCTTGCCTAACGTAGAAGTTGTAGACTTACCAGTAGATGGCGACAATGATATGGTAAGCAGTATAGAAACAGTATTGAGCAAGGTAGCACTAGAAGATGCTATTCCTTATATCATTGCCGAGATACCTACCAATCCAAGAGTAGAGGTACCAGATATGGACCAACTAAGAGCCGCTTTGAGCAAGGCACGCACTACAGCCAATGGAGACACAGCTATAGATCCTGTTTTTATTCTAGACCAAACCTTTTGCCCAAACGTTAACTTCTTAGGAGACAATGAGATACTATCATCCGTGAGAACTATTTCATATGCTAGTGGTTCTAAGTTTCCAAGTGGAGGGAAATGCACTGCAGGCTATTGCGTAGGCAATAAAAAAGCAATGGATTTGATGGATAAGATAGAATTGCATTTGGAGCTTTGTGACAATGAAGCAACAGACCTTCAATATGAAATATTGGCAAAGCAAATGCCTTCAATGAATCAAAGGATTGCGGATGCATACAAGAATACGCGTGAGTTTGTTACGTTCATTCAAGAGACCTTGCCTACTGCAAAAATCAACTTTGTATCAGAAGAATTGGCAGCACAAGGATTTACACCTTCTGTCTTCTCATTGGATCTTCCTACCAAAGGGGAAACACATGAAGAAAGAGAAAACTACAAAAGAACATTGAACCTTAAGTTAATCAACATGATGATTACTCAAATTCCTACAGAAAGTAAATACTGCGTGAGTTATGGTCAACTGAAAGGTTGCTACTGGACAATTCCTGCTACTTCTACACAAGGAACAACCAAGGAAGGAGATAAGGATTATATAGCACGTGTTGCCTTATCTGCAGACATGGACTTGGAGAAACATAAGGCTGTTTTTAAGGAGTTTGTTGAGGGGTTGTGATTTTGAGATTGGGAGATTCAAGACTTTAAGATGAAAGATTTTAAGACAAAAGACTGGGAGATGAAAGACTGGGAGATGAAAGACTTGGAGATGAAAGACTGGGAGATGAAAGACTTAGAGAGGATAGGCTTGGATTCACGTGATAATTTGGGAGTTTAGTGATGGAGGAGTTTAGTGATAGCAGTAATATGTACTGGCTGCGGACTGGTCTGCAGGAGGTTATCACGTAGTCGTGGTTAAGTTATCAGGAAGCATAAGCGGGAGAATAGCGGGAAGGAAGCGGGTCATAAGCGGGTTGATAGCGGGTCAGTAAGTGAGGGGATTAGACTTTTTTAACAGTGTGATCGGGCTGTTTGGCATAAGATATGTTTTGGTAAGAATGTAATCAAAAAACTTACCGAAATGGGAAAAGCAAGAGGCATAATGAGACTGAGCGGTAAAGTAGATAACGTGGTCTTTTACGAACGAAACGGAAAACAGTATTTTAGAAAGTATGATCCTTCCCAATCTGATAGGATGAAGAATGTAGATCCAGATTCTGGATGGGCAATTTCAAACACTTTTAAACCAGGTACGCAACATTTTGCCCAAGGTATCTGGATTATGATGAAGAAAACAGGTATGACATTCTCCATTGCTGAATGGAATGCGTTTGTCAAACATGTGCACCATTGTATTGTATCCCATGTGAATTTCAGAGAAACAATAAAGGCCGATATAGCAAAATCTGCTGTAAGTGGTTATAAATATGCAAAGGATGCCAAAAGCAAGGATATCTTCTGCACATTAGAAGACAATATTCTGACCATTGAGAACTCCTCCCTTTTTAATGACCGCTGGAAACCGGAGGAGGGATTTGAATTTCAGATCTGCAGGCAACAATTTAAAGATGTGCCATTCAAAGAAGGAAAGTATCGCTATACCAACGTTACAGTGGAGCATCCAGCGATAACAGGTAGGTTTATCACTTCTAGAGATGCTAGAAAAGTAGTTATGGAAATTGAGCCTTTGGCTGATAATGAAATTATGGTATTGGGAGTTTATCCATTGGTGGATGGGCTGTACCCGAAGATTAGTGGGGCTAGTTTGTGGGTGTATTGATGGGTTAGATGTTAGACGCTAGATATTAGACGCTAGATATTAGACGCTAGACGTTAGACGTTAGATGCTAGACGCTAGACGCTAGATGTTAGATGCTAGATGTTAGATATTGGGGGGTGGGACTATCGATTTATGGACGATGGATTTGATGAGCGAGTTGGGGGATTTTTTCTTGTTTCTCAAAAACTATTTATCAACTGCCTTTATTTAATTCTTTCATAATTTCAGCAAAAAGTTGGTATGATTTGATTCTATCTGCGCCATCGAAGATATTGGTTACTGCGATGAGTTCATCCACTTGTGTGGCTGCGATGAATGCTTTTATTTCTTTTTTGACTGTTTCTTTGCTTCCTATAAACGAATAACGTAACATTTGCTGAACGTTTGGATGTTGACTCAATTCACGTAATTCATTGGTCATCATTTCTGGAGGTTGCATTTTACCTCTTTTGCCAGTGAGTAAACTTATGATCATTTTGTACAATGAGGTAGAAATTCTTTCCGCCTCTTCATCTGTATCTGCTACAATGATATTTACACCTGCCAATGTATATGGTTTCTCTAATACAGCTGAAGGCTGAAACTCACGGTGATAAATCTCAAAAGCATTCATCAAATGTGTGGTAGCAAAATGACTTGCAAAAGCGTAAGGCAATCCTTTTTGGGCTGCAAGGTGAGCACTATCCGGGCTTGACCCTAAAATATACAGTGGTACATCAACACCTTCGGCTACATTTGCTCTAACCGCAGCCGTGGCATTTTCTTTAGAAAAATAAGTTTGAATCTTCTGCACCTCATCAGGGAAAGACATGGCCGCTTGATGAAAATCAGAACGTATGGCTGTAGCAGTTGCCTGATCAGTGCCAGGCGCACGTCCCAACCCTAAATCAATGCGATTGGGATATAGGATTCCTAAAGTTCCAAATTGTTCAGCAACAATTAAGGGAGAGTGATTAGGCAACATTACACCGCCCGACCCTACTCTAATGCTATTAGTACCATCTGCTACTTTGCCTATTAAAATAGACGTAGCGCAACTTCCAATGGCGTCAGAATTGTGATGTTCTGCCAGCCAAAATCTTGTATAACCCGCAATCTCTGCTGCTTGAGCCAATGCCAACGAGTGATTGAAAGTATCTAATAAAGTTTTCCCTTTGGATACAATGGCTAAGTCTAATATGGAATATGCAATTTGTTTCATGATGTAGCATGTGTTTAGTGTGCAAAAGTATCTATTAACTAGGTTAAGCGGACCGTCAATTCGGTAATCTTTTAAAACTAAAGCAAGATTTTTCTTACTACAGAAGCGTTAAAACCAAACAAATCATTGTGTTAAATCAAGAATTCTATTCTAGATTATTTGTTCTTTTTTTTTTAATAGACAAACTAAATACTTTAAATAATTAATACATTCGTATACTATCATCCAGCTATAAACAACATTTATGTACAAAAAACTTAAAGTAACAGCAGCATTTTTACTATTCATGTTTGCTCAGTACTACTACACTCAGACCTATGTATCTGGATTAATTACGACAAACACAATTTGGGATACTTTAAATGATCCTTATATTATATCGGGCAATACGCTTGTTACTGACAGTGTTAAACTAACCATTCTACCCGGTACCGTTGTTAAGTTCTATGCTCAAAAAGCATTACAAATAAATGGTGAATTAAACGCAATAGGTACAGATTCCGCGAGGATAACATTTACTGCCAATAATACAAATCCATCAGCCGGTTATTGGGATGCCATTATTTTTACTTCAACCTCTCAAGCTTCCAATTTTGACGCATCCGGAAATTACCTATATGGAAACATAATAGAGAATGCCGACTTAGAGTATGGTGGCTATTTACAAAGCGTTAATAATGGCGATGCAACTATAGAAGGAACTGGAGCAGACATTTTCATCAATAAATGTACAATAAGTAATAGCGGTACGGATGGGATTAGGCTTACTGGTGCTTCATCTGGAGAGACTTACCTAACCAATAATGTAATTAATAATTCAGGTATTCAACTTGTATCTCACAATAGTTATAAACACATAACAAACAATCAATTAAATGGTATTGGTAATACTTATTCCAACTCTGGTATAATGGTCTATCATTCATCAGGCATTTACGTTACTCACAATATATTAAGAGACACATACTTTGGCCTTCACATATATAACTGTGACAATGGCGAGATTACCAATAACATAATAATAGGCGGAGACATTGCAGAATCAGTTGGAATTAATTATGTGAGTGATAATTCTGTCAATTCTATGGAAATAGCCCATAACTTGATAATTGGGAAGTTAAAAAACATCTTTGACAATGCTTTATTGAACAATAATGTTTTTGTTTATAATCAAAGAGCAATAACTCAATGGGGCGGTCAATTTCCTATTCTTAGCACCTATAAACAAAACCATTTTGTAGACTGTAACTCTTCAGGTTTGACACAAGACAATTCATCATGTATTATTTATTTATCTCGATGGCAGACAGCCAATAAAGGTCTTCATCTATTTACAGAAAACTTATTTGAGGGAAATTACGTGAATAGTGATTTTGGTCTCATCGAGGATAATTACACAAAATCCGGATTAGAAATTTACAACAATAATTTTATCGCTAACTACTCTCCCTATTTATTAAAAAATGGCTATTCTTCAGGCGATATTGAAGCACAAGACAACTACTGGGGGACTACCAATGTATCCACTATTAGCAACAAAATTTGGGATTGGTTTGACGATGCTTCCAAAACTTTTGTCAATATTAATCCAATCCTTTTTACACCTGATACAAATGCTCCAATTTCCAGACCTAATATTCCTACAGTGGTAAAAACCTGCAACGGAAAAGCCCTATTTTGGGATGTAAACCCTGAGTTAGATACAAAAGGATATAAAATCCATTATGGTAATTTTAATGGTTATTCCTATGAGCATACCATAGACATTTTGGACACAACAGTTTTCGAAATATCTTCGCTTTTTCAGTATGACACAATTGCGATAACAGCCTACGACAATTTAGCCGATGGATTAAATGACTTAACAGAAGGACATGAAAGTTGGTTTAGATTCGTTGCGCTTAAAAATCCACATCAACAACTTAATTTGTTAGGTATAAACGATGATCTATTTTGCCAAGGAGATACTTTAACACTAGACGGAGGTACCGGCTACGTTGGTTACTTATGGTCGAACGGAGACAGTACAAGTACAGCAAAGATAACTACTCCAGGAGAATACAGTCTTATAGCAACCGACAGTTACAACATAGACTATTGCGACACTATTCAATTGTCGTGGCAAGACATCTATCTTGACTTAGGAAATGACACCGTAGTAAATTGGGACGATACAATTGTGCTAAATGCCTACTACCCTAACGCAAGTTATCTATGGAGTGACAGTACTAGTGGTTCTACTATAGCGATAGACTCAGCCGGCACATATTGGGTAGAAGTTACAACACAAATGGGATGTTTATTTTCAGATTCAATCAACGCTAATTTTGATTTACAAGTATCCCAAAATGATTTTGGGTCTTCCCTCACTCTATACCCTAATCCTGCTGATGATTATTTTATCATCAATCTTAATGCATCATATACTGACATTCATGTTAATGTAAAAGATTTAACAGGAAAGCATCACATCTCAAAGCAGTATGCACATCACTCATTCATTCAAATGGACATTTCTGATTTGGCAAATGGTGTCTATATCATAGACATTACGTCTGACACTAAAAAAGCGGTATTAAAAATCATCAAGGAATAACCATTTATTCGACTATGATTGGCTTTGTCAATACAATTAAGGAAGCATTTACTATGAATAAAACCCTTGTACAAAGGATTATTTATACATTTGAAGTCATTTTAAATGACTAAATAAATGAGAAAGATAGGTTTAGCCTTGGGAGGAGGAGCAGCATTGGGAGCAGCACATGTTGGCGTTTTAAGAGCGATTAAAGAGCAAAACATTCAGATAGATTATATTACAGGAACTAGCATAGGTGCGATGGCAGCTGCATTTTATGCCTTTGGGAAAAGTTGGAAAGAGATTCAAGAAATCACCGAGGGGTTGGCATGGTTGGATATTTCACATATTTCATTGACTCGATTCGGCTTATTGAATAACGATGAAATAGGGAAACTCCTTAAAGAACATATAGGCGATAAAAATGTAGAAGATGCAAATATTCCATTAGCGATAGTAACCACAGATATTAGTACTGGCAAGAAATTCACCATTACCCAAGGTCCATTAGCAGAAGCTGTCACAGCAAGCACTTGTATTCCCGGCATTTTCCACCCAAGAGAATTTGATGATGTTATGTTGGTAGACGGAGGATTGATAGAAAATGTCCCCATTCCGTCATTGAAAAAACTAGGTGCAACATATACCATTGCAGTAGACTTGAACGCTCACTTCACCTATAAACGACCTACAAATATCATGGAGATGATACTCAATAGTTTTCATTTGATGATGGCACAAAATGATAAGAAGCATACTGCCATGGCCGACATAGTGATACAGCCCAATCTTTCTGAATACACAGAATATGATTTGCGATTGACCAATGAGTTGATACAAATTGGATATGAAACTGCGATTAAATCATTGAAAAACATTCACAGCAACAAAAGTTAACAGATGTTAAAAATAATTTCAATAGAAGGATAGTTATTTGTACTGCGTCTATTAATATTCATAACTAATAATAGACAACAATGGTACGTAAAACATTCATGTTTGTTTTTGTAAGCGCTATACTGATTTCTTTCAAAGCAAATGCGCAAGAATTGAAATGGCAGGCAACAACAACATTCGACACCCGACTTCCTAGAAACTATGACGACAAAGCGAAGATTGCTTATGAATTAACCAATGACGAGTACTTTCTGTACATCAAAATGCAAATCAACGATGAGATAGTTCAACGTCAAATAATGATGTCAGGGTTACAGATGTGGTTTGACACCACAAAGAAATATAAAGATCACTTTAGTTTGTTCTATCCACTAAAAGCAGAATTTGGTAATCAGAAAAAAGAAAGACCAATAGTTGAACGTGAAGAAGAAAGAGCAAAAGGTCCCACTAAAGAAATGCAAACAGAATACTTGAAACTCCAGGATCAATTCATGTCGCAAAGTTTATACGGAATTAAAAATGGATTTAACCCTATTACTGATGTACAAGGAGTCTCCCTCCAACTTAGTTTTAATGAATATGGTTCAATGGTATATCTTGCTAAAATTCCATTGTCCTGTTTTTATGTTGACGACATAATCAAAACCGACCTATTCTCATTTCGTATAAAAGTTCCAGGTATAGACCTTCCCCCTATTCCAAGTGGCGGTGGCCCAGGTAATGGCGGTGGCGGACCTCCGGGTGGAGGTGGCGGAAGAGGCCAAGGAGGACCTCCGGGAGGCAGACCAGGTGGTGGACAACCACAATCTGGAGCACCACAAGACAGGGATGATATGGCTAGTATGGCTACCGAAAAAGTGATAAAGTTTAGGTTTAAGTTGAATGTTGGGGAGTTAGGACGATGACACGACAATCGATAATGGATAGTTGGGATAGTTAATAGTTGGGAGTTGATAGTTGATAGTTGATGGTTGATGGTTGATAATTGATAATTGATAGTTGGGAGTTGGAGACTAATAAAAATGGCATAGTGATACGTATGTAACAATAGGCACCAACAGATAGTTAGGGAGTTTATACCTTGCACATAATTAATAACAAAAACAGATAATTATGGAAACTATAAATCAAGAACAAGCAATCATTAGCATGCCAAGAATTGGAGATAAGGCTCCAGAATTTAAAGCAGTAACTACCCAAGGTGATATTAACTTTCCTGCAGATTATGCCGGAGATTGGGTTATATTGTTTAGTCACCCAGCAGATTTCACACCAGTATGTACATCTGAGTTTATGACTTTTGCCTCAATGGAGGATAAATTTGCAGAAGCAAACTGTAAATTAGTTGGACTTTCCATAGACGGTTTATACAGTCACATAGCCTGGTTGAGAACTATCAAAGAAAAAATTGAGTACAAAGGGATGAAAGACATTGAGGTTAACTTTCCGTTGATAGAAGACATCAAAATGGATGTAGCCAAAAAATATGGTATGATTCAACCCAATGAAGATACTACAAAAGCCGTGAGAGCTGTATTCTTTATTGATCCAAAAGGAATCATTAGAACAATCATCTACTACCCGCTTAGTTTAGGAAGAAACTTTGAAGAATTATACAGAGTAGTTGTGGCACTTCAAGCGGCAGATGCATTTGATGTGGCTACTCCAGCAGATTGGCAACCAGGAGATGATGTAATAGTAGGACCTGCAGGATCTTGTGGTACAGCAAAAGACAGAATGGTAGATGAAGATATGGACTGTAAAGACTGGTTCTTCTGTACTAAAAAACTACCTAAAGATGTAGTACTTGATAAAATACTGAAAAAGAAATAAAAAGTTAGTTTAAGATAAAGCGGATTATCAATCGTTATGTTTGGTGATTCGCTTTTTTTGTTGGGAGGGGTGAGGCTTTTAATTGATAGTTGATAGTTGGGACGATGACACGACAATCGATTGTACGACAATGGACGATGGATAGTTGGGATAGTTGAGAGTTGTTAAATATTAATTAAGAATACGTGAAGTGAATCATATAAAAATAGAAGTATGAAAGAAATGTGGGACAATAGATATGCTGATAAGGCATACGCTTATGGTATTTCGCCAAATAGTTTTTTTAAAGAAGCTTTGGACCAATATAAAGTAAAAGGAAAAATATTACTTCCTGCGGAAGGCGAAGGTAGAAACGCTGTATATGCAGCTCAACAAGGTTTGGAAGTCGTTGCTTTTGACATCAGTATTGAAGGAAAAAAGAAAGCGATACAATTGGCAACCAAAGCAGGTGTGGAAATACAATATGAAGTTGGCGACTTTATGAAAATGGACTTTAAAGCCAAAACATTTGATGTTGCCGCATTAATTTATGCACACTTCCCTCCTACTATACGCTCGATGTACCACCAAAGAATTTCCGAACTCATCAAACCTAATGGGTTACTTATTTTGGAGGGTTATAGCAAGAATAATCTACCGCTAAGAATTGCCAACCCTGCTGTTGGAGGTCCTGATAAAATTGAAATGCTATTTTCTGAGGATACTATTAAAGCAGATTTCCCAGCTTTTGACGTCCTACAACTGGAGGAAGTGGAAGTTGACCTCAATGAAGGATTGTATCACAATGGCGTTAGTAAGTTGATTAGGTTTGTGGGGAGAAAAAAATAGTTGATGGTTGATAATTGATAGTTGATGGTTGATAGTTGATGGTTGATGGTTGATAGTTGATAGTTACTAAATAATAAGTGAGCGGCATTGAGTAGGAATATTAATTGTTAATTTTTATACATTTAGGCATAATTTTGGTTGAGAGACAAAAGAAAAAAACACTATGCTTTACAGATATATACTATTATTTCCCCTCCTTATTACAATTTCAAATTACGCACAGGACACTACTTATTATGACAACGGCACTATTTCTGGTGTTGGAGAGATGGTAGATGGCAAACATGAAGGGCTATGGAAATTCTACTCCCAAGCGGGTGTACTGGAAGTGGAACAATACATGAAAAGTGGATTACGACATGGCAAGACCTTATTCTACTTTCCAAATGGGCAAATAAGTAATGACCAAATTTATGACAACAATTTGCTAACTGGACCATTTACAAGATATTATGACAATGGGAAGGTAGAGATGACTGGGAACTATTTGGATGACAAAAAAAATGGTAAATGGAAACATTACACTGCTGAAGGTCAGTTATCAATTACAGAACATTATGTAGATGGGAAAATGCATGGAATTCATACTCAATATGATGCTAATGGCAAGAAGTATAAAGAATTTGAATTTAGCAACGATACCCTATTGTCAGCAGGATATTACAATGGCGACTTATGGATTGTAGATCAAAAGCGAAATGGAAAAATTCACGGGACAAGGACTGTATACAGACCAGATGGGTCCATTTATTCTGAGTCTAAATATGAAAATAACTTGATGCATGGTGAGTCTGTTTCTTACTATGAAAATGGAAATGTAAAAGCAAAAGAAAACTTTGTAAAAGGCACCAAACAAGGAAAAACGATTCTTTTCAATGAAGATGGCACCGAAAAGACTATGTTAAAATTGGAAAGTTACCCTTCCAACAAAAAGCAAAATAACACCACATCTCAATACCAAAAGGAAAAGAATCTTGAGAACATAAAAAAAAGTATAGTTCACCAAAAGCAGCCACAAGTTCATGATTCTGGAAAAATAAAAGAAGACCCAAAGCCAGTAAATGGTGAGCACAAAACCTATTACCCTTCCGGAAAGATTAAATCACTAACACATTATAAGGCTTCAAAACCTGATGGAGAGTGGAAGTCATATTATGAAAATGGTCAAATACATGAATTAGGCAATTATAAAAATGGTCAGTTAAATGGTGCTTATAAAATGTATGCAACTAATGGTGCATTGTTGGCAAAAGGAAACTTTAAGAACGGTGAAAAAGAAGGTACATTCTACAAATACAACGCAACAAAAGGAAAAATAGCATCCACTGAGTATTACGAAAATGGGATTGAAAATGGTGAATGGGAATACTACAATGAGGATGGAAAACTATATGAAGTCGTAACATTCCAAAATGGAAAAATTATAGATATTGCAACATTAGTAAATGAATAAACTGTGCGAGATGTGAGAATTGGACTATCGATTTATGGAAGATGTTGATGGATTATACGATGTTACGATAAACGATTTTACGATTATGGACGATGGATTTTTAGGATGTGTTTTTATGGGGATGGGAATGTTTTTGTAGATTTGGTAAAGGATGTTGGATGTGGCGAACACGAAAGGATTGACTTTGTCGAATTATGTTTCGTATATGAGCGGAGGGATTGAATACTTCAATCACAACTCTCTGGATAAGTAGTTATGCATTTTAATATATTTGAATCATTGATTCTTATACTTCTGTTTTCTGCTCTGCTATATTCCCCGGTTGCAAGAAAAAATTGACGAATGACATTAACATCTTTAGTATCATCATAACATAGTGCATAATAATTGTTTTCAACCTTATGAAAACTTTCTGGTCTATGCAGCACATCACATTTTGCTAATATTAACTTGTCATTACTTAAATCATAAACAGCAAAACCTGCATCATCAGACTCCCAAGTGGTAAATAATAAACTTGAGTCTTCATCAACAAAATTATCTCCTCCTATGATACTTTCTATTTTACCTGCAGCATTCACAATTAATGTTCTCCCGTTATAATCTCCGTGTTTTGTAAAAAGCATGTGATTTCCTAATTGCACACCAACGGAAATGCCCATATAACCACCAACCGCTTCTGGTGTATATTTCAAAGAATCTACAGGAATACTATTTACATATGTTCTTATTACAGATTGATACCGAATGTGACCCATATAATTTTCTACAGTTATCCTGACTGAATCCATTTTGTACTCTTCGTGACATATACTCCTCCGTTTCATCGAACTCCCTACAAAGCCCAATAACAACAGATACGATAGTAATATTAGTTTAATATAATTCATACGACAAAGGTAAAATTGACTTAATCAAAATATAGGACTGTTTATTATTCGCTGGAAATGCTAAAAGATATGAATTTGGAATAGGAAGTATACGACTAAAACATCCCCCCATACTCCTCCAACCTCTTCAAATTCAACCCCATACCCACATTTAACTTATCAATAAAAGTATTAAAAAAGTCTACTACCCATTGTCTATTTTCTCCAGGCTGATGCACGTAGAACCAAACATGTCTGGTAGCGCCAATCGTAATTAGTTCTTTAATCTTGGCTACCCAATTGTCAATACGGAGCAAATCTGAAGGATGTGCAAAACGACCTACGTAGCGAACAAAAAGGTGTTCGTTAGTGAGTTTGAGTTGGATGACTTCACGTCTTTCGTAAGTGGCTGTATTAATAGGAATGATATTGTTTGCCTTAAATAAACTGTACCAATCATTAATGGCTTGCTCACTATACCAAGAAGGATCTCTTAGTTCTATGGCAAAAGGAACATCTTTTGGTAAGTGCTCAACAAAGGTTTGCAGTTTGTCTATGTGTTCGTAACGTAAATAATTGGGCATTACAGCAAAGGAAACACCGTTTTTAGGACCTAACTGATCTAATGCTACAAAGAACTCATCCAAGCGAACTCGCGCCTTGTACTCATTCATATCCTTGCGATGCGTCACCACTTGAGGAATCTTCAAAGAAAACTTAAAATCATCAGGCACGCTATCCATCCAGCGGTCTATGATATGAGGTTTGGGAGAACCAAAACGCGTAGCATTCACTTCAATGCTATT
>JBFHGR010000078.1:0-17053 GCA_041583015.1 Parvicella sp. | reverse complement strand
CCCATCCATACTTGCAGGACCAATTGACACATACAACAATTTCAGTTATTGGATAGAAAACACTAGACTAAAATATCACCGGTCATTGTTTTTTGCAGGCATTACACGCGTATTCATTGGAGCAGTAAAGACAATCGGCATTGTTCCTTTTATCATCCTATACGCCACAGATTACACAACACTCACCGCCAGTTTTTCTCCACTATTTGCCATCACCCTCAGTTTATTGGCATATTCTGCATACATATATCTAGATTTCTCGGGTTACAGTGATATCGCTATTGGCTCTGCATATATGATTGGAATAAAAACACCCGAAAACTTCAACAATCCTTATATCTCTGCGAGTTTATCTGAATTTTGGAAACGTTGGCACATTACTTTTTCTACGTTTTTAAAACTTTATGTTTTCAAACCTTCCATCCTACTCTACAATAAAATTTTTCATTCAAAACATAGATTACCGGTAACCATACTATGTTACTTGACCACTTTTATTATTTGTGGCTTATGGCACGGAGATAAGATTAACTTTGTATACTGGGGACTATGGCATGGGTGCGGACTAGCTGTAAATAAAATTTGGTCGGTTAAATTCCGCCCAAAAATTGCATTTACCAAAACAAAAAGTTATCAATTCATTAGCATAGTAGTAACATTTATGTTTGTGACAATTGGCTGGCTGTTTTTTAATTATACAGAAGAACAATTAATTGCAATGTATAATTTGATTATATGAATTTAATTAAATCATTTTATAAAACAAAGAGCCTAATGAAAAATGGGTTTTTCATTACAACTAGCGCCATAAGTCTATTGTTAATAGGTTTCTTTATTCCAGATTTCACCCCTGCAGACATTAATCGTCAGATCTACACACTAAATGGTTTTAACACGAAGTATAATGACAATACTGAATTAAGTGAATTTTATAAATCCATAAAAAAAAATAACGGTTTTTTAATTCTAGGCACATCAGAAACAACAGATATTAATGGTGGTAATTATTTTGACTTTCTAAACAATGACCCAGACATTGATGACAGTAAATTCTCTGTTCTAGCAGGAGCCGGAAGAACTTGTGGTATCCATATTCCACTTTTCCTACATCACAAATCTGAGGTCAATTCTTTGAAAGTAATTTACTTCATTAACCCTGTATACTGGAGAACAGACCTTTGTGAAGTTAACATGGAATACTGGAACCGGTATAGCAACTACAAAGTATGCTCAGAACTTACATTATCGCAAGAAGAAAGTTACACTTTTTTTAAACCCGTAACTTCCTACACCGACAATCTGAATTGGTTTATGAAAGCAAGTCAATATACAGAACAAACACTTCGATTGGCAAGAAAAAATTACTTCAACAATCTCCGATATCATCTATACCCAGATGAATATGCATCTCAGTTTAAATATGTTTCTTCATCTAAATACGACTATACAAATGACTCCAATTTTGGCAATCCTAATTTAGCGTTAATTGATACCACATGGAATATTTCAAAAAGTTTTAAAGATAAAAACTGGTTTAAACCAATTAACACATCAAGTCAATATAGGTATGAGGAACTAACTTCATTCATCAAACTTTGCGAAAATTTAAATGTTCAAACAACTTTTATAATAGGCCCTTATAATGAACAATTCATAAAACAACACGAACCTAATAGTTTGGCTGGTTATAAAACTACAACCCAAAATATTAAACAATTATTAATAGATAATAATGTCAATTATATTGATGCCACGAATATCTCACCTGTGATAGGAGCATTTCACGATCATCAACATCACTCTAGTTATGGAGCATATTTGATTTACCTTAAAATAAAACAGCACTTTTATGAATAAGAAAATTTTCAACATACTTGGTAAACTCTGCATTCTCTTAATAATGATTTATCTATTCATGACGGTCAACAATGAAGACATTGCCTACATATATGCCGATTTTTAATTGCCTCCTTTGCGTATAAAAGTTGGGGCAGTCTTTCTTATATTAAATTCAGCCTCAAGCGAGGTAACTATTTAAAGAATCATACGTTAATAATTCAAATCATTCTTAAAAAACCGCAAGCCTATAAGGACTATTTTTACTTTGACAAAATTGTATTAAAAAACTCATTGTAACAATATGTGGCTAAAGTGGACCAAACGAATTCTTGCAGGAATAGGCATCTTCATTGTGCTTATAATCGCATTTTTCTTGTCGGTGGTTTACATTTACGAAGATGAAGTAAAACAATTTGCTGTAGAGCAACTCAACAAAAATCTTAAGGTCAAAGTTAAAGCACCTGAGATTGACCTAACATTATGGGACCAATTCCCTAATGCCTCCCTACGATTCAATAATGTATTGATCCCAGACTACCTTGATAGCTCAGGTCAAGACACAATGTTTTACGCTAAACACATTTACTTATCATTTGACTTTTGGGACATGATGGGAGGTAATTACAAAGTTCAGACTGTATCTCTGGAGTCGGCAATTGCCAACATTAGAATAAACAAAGATGGAGTTGGCAACTACGATATTTTCAAAAAAGACACAACCGAAAAAAATGCTTCAAAGTTCTCCTTTGAACTCAAAAAATTAACTGGAAAAGACTTACGAATTTCTTACGTTGACTCCGTGAATCAACAAGTTTATAGAACTCATAATGAAAACATCACTTTTACGGGTGACTTTAGTGATGAAGCCTTTATCATGAAGGTAAAATCTGACATGAAGTTAAAAAAAATACACACTAACAATATCACATTTATACGAAACAAAAATGCAAGTCTAGAACTTGAACTCAATATCAATAATAAAGAAGCAAAATATGAAATCAGCAAGGGTGATTTGAATATTGAGGAACTTTTGTTCAATATTAAAGGCACATACTCCAATAAACCCGATAGCGCAAGAGTTGACCTAAATATAAAAGGGAAAAACATTGACCTTGCCTCTGCCTTTACCATTCTCCCAAAGGACTATACAAGTTCATTAGAGCAATATAAAGCAAAAGGTTTAGTAGTTTTTGAAGCTAACATTAATGGCCTTATAAACGAACAGGAATCTCCACGAACAGTTGCTGAATTCTATCTTAAAGATGGAAGTTTAGAAGAACAAACTTCTCTTGTCACACTTAAAAACCTTTCATTAGATGGTGTTTTCGATAGTAATAAAAATGGAATATCTATCTTAAACATAAAAGACATTAACGGCACTATAGACGTTGGCGTTATCAAAGGAAATATTTTAGTTGAAAATTTATCTAATCCCATTATCACAGTTAATACACACGGAGAAATCAATTTATTACAATTAAAATATTTTGCCAATTCTTCCAATATTGAAAAACTTTCTGGATTAAGTAAGTTTGATGCATATTTCAAAGCTCAAAGAAAAAACAATGATATCCAAATTGTAAAATCAAATGGAACATTTTCATTTCTAAATACAACTTTAAAACTACCTAGTTCTCCTATTACATATTCTCAAATTAATGGAGATCTTGCGCTAAAACAAAACGATGCAGCAATAAGCAATTTACACGGTTTTGCTGGCGATAGTGATTTTAGACTAGACGGTGTTTTAAAAAACCTAATCCCTTACATACTTAGCAGTGAAGAAACACTTACTGTTGAAGCAGACTTAAGAACTCAAAAACTCAACCTTGACGAATTGCTAGTAGAAGATAAAAAATCTAAAGCAATCGCTTTCAATACTGAGAAACCTACTCCCTTTATACTTCCTAGCAACATAAACCTTAATTTAAAAGCTCAAATCGAAGAATTAACTTATGGGAAGTTTAACACAAAAAAAATTAATGGAATCATTACACTTTACAATCAAAAACTAACTGCAAAGAATTTTAAATTCAAAGCTAATAAGGGAGATTATATGTGCACAACGGATATCCAGCAAAACCCTGACAATACATTTGAATGGACCACTGCACTTACGGCAAAAGATATTGATATTGAGAATTTCTTCGCTGAAATGGATAATTTCGGACAAGTTTATATCACCGACCAAAACATTAAAGGAAAAGGTAACATCACTTTAGACATGGCTGTTTTAATGGCCAACGATTTCACCATTGATCAAAAAAGCTTAATTGCTGACATCAACTTACACCTCTACAAAGGGGAATTAATTAACCAATCTTCGATGTTAGAAATTGCAGATTACTTAAATAGTAATAAAATAGTCAAGGCTTTTATTGATACAGAGAAAATGAAAAAGAAAATGGATCATATTAAATTCTCTGATCTATCCAATACAATCACCATTAAAAACAGTCAAATACTCATCCCCAAAATGCTCATTGAAAGCAATTTAATGGATGTAAGCATCGCTGGCGCACACAACTTTAATGACGACATAGACTATCATTTTAGTTTTACATTGAGAGATCTTTATTATAAAAACGCTAATCAAGATGAATTTGGCCCAATCGTGGATGATGAACTTGGAAAACGATTATTTCTAAGAATGTTTGGCAACTTAAGTGATCCTCAATACGAAATAGATAGTGAAGAAAAACATCAAGCACTTAAGGAAAATATGGAGCAAGAAAAAAAAGACGTAAAGTCTTTGCTCAAATCTGAACTTGGTTTATTCAAAAAAGATTCTACCGTTGGCAATTACGTTGAACCTAAAAAAACCGAGCCAACATTTGAAATTGAATGGGAAGAATTTGACGAAAAGGAGTCGTCTAACCCAAACACAAAAAATGCATCAGAAGACAAAAGTTCAGAGAAAAAGAAAAAAGATAAAGGGATTAATAAATTTCTAAAAAAACTAGGAGTAGAAGAAGAGAAGAAAGCCGATGTAAAATTAGAAATTGACTCCAATCCATAATCAATTATTTAATGGACAAAATAATCACTCATATTGAAGCACTGGAAAAAGCAAGGGCTTACTGCGCCTATCAAGAGAGGTGTCAACAAGAAGTGATTACAAAGTTAAAGTCTTATAAATTAAATAAAGATGAAATGGACTATGTCCTGTTATTATTAATTCAAGGTAACTACCTTAATGAGGAAAGGTTTGCCAGAACATTTGCATCTGGAAAATTCAGAATGAAGCGCTGGGGCAAAAGAAAAATAAAATATCAAATGAAAGGTAAAGGTCTTACAGAAAAATGTATTGAACTAGGCCTTTCGGAAATAGATAATGAAGAGTATTACACTGCTTTAGAAAATTTAATTGAAAAAAAACTAGAACAATCCAAAGAAAGTAATCCATTTAAAAAACGAAGTAAAATTTCTGCTTACCTTTATGGAAGAGGATTTGAATCAAATTTAATCAATGAAATACTTGATGATAAACTTAAAACAAACACATGAAACACATCATCGTCACACTCATACTTTTAGTTATAACTGGTCAGGTTTTGGCACAGGCAAAAAGACAAAACAAAGATTTGATAGAGTATTCTAGATGGAGAAAAAGCGGATGGCACCTTGCACCAGGGTTAACATACATGGTTCCATTCAAACCCAAGCAAGAAGACGCTCCAGATGTGGACCCAAATGGAAGACTAGCTGTTTACCTCGAAGTAGGAAGATGGAGATTATTTCCAGGTGGTGGAAATGTGTTCAATTATTTTGACTATAGTTTAGCCTATAAAAGATTAAGCGGTTCTGAAGAGTTTGTTGGTCTAAAAGGTATTTTTAAGCAAAACTATCTTTTGGGAAATTTCAACATCAATAATGTTATTCAATTATCTGATTATACTTTTATTCAAAATAGTTTAGGTGCAAACCTAGATTGGAAATTTTCTGAGGAGTACGAAAGTTCATTTTCATCTTATGGTAAAAACACACAATCATTGCTGTTTTCATTGCATTACAAACTTGGATTTGGAATAAAAGCGACTCAAAGACTCTTTATTATACCAAGTATCGAGACTCCTATCCTAAATGCAAAGCAATGGGAAAATGCAAGATCTGATTATGGCATTTTCAGCAGTAGATACAGGCCCACCATCTTCACAGTACGCTTTGCTTGGTTAATTAAACCAAACAAAAATGCCTGTCCTCCTGTCCCTGGAGGAGATGGTAAAGACTATGATAAAATGATGCAAATGGAGTAAAAACATTTTCCACAGTCAATTGCCTTGGTTGACTGTGGTTATTTAGATATTTTTGCATTAAATAAAAAAGATATGAGCTTACCAGCTAAAACTGCACAACAATCATTTACCATTCAGACACACCTTGTAATGCCCAATGATGCTAATCAATTACAAAATCTATTTGGAGGTCAACTGATGGCGTGGATGGACGAAGTAGCGAGTATTACCGCTTTTAGACATTGTGGCAATGTAGCAGTCACCGCTTCAATCAATAATGTATCTTTTACCCAACCTATTCCGCTTGGCTCATACGTCATCCTTGAATCTAAAGTATCTAGGGCATACAATACTTCTATGGAAATTTATGTTGACGTTTACCTTGAAACTAGAGATGGGAAAAGATCAAAATGTAATGAAGGTATCTTTTTGTTTGTTGCCATGGACGAGCATTTAAAACCACTTCCTGTTCCTGAATTAATTCCAGAAACAGAAGAAGAAAAAAGCAGATATGCAAGTGCTTTGAGAAGAAAGCAATTAAGTTTGGTTCTGGCTGGCAGAATGAAAGCAGATGATGCTACAGAATTAAAAGAATTGTTTACATCAATCAATAAACAGTAAAACATAAAACGAATGAAAGCTCAAGATTGTATCCAAATTTTTAATAAGTCCATTGCTGACTACCACCTTACTGATGATGTAAACACCAACATATCTAACCCGTATGAAGAAGGCACTATCGAAGCATTGATGTACCTTAAAAATTGGATTGACACTGTTCAATGGCACCTAGAGGACATTATACGCGACCCTCAAATTGACCTACAAAAAGGTATGGAAATCAAGAGAAGAATTGACCATTCCAATCAAAATAGAACCGACACTGTAGAACACATTGATGATTACTATATTAATCTATTCAAAGATGTAGAAGTATCTCCCGATGTTACAATTAACACTGAGAGCCCTGCTTGGGTGATTGACAGACTTTCCATACTCTGCCTAAAGATTTATCATATGCAAGAGCAGGTCAATCGAAAAGATGCACCATCAGATCACTTAAAAAAATGTCAAGATAAATTGGCAATTCTATTGGAGCAACAAGATGATTTGACAGCATCATTTGACCAATTATTACAAGATTTTTCTGATGGGAAAAAGAAAATAAAAGTGTACAGACAAATGAAAATGTATAATGACGACTCTTTGAATCCGATTCTTTACAAAAACAAATAATATTGGCATCAATAAAAGATTGGATATCATCCTTTAGATTAAGAACACTGCCACTTGCTTTATCTTGCATCCTTGGTGGTAGTTTTTTAGCTTATAACGAGAATAATTTTAGACTTGATGTGCTCATTCTTGCATCCATTACTACAATTTTATTGCAAGTTTTATCAAACATAGCGAATGACTATGGTGACGGTATAAAAGGTACTGACAACGAAAACAGAGTTGGTCCAGCAAGAGCTATTCAAAGCAAAGCAATTTCTCCTTCGCAGATGAAAAAAGCAGTAATTATCAATGCTATTCTTGCGTTTTTATCTGGTGTAATTCTGATTTACACTTCTCTAAAAGACGCATCTACTTATGAAATTATCTTATTCTTAGGTTTAGGGATTGCAAGCGTTGCTGCAGCCGTAATGTATACTGTAGGGAAAAAAGCATATGGCTATTCCGGAATGGGAGACTTATTTGTATTTGTATTTTTTGGATTGATTGGTGTTTTTGGCGTTTATTATTTGCATACTCATCTATTCAAGTGGGAGGTCATATGGATGGCTACATTTGTAGGTCTAATGAGTACAGCCGTTCTAAACATGAACAATATGAGAGACATTTCTAACGACAAAGAAAGTGGTAAAAACACACTTGTTGTGAAAATTGGATTTGCTAGCGCTAGGTATTATCATTCATTTTTAATTATTGGAGCAATCCTTTCTCTTCAATTGGTTATCTGGAGATTTCATTTACCTTCGATATACTACATTGCATTTTTACCTTCTTTCCTTTTTTTAAAGAATGCTATGTTTGTTCACCAAGTGCAATATCCCAAATCACTAGATCCAGAATTGAAGAAATTAGCATTGGGTACTTTTGGAACGATAATATTACTTTGGATTGCTACTTCTATAGCCTAAAACTAACATCTGTTTTTTTAGTAATCTACTAAGTATAATTTAGTCTTTCATCTTATAAATATAATAATGATTCTCTCTGGATAGCCAGTCATTAATATTAAAGATATACAACCATTCAGGAATATTTTGAGAAATTCTTTTTCCCAATAAATGCTCATTTCCTACACAATCTTTATCCTCTAGAAAAACATAATATTCTTCTCCGTTTTTATCAATAGTATCAATTTCACTCAATTCTTTTTCGTTAATACCTCTTCTGTAATAAAAGTATAACGGATGTATTTTATAATTATATTCACTTGAATAATGAACCATGATAACATTATCTATTTTAGCATTATAAAACCCTCTATATGTTCTAATCAAACTTGTTGCTGGTGCAAACATCACATATAATAAAAGTGAAAAATTGATAACCAGTAATACACCAGTCAAAAACTTAAACCATCGTGTCTGAGACCACTCATAACCTTTCAGAAAATTGTACATACTAACTATCCCAAAAGGTAAAATAAAAATCATGGGAAATAAAAACCTCAACTCTTTATGTCCTATCACACAGTGAGCAACAAAAAATGGGATAAATAAATACAAGAATATATTATCCTTCCAGTTTCTAAAAAATAAAAGCAATCCTAACAGTAAAATGATTCCAAATGGCAAAAAGGAATCATTAATAAAAGAAGTTAAATAAAAATACCAAGGTGACTCTCCAAACCCACTTGCTTTCTCCATGACAATATTTTGGTAATAATAATTCCAAGGAGTAAAAACCCATGCATCGTAAAACCATGAATCAATAAGAAAACCTATACCTAAAACGAATAAAAAACCAAGTACCGAAAGTAATATTAAGTTCCACTTTAATCTTATTCTAAATATTAAAAATAGCCCAATGCCAATAAAAGAAAACGCAATTTGAAATCTAAATAAAAAACTAATTCCCAAAACAACACCAATAAAAAAAGCCTGCGAAAAATTCATTTTAGACCATTTATGAATCATAGCAACACCTATAAAAAGAAAAAATGCTGACCATGTCTCAGAAGAAAACCTCACATGATTGTACATGGCAAACCATAAGAAAAAAGAACCTAATAGAAATATCCTTTTTTCATTTTCTGTTGTCCAGATATTACTAAAGGAATCATAAAGGTATTTGACTACAAAAAATGAACCTAAAGCAGTAATTAACCTTAGTATTGTTGCAATAGCAAAAGGGTTATTCCATCCAAACCACGCTAAAAACTTATATAATAAATAAACAATAGTAGGCTGAAGTGTTGGTCTCATTTTTTCATGATACTCCCAAGACAACTGATATTCGTTATTAAAGCCCAATTTGGCCCCTGCAAACTCTAATATTTGATAATGCTCATCAACATGGTAAAACCCTTCTGAGAAAAATGCTGTTATTAATGTTGCAAATAAACCAATTATAAATAATTGATTGACAGGAATTTTAGACAATGCATTCTTCATTTTTCGCTTTTTCACAATATACTTA
Source organism: Parvicella sp. (assembly GCA_041583015.1). Classification (GTDB taxonomy): domain Bacteria; phylum Bacteroidota; class Bacteroidia; order Flavobacteriales_D; family Parvicellaceae; genus Parvicella. Next base: position 7,328 of record JBFHGR010000078.1, on the reverse strand, counting down.
ACTTAAGAAATGTCATTAAAGTATATTCAGTTTATATCTTAAAATAATAAAACCTATCTAAAAATAACGCTGCTACAATTGTGACAACTAGACCAATTAAAATAATCTCATTTATCTTTTGCCATTCTAAGATTTCTTTGGTCATTTCCCATTTTCTAATCTTCCAAACCTGTTACCTAAAATCCTTAATGTTTAAACAAAAATAAACATTAATCAAGTTCAAGTTAAGCTTTGGTATAAAAAAACAATAAATTCGTAAACTTTAAAAATCAAGCCTAAATCATGAAAGTTTTAAAATTTGGTGGCACTTCAGTTGGAAATGCAACAAGGATGAAAGAAGTTGCTCAACTAATAACTGCGGACAATGAAAAAAAAATAGTTGTACTTTCTGCTGTGAGCGGAACAACTAACAAATTAGTATCCATTGCTGAATCGCTTTTTAAACAAGACAAGGAGGAAGCCATACATAAAATAGAAAACTTAAAAAAAGAATATCAAGTACTCATCAAAGAATTATATAGTTCTCTTGAGGCTCTGGAAAAAGCAAAGCAATTATTGCAAGAAAATTTCAATTACCTGCATTCTTTTACTCAGGACCTATTTACAGTATATGAAGAGCGCGCTTTAGTAGCGCAAGGAGAGTTGCTTTCCACTAACCTATTCCAATTTTATTGCGAAGAAAAGAATATCCAAACGGTATTGATTCCCGCTTTGGATTTCATGAGAATTGATAAAAATTTAGAACCCGATGAATATTACATTCAATCTAATTTAACAAAAGCAATAGAGGCAAACGCTTCTGTGAAAATTTATATTACTCAAGGTTATGTTTGTAGAAATGCATTTGGAGAAATTGACAATCTAAAAAGAGGAGGTAGTGATTATACTGCTACTTTAGTTGGTGCGGGAATAAAAGCTTCTGAAGTTCAAATATGGACAGATATTGATGGCATGCACAATAATGACCCTAGAATTGTTGAAGGCACCACTCCAGTGGAGACTCTTTCATACAATGAGGCAGCAGAGCTCGCTTATTTCGGAGCTAAAATACTTCACCCTTCTTGTGTTTGGCCAGCACAGAAAAACAATATTCCTATTGTCTTAAAAAACACCATGCAACCCGAGGCAAAAGGAACTACCATCACTAAAGAGTCACCAGGAAATAGAATTACTGCCATTGCGGCAAAAGATGGAATTACCGCCATTAAAATCAGATCTGGAAGAATGTTGAATGCCCACGGTTTTTTACGAAGTGTATTTGAAGTATTTGAAAGATACAAAACTTCTATTGATATGATTACTACTTCTGAAGTAGCTGTTTCGTTAACTATTGATAACAACACTAATTTAGAGGCCATCATTGAGGAACTTGAAAAATACGCACACGTAGAGATTGACACAAATCAAACAATCGTTTGTGTTGTAGGTGATTTCATATCAGAAAACAAAGGATACGCTGAACAAATATTTACTTCACTTCGAGACATTGCTATCAGAATGATATCTTATGGAGGAAGTCATAACAATGTGTCCATATTAGTAAATGAGAATTCAAAAAATGAAACATTGAAAGCATTACATCATGGGCTTTTTCTAAATCAAAAAACTACAGCATAATGGGTTTAAATAGAGATTTTATACTAACTGAAGTTAGTCAGCGTAAAACCCCCTTCTACCTCTATAATCTTGACTTATTAGAGAAAACCTTAGCTGCAGCAAAACAAGCGTCTCAAAAATATGGGTTTCATGTGCATTACGCCATGAAAGCAAATTGTGACCACAAGGTCCTCAACATCATTTCTAAAGAAGGTTTTGGTGCTGATTGCGTAAGTGGGAATGAAATATTAAAAGCAATTGAGTCGGGTTTCCCAAAATCTAACATAGCGTTTGCGGGTGTAGGAAAAACCGATGATGAAATCAACATAGGTTTAGACAATGACATTTTTACTTTCAATTGCGAAAGCATTCAAGAAATTGAGGTAATCAATGAATTAGCCGAGAAAAAGGGTAAAATTGCTCCTATCGCCTTAAGGATTAACCCAAATGTAAATGCCAATACGCACAAGTATATAACCACAGGTTTAGAAGAAAATAAATTCGGAATAAATCGTTGGGAATTTGACGCAATTCTTAAGGTAATAAAAGAATCCAAAAACATTAAATTGACAGGTTTACACTTTCATATCGGAAGTCAAATTGTAGATTTAAGTGCATACAGGAGTTTATGTATTAAAGTAAATGAAATTCAAAATTGGTTCATTGAAAACAATATACTTTTAGACCACATCAATGTGGGAGGAGGATTAGGCATAGATTATTACCAACCAGACATTAATCCTATCGTAGATTTCGAAGGATTCTTTGCCATTTTCAATGACTTCTTAGAGTTACAACCTCATCAACAGTTGCATTTTGAATTAGGACGATCATTGGTTGGAAGCATTGGAGATTTGATAACAAAAGTGCTATTCATTAAAAACGGTCAGCGCACCAACTTTGCCATTACAGATGCTGGAATGACAGAATTAATTAGACCAGCGCTATATCAAGCATATCACAAAATAGACAATGTAAGTAAGCAAAATGAAACTGCAGATCAATTTTATGATGTGGTAGGCCCTATTTGCGAATCTAGTGACTGTTTTGGCAAACGCGTAAAACTCCCACTAACAGAAAGAGGTGACATTATAGCCATAAGATGTGTAGGTGCTTACGGAGAAGTAATGGCCAACAACTACAATTTAAGAGAGAAGGCAGAAGTGGTTTATACTTCTTAGGATTTTTAATGAAAATATTTTAAATTTGAGAATTCAACAATTCGCAAGACTATGCTTAACAACCTCGATTTTTCTAAAATAATATTTATTGATATTGAAACAGTCCCTTGTGTTTATCACTTTAGTGAATTGGACGACAGAGGCAAAGAATTATGGAACAAGAAAACCAAGTTTTTGCAAGAACGGGAAGGTCTATCTCCCGCACAGATTTATGAAAAAGCAGGTATATATTCTGAGTTTGCTAAAGTAGCTTGCATAAGTATTGGTCTGATTGTCCAGAAAGATGGTGAGCAGCAAATAAGGTTAAAATCATTTGCTGGCACAGATGAGAAAGTCTTGCTACAAGAATTCATAGATTTAGTAGAATCCAAATTTGCTATGCCTGGCTATATGCTTTGCGCTCATAATGGAAAAGAATTTGACTACCCTTTCTTATCAAGGAGAATGCTTATAAATGGATTGAAATTACCCAATCTTTTAAATATTGCAGGTAAAAAACCATGGGAAATTAGTCATCTAGACACAATGGAGTTATGGAAGTTTGGTGATTATAAACATTATACGTCCTTAGAATTATTAACCTATATCTTTGATATCCCTACTCCAAAAGACGACATTGATGGCAGCCAAGTAGCAGCGGTTTTCTATGAAGAAGGAGACATTGACAGAATCATAAAATACTGTGAGAAAGATGTCATTGCAACAATACAATTAATGCTAAGATACAATGGGTTACCGCTAATTCATGAAGACTTTATGATTAGTACCTAATATGACCTTCATTGATTGTCAAATTGACAAAGGGAATAATTCTCTCATCTTAATTGATTCCAAAGGAAAAGAAAAAAAACTTAGACGCCATGATGTAAAATCGGTTTATGTTTTAGACGAAAGAAAAACTGCTCCAATAAAATGGTATCATATTTTATTAATGAGAATTTTTCTGATTATTTTTTCAATTATTGTAGTAGTTAAAACACTAGCTCTACTAGATTCTGGCGCATTAGACCCACATCCAATCATAAAACAAATAATATTTTCGGTTACATTGATTTATACCATATTGGCAATTTTAATCTTTGGATTTTCAATTACTTTAAACTTTTCTGGAGAAGGCAAATTCATAGCGTTTTATTTGTTAAAGCTATTGATGACAAGAAAAAAGAAATATTTTGTGATTAAAACAGCACGAAAAGAGTATAAAATACTTTTACGTAGCAAAAAGCAAAAAAATATATTTCAAGAAAAAGCACTGGACGTCAACAACTTATTTAATCAATAGAATTAGACTGGTTCTAAATAAATAAACTTTTAGGCAACCCCAAGTAAAGTTATCGTTTACATAACAAACAATAATATCAAATGAAAAAATACCTAACCTTATTAGCCGCGAGTTATTTTTCAATAATTTCTTTCGCTCAAACTTCTGGAGATCTTAGTTACGGAAGTTCTTACACTTTTAATCATGATAGTACTGCCTGCGCCACATTCATTGATGTGTTCTCATTGGCAGAGAAGTCTAATTCATTTATAGGAGACTCCGTAAAATTTATTGGATTTTCAGGACAAGTTATGTATGAAGAAGAAAACACAACAGGCTCCACATTTTGGACTGTATATTACCCTTATAATCAAAATTGGGTTGAGTCTGATGAGCAAGTTTCTGGCGGAGTACTCAACGCTTATTTTCCGTCAGATATCAACAAAATAATCTCTGGACCAGACACAGTTTATATTTACGGAAACTCTTTCTTCGAACCAATACCTGATGCTTGTAGTTACAATACTGTTTCTGGTCAAGTTTATATTGATGCAAACACAGATTGCATTTTAGGAACAGGTGATTCAGCTATTTCTAGTCTTAAAGTTTCCAGTGTAGGTAACTATACTAACTCGCCCTTTTATGGCAATTCCAGTTCAGATTATTCTAATTTGAGTGGAAATTACTCCATCAATATTCAAGAAAGTTGGTTAAATAATTACACCGTTAGTATCCCCTCCATTTATCAGTTTATTTTCCCTTATAATAGTTGTTCAGCGACTAGTTACACCTTTACTTCACTTCCTCAAACAGGACTAGATTTTTCATTGGAATGTGCAGATTTAGACACAAGAGTTTTTGCCGGTCATTCTCAAAATGTTAGACCAGGACTTCCTTTTTATATGCACCCATGTGTTTCTAACATTGGTTGTACTAAGGTGTCTGGGACATTAAAACTAAAACTAGACCCAAATGTAGTTTATAACCCTGCTAACAGTTCAAATCCGGCTGATGCTATAAGTGGCGACACTTTAATTTGGAACTACGTAGACCTTACCAACGTGGGCAATGGAACTGGTTATTGGAACACTTTTGCAGGTGGCATTGAATTAACCCCTAATCTATCTGTAAATATTGGAGATACGCTTTGTTTTGAAGTAAGTACGCAAGTACCAACAGCAGATGTTAATAGTGCTAATAACACTTATTCATTGTGTTTACCTGTTGTAAATTCTTACGACCCTAATATCAAAGAAGTAATGCCAGCAGGTGAAGGTATTGAAGGATTTATCCCGGCATCAACAGAAAAACTTACATACACTATTCATTTTCAAAATACAGGTACTGCTCCGGCAATTAACGTAAATATCATTGACACCTTGGAAGCAAACATTCTACCAAACACAATGCATATTTTGGATGCTAGCCATGCAATGACTCCAGAATGGCTGAATAGTAACACCATTAAATTTAACTTCAATAACATCAATCTACCAGACAGTACAACAAATGAACCACAAAGTCATGGTTATGTGAGATTCGAAATAGATATGGTACAAGGTTTAGCACCGGGTACAGAAATTAAAAACAAAGCAGAAATTTACTTTGATTTCAATAGTGCTATTATCACACCATACGCTGTTAACACAATTGAATCACCTGTTTTTGCTAGTGTAAATAATGTAAATAACAATCTTTCGGTATCTGTTTACCCTAACCCAACTAAGGATATCGTTAACTTTAAACTTGCTCAAAATGTAGGAGAAGCTACAATTACATTAGTTGATTTATCTGGTAAAATTGTTTACACAGATGTTATCCTTTCTGAATCAAAATTAACACTTAATCTAAGTGACTTGTCTAAAGGAATATACATGTATAAAATTTATGAGAATAATACAGGAAATTCAAATATTGGCAAACTGATAATCGAGTAAGATCAATCACAATTAAATAAGAAAAGACAGCCCAAAAGCTGTCTTTTTTTTGTTTAGAAGTATATCGTTATGAAGTACATATTTTCAGTACTTTCGTAGCAATAGCGTTCCATTATGTATCAAAAATTTGAAGATAAATTAAATCACCATCTTGGTTTTCCTCCAACACCAGACCAAGCCAAGGCTATCAATGCTTTGGCTAGATTTACCTATTCACCAAATTCTCAGGTTGGATTTATCCTTAGAGGATATGCAGGAACTGGAAAAACTAGTCTAGTAGGTGCTCTGGTTAAATCATTAGCAGATTTCCAGATGAAATGCGTGCTACTTGCGCCAACAGGTAGAGCAGCAAAAGTATTGGCCTTGCATAGTAACAGAGATGCCATGACCATTCACAAGAAGATTTACTTTAGAGACCCTATGGGGGGTGAAAACGCCTACTCTATGGGTAAGAATTTGCATAAAAACACCATATTCATAGTTGATGAAGCCTCCATGATTGCAAGTGGAACATTAACTACAAGTTATGAGCAAAGAGACTTGTTGGATGATTTGATGAGTTATGTTTACAATGGTTTCAATTGCAAAGTCATGTTTATTGGAGATACAGCACAATTACCTCCAGTGGGCAGTCCATTTAGTCCAGCATTAGAAAAATCATTTTTGGAAAGTGCATACAGCATTCCTTTTGGGATGATTCAATTAAGAAATGTGGTGAGACAAGCTGAAGATTCAGGTATCTTATTGAATGCCACACAACTTAGAGTAAATCTCCTCGAAGAAGATTTTAATGTAAAATTAAGCACCAATAGAACAGATGCCTTTTGGATAGATGGCTACACCTTGCAAGATGAATTAGAGACAAATATCTCACGTTATGGAATTGAGAATGTTATTGTAGTTTGTCGCTCCAATAAAAACGCCAACCTTTTCAATCAGCAAATCAGACATAGAATTCTCTACCATGAAGATGAAGTTTCTACTGGAGATTTGATGATGGTTTTGAAAAACAATTACCATTGGATTAGCCCTACCAGTAAAATGGCTTTCATTGCTAATGGTGATGCCGTTGAAATCATGCGCATCATTCGTTTTGAAGAATTATACGGGTTCCACTTTGCAGATGTTTCATTACGTTTTGTAGACTTCCCTGACGAACCAGAATTTGAATGCAAGATATTACTTGATGCAATCATGACCAATAGCGCCTCTCTTCCATGGGAAAAACAGAACGAACTGTATCAAGCCATTGAAATGGATTTCCAACATATTTCTAGCAAGAAAAAAAGAGCATCCCTGATTTTAAAAACTCCTCATTACAATGCATTGCAAGTGAAATTTGCTTACAGTGTG
>JBFHGR010000077.1:0-17270 GCA_041583015.1 Parvicella sp. | reverse complement strand
GGAATTAATGAATACAGAAGAGCTTTTTCTAAAAAATTGTTTTTATATACGTTACAAGAGTTAATTCCATCCTTGACTATGGAAGACATTAAGCCTGGAAGAGCAGGAGTAAGAGCACTCTTATTAGGTGAAGATGGTGATACAAGAGATGATTTTAGAATTGAATACTCGCAAAACAGTATTCATGTTTTAAATGCACCTTCACCAGCGGCAACCGCTTCCTTAGCAATAGGTGATGAAATAAGGGAAATGGCAGAAAAACATTTTGGATTAAACTAAAATTACTTTTTAAGAATATTCTGAGTTATGTTCTTGATGGATATGTAGTTGAGAGGGAGTTCAGCAAATACATGTAAGTAACTTAAGAATAAAGTGGCAATAATTCCATATTCAAACCCCAAAAGGTAAATAGAGGAGAAGGCCAATGAAACTGAACAAATTAAGATTGTTTTCTTTCTGGTTAATCCATCGCTCCAATGAATTATTTTTGTTTTACTAAACCAATTTAAGTAATGGTATAAGTAGGCAAAAGAAACAAACCATGATAACTTGTACATTAATATTGATTGAACATCGAGGTTTTTATCTCCAATTATAAAGGCTAGATTTTGATTTAAACTTGTTATAAAACGATTTTCTCCAATGGATGATAATGTTCCTTCTGAAAAAGGGAATGGAATCCAGAAAATAATTAGAGGTATTAAAGTCATTAACACAATATTTATAAAATCTACTTTTGATTTATTCTTCAGGTACCCACTGGTCATGTGTAACAACGTGAAAATGTAAACATGTACTACGCTGACAAAAAGAACGCCTAGGAGAATAAGATAAAATACATTTGTACTCAATAGAAATGCTATTACTATTGTAGGGAGGATGATAAATGGAGCCTTTATATTCGATTTTGTAAAACTGAAAATGGTTACTAAAATTGATAATAGCACGATGCTAGCCATAAAATTTCTTCCAATTGTCCAATCTATTTTCCAGGATGAGTAAGATTCAAAAATAAAGAATAGGGTAGCAAGACCTGCTAGTACGATAAAAGTAGGTTTAAGTATTCTCTCATTACGAAAGAAAGGTTTTGTATTTAACCAGTTAAGTTGTGTTAGATAATGTAATGGCCCGAGTATTGCATAAGCCAAAATGAATGTATTAATTGGATATAGAAAAGATATCAAAAAAGAAAAGGCAATCAAAAATAGGTTAAGAATACCAATTATTGAATTGCCTTTTTCCACAAGTAAATTTTGTTAAGCCTCTTTCAAAGGATCTTTTTCTATAGCAAGGGCTAATTTTTTAGACTCTTTTTTCTTCATTTTTTTCTTAGGCATTAATTCTCCTATTCGTCCAAATAGGTCAAGAAGTTTTTTGAATGCATCAGCAAAAAGTGTAAGTGTAAGGAATATAGTCATAGACCATATAACCATTAAGTTAGCCCAGAAAGTGTCAATGTATGTACCAAATATTCTCTTTTTGGGAGCATAAAAATGAGACTTAAAACCATCGTTGTCATATGGATTTAAATAAATTGGATCTTTCTTTTGAATGATATTATCATCATTTTCATCAGTGAATTGTAGTGAGTTGGCGTTAGTAACAAAATCTTCTAGCGCTTTGTTTTTGTATTTCCCACGGAAGTTCAAGTAAGAAATATCCAAAAGTTTACTCATGAATTTTCTAGCCTTTTTATGATTCTTAGCGGAAAGCGTACCAGCCTCTTTATGCTGATCTAGAATAGCCATAAATTCATCATTTGGCTTTGTAAACACCTGTTCTATACTATCCTTAATTTTTTGTACAGAATTGTATTCATTCATGTACATCTGCTTTGACTGTTCTAAAAATGCTAGTATTTCATCTGCTGAAGCCTGATCAAACTTTTCAATTGATAAATTCTCAACTGCTGCAGTTAAATTAGGGTAGTACGACTCAGCGGTTTCAGAAATACCTTTAGATTTTAAATCATTATTAAGGTATCTAAGCTCTTTCTCAATCTCATTAGTAACTATATGAAGTTGTAATTCTGTTTGAGATTTTTTCTCTTTAAGAACTACTTCATCAGTTTCTTCTACATAGCGCAACGCATCCTTTATTTTACCTTGCATATTACTTACCCATTGGTCTTTTTTCCAATTGGCAAATGACATTTTTTGATCTACTGCAAAAAAGTTTTTTTCAAATTCGTTGTCTTTAAATTGAGTTACAGATAGCGCCTCATATGCCCATCTAGAAGCCATAACATTTCCAATTGCAGGAACGTGTGACTTAGAAGCAAACATTGGGTTCAATTTATCAAACTGAACAATTATTCCAGAGAAGAGTAATTGAGGAATAATCAGAATTGGAATTAATATGTATATAACTTTTACCGAGTTAAAACTAGCGGATATATTAAGACCTAATAAATTAGCAAAACATGAGGTAGAGAATAGAATTAACCAATAGGAGAAATTCATTCCTTCAATTTCTAAAATCCAGTTTCCTACTATAGTGTAAAAGAATGCTTGAATAGCAGAAATCATAAACATCAAAGCAATCTTGCTGAATAAGTAACTGCCTTTACTTAAGTTAAGAAACTTCTCTCTTTTTAAGATTTTAAGGTTGCCAATAATTTCCTCAGCACTGGTTGTAAGACCAATAAACAGAGCAACTATTACAGATATGAAAAGATATTGAGGTAAATTTTCACTAGTATAAAAAGAGTATTCTGCTTGACCTCCATCACCTGTAGCGATAAATTTCATGAAGAAAGCTAGAATAAGTGCTAGGGCGGGAGCTTCAAACAACGTAATGGCCATATACTGAGTATTGGTCAATTTACTTAAGAAGTCTCTTTTAAAGAAAATAACTAGTTGTTTGAGTTTACCAGGAATCTTGAATATACTATCTGGAATCTCCGTAGCAGGTATTGCTTTTGTTTCCTGATTCTTTTTGTGCTCAATATAGTTTCTATTCCATTCTTTTGGAGATGTTTTCCTGTTGGGGGTAAGGTTTCCAAATTCATCGACAACTTTACTTTCAATAATGTTGAATATTTGTTCTGGATTTACGTTACCACAGGTGATACATTCACTTTCATCAGCATTAACGTGATTTACTAATTTCTTAAAGTAAATTACAGCATCAACTGGATTGTCATTATAGATAGGGTATCCTCCAACATCTAGAATGGTTAATTTGTCAAACATCTTAAAAATGTCTGAAGATGGCTGGTGAATTACTACAAAAATCAATTTACCTTTTAGGGCCAATTCTTTAAGAAGGTCCATGATGTTCTCAGAATCTCTAGAAGATAATCCTGAAGTTGGTTCGTCCACAAACATTACAGCAGGCTCTCTAATAAGTTCCAAAGCAATGTTAAGACGTTTTCTTTGTCCTCCGGAAATAGTTTTCTCTAGCGGAGAACCTACTTTCAAATCTTTCGCTTCGTATAACCCAATTGAATCTAGCGTTCTTGAAACTAATTTTGTAATTTGAAGGTCAGTGTAATTTCCAAAACAAAGTTTGGCATTGTAGAATAAGTTTTCAAAAACTGTTAATTCTTCAATCAATAAGTCATCTTGTGGAACAAAACCAATTACCCCTTCTAATTTCTTTTTCTCTTTGTGTAAGTCTATTCCGTTGATGGTGATTTTACCTACAGAAGGAGTGTAGTTTCCATTTAAAACATTAAGCAGGGTAGATTTTCCTGCTCCTGAACCCCCCATGATTCCAATCAACTTTCCAGACTCTTCTACAGCTTCAAAGTTGTGAAGACCAATTTTACCTCCTTTAAAGTGGTATTGAATTTTGTCAATATGGAAAACAATTTTCTTGGTAGTTTCATCACTAAGATATTGACCAATTATATCACTGTAGTAAATAGGTTTAACCTTTGGACTTCGTATAGATGACCCTTGGTTTAAGATGTGAACTCTATCCTGAGTTAAAATCTGTCCATTTAAGTACAGTTGATGATCTCCATAGTACTTAACAAAATAAGTGTTAATTGAAGCAATTTGTACTACTCTAAGAAATCCAACTAACGATTCACAATATATATGCTCTGATTGCTCGTAAGTGTTTTCTTCATTTGTATCAGCAACAAGATAGTGAGGAGAATCAATTCTGTCACTCGCTTCAGCTTTCACAAAATCTAAACAAAGATTAAATTCTTCTCTTGAAATATTAAATGTGTCAGCAACCGTTTCTGCGAATTCATATTCTTGATCAGATATCTCTTCATTGGCAAAGATGAATTCAAGAATACGAATTAATACAATAACCTTTTGTCTTTGCGTTAATTCCTCATTGATTTGAGTACAAATCTTTAGGACCTTTACAGAGTTTACAGATGTACTTTTTCTAGCACTCTTTCTTCTTTTTAGTTTCCCCTGGTGAGTTTCTAAATAACTATCAAATAACTCAAGATATTCTTTTACCAATTCTTGGTTCAACTCCTGACGAAGGAACATGTCCACAATAGTACGTCCACCAGCGTCCAATTTGAACTCATTCGTTTCTTCACTTATTTCTACTTTTGCAATAATTGCAAAAAGTTGCATTAATGCCTGGAGTATCCTTTCGCTCATTCTTGGGTGTTATAAAAAGGGGTTATTTAATATTTGCGGAAAATTAATTAGTTCAAGGCTCTTTCAAAGCCTATCATCATTCTTACACAACCAGAAAGTTTCTTGTTCAAGTCAAGTCTAACTTCAATGGTACAATCAATGGTGTTTTCAATTTCAAAATCCCAATATGGTGCATTGGCATGTTCATAGTTTGAAAACAATAGGTTTCTGTCTTTGTCATAAACTTCATAAATAACGAAGTTATCCTCATTTCCTGCGCTACTTGCAATTCTATAAGTTGAATTTCCGTAAAAAGTAACGGCAAATTCCGCTGTCTGATCCTCATCTAAAAATGCTCTATAAACCTGTCCATCACTGATGAACATTCTTCCTTTTAGATTGTCATTTTCTGTGTGTAAGTAGGAGTTAGTCAATGATGCAATAGAATCACAAGTCAATTGTGAATATACGCTACTAAAACTACCTATTGTAAGGACTAATGCTAATATCTTTACTAATTTCATATGATTATCCTATTATTTCGTTTCTAATTGATTTTACCATTTCACTAATCTCTTTTACTTGAGCTTCAGTAATTGAAACATTATGCTTACATGAGATTTTTGTCACTTTTTCAGATTCGTTAGTAACTGGATCTACAAATTCGTATGTGTAAGTAATGTCGTTAAACAAAGTGTTTAGATCTTCTAACTCGATTGCTAAATCGTCATACTCTTCATTGTCTCTATATTGCTTAAGCATGGCTAAGATTGTTTTTAAAACACTCTTTTGATCAGCAACACGTTCTATTAATTCTGAGTTTCCAGTTGCAACAGCTGCGGCACATGCAAAATGGAAGGATTCAATCCATCCTCCAACGATTACTAAAGAAGCGACATCATCTTTCTTATTTTCTTTTAAGTAGTCATCAGCAGTTTTGTATGCCTCAGAAACTAATGAAAGCATTTTACTTTCATCACCTAAACTTTCAGAAATCTTATTGGCTAATTCGTCATTGAAAGCAGTTCCTAAGCCAATATCATTGGCTAATCCTCTAACAGCCTTTAAATAAGAGGTTGTCTTGTCGGTAGCGTTATAAACAGCCAAGTAACCTAGGTCTGCACCATAGATTCCCATGTTTAAGGCTTTTCTGAAGTTGTTTGTGTAATTAACCGAGTTGTCAGTTGGATTTAACAGGTCTGTATTGAAAGGAGCATTTGATTTTGAGATTAAATCTGCCGTTTGAATAGGGGATGGAATCACAAAAACTTGTCCGCCAATACTAACAATTCCTACAGTTTGGTTTGAGTCTACCTGAGCGATAAGCGGTTTGTCTGTTCCTACGACTGCTTCATCAGTTTTAGCATCACCACAACTTACTATCGCTAATCCACCAAGAACAATGGATAGTGTTCTTAAGTTTCTAAAATTTCTTTTCATAGTTGTATTTTACAATTAATTGCAATTAAGAAGTCAAAGAAAGTAATTTAAGGAGAATTGACCAAATGAAATTGGATTGTTTTAATAACTTTTTGAACTTATCGGTGTATTAGTTGCATATAATGGGTTAGAAATTGTAAATTTGAATTTTGGTAATCTGATTAATGAAGGTTGTTGAAAAGGTTTAGTTAATGTTGTTTAAGCGTCTGGTTATTAATATAATAAAATATAATGAAAATTGCTTTAATTACTTCAGGTGGAGATGCTCCAGGGATGAATGCTTGTGTAAGAGCCGTAGTGAGAACTGCTGTCAATAGTGGTATTGAGGTGTGTGGTTATTACAGGGGATTTGAAGGTATTCTTGATAATGATTTTGTAGAACTTACTGTGTCCTCAGTCGGGCAAATTATACAGCGAGGAGGTACTATTTTAAAGACGGCTAGAAGTAAGCGGTTTTTTGAAGTTGAAAACCGTGCTTTGGCATATGAGAACTTGAAAAATAACAATGTAGATGCTTTGGTAGTGATTGGTGGTGATGGTTCTTTTACAGGTGCTAAGTTGTTCTCGAGCGAACATGGATTTCCTGTTGTGGGGATGCCTGGTACAATTGATAATGATTTGTATGGGACTGATTTTACAATAGGATATGATACTGCAATAAATACCGTAGTTGAGGCTGTGGATAAGATTAGAGATACTGCAATGAGTCACGATCGTGTGTTTGTTGTGGAGGTTATGGGGCGGGATGCTGGTTTTATTGCGTTGAGAAGCGGTATTGCTGCAGGAGCGGAAGCTATATTGATACCAGAAACTAAAACGTATATTGATAGGTTGCTCAAGCGCTTAGAGGTGAGGAGAGGTTCTAAGCAGTCGGCAATAGTTATTGTAGCAGAAGGTGATGATTTTGGTGGGGCGGAAAAAGTGGCTGCTGCTATTCAGGAAAAGTATTCAAATTTTGATGTGAAAGTAACGAAGTTGGGGCATATTCAACGAGGTGGAAATCCAAGTGCCATGGATAGGGTGTTGGCTAGTTTTCTTGGTGCAGGAGCGATAGAGGCATTGCTAGATGGAAAGTCGGGTATAATGATTGGGATGCGAGATAAGAAAGTGGTTCACGTGCCTTTTGAAAAGGCAATCAAGCATCATCAAGATGTGGATGAGAATTTATTAAAATTAGCAGAAATGCTTTCTGTGTAGGGTTTGAGCGAAGAGAGAAAAACATTATTTGTAGATGTGGTTTTGCCTTTGGCATTGCCTAATTTCTATTCTTATAGAGTGCCTTATCAATTGAATGATTATATCAAAGTGGGGCAAAGAATCATTGTGCCGTTTGGTAAGTCAAAATTGGTGACAGCGCTAGTTCGTACTGTTCATGAAACGGTGCCGACATATCAAACTAAATATCTGGATTTTATCCTTGATGAGCGCCCAGTTGTGACTGAGAATCAGTTTAAGTTATGGGAATGGATGGCGTCTTATTATATGGCGAATATTGGAGAGGTGATGATTGCTGCGTTGCCGAGTAGGTTTAAGTTGCAGAGTGAGACCAAAGTGTTGCTAAATCAAGAAATTGACCTTTCTAAGGTGCGGTTGGAGGATCAAGAAGTGTTTATCGTGGATGCATTAGAGGTTAGGGGGGTGCTTGATTTAAAAGAGATTGGAGATATTTTAGATAGAAAAACCGTTTACCCTATTGTTAAAAGAATGATAGATAAGGGGTTGGTGGTGTTGGAGGAGGAGTTGAAGGAGTTGTATAAGCCTAAGATAGATAAGTATGTGCAGTTGGAGTCTCATCTTGGTTCTGAAAATTCTTTGCAGCAAACTTTTGAAAATTTGAAACGGTCGCCAAAGCAGCAAGAGGTTTTGATGACATTTCTTAAGTTGAGTAATCATTATGAATTACCAATTCCCGTGCTTAAAAGTGTGTTATTGGAAGAAGCAAAGGCTTCTCATGGTATTTTGAATTCTCTTTATGAGAAATCTATTTTAAAAGAGGTTGCTGTAGAGGTGGGAAGGTTGACGCTGAATAACTTGCAGATTGAGTCTTCAAAAAAACTTTCAGAAGGGCAAGAAAAGGCGATTTCTGAAATCAACCAATCGTTTGAAGAGAAAGATGTTTGCTTGTTGCATGGGGTGACTGGAAGTGGTAAAACAGAAGTTTTTGTAAGGTTAATAGAAGAGCAAATAGCAAAAGGAAATAAAGTTTTATATTTACTTCCGGAGATTGCGCTTACTACTCAGATTATAAGTAGGTTAAGGAAGTATTTTGGAACTAAAATAGGAGTGTATCATTCTAAGTTTTCACCGAATGAAAGGGTTGAAATATGGAATGATGTTTTGTCTGATAAATTTAATAAGTACGATGTTATTCTCGGAGCGAGGAGTGCTATATTTTTGCCTTTTAAAAAGTTAGGACTCATCATTGTAGATGAGGAACATGAGTCATCCTACAAACAGCATGACCCTGCGCCAAGATATCATGCTAGAGATGCTGCTTTTATTTTGGCAAAGCAATTCGGGGCAAAGATTTTATTAGGTACAGCAACTCCGTCCATTGATAGTATGCTGAATGCTGAAAAAGGCGTGTTTGGTTTGGTGTCCATGAAGGAAAGGTTTGGAGGGTTACAAATGCCTGAAATTCAAACAGCAGATTTAAAAGAGGCTAAGGCTAAGAACAAGTTGCATGGTATATTTTCCAAATTTTTACTGGATCATATGCATGAGGCTATCAAAAAGGGAGAACAGATTATTCTTTTTCAAAATAGGAGAGGATATGCACCAAGATGGGTTTGTGAAATGTGTAATCATACTCCACAATGTACAAGATGTGATGTGAGTCTTCATTATCATAAATATGAGCACATGCTGAATTGTCATTATTGTGGATTTACAATGAAGCCGCCTAATAGGTGCTCGGCATGTGGTAGTGTGGATTTGCAAATGATAGGAATTGGTACGGAGAAGATTGAAGAAGAAATAGAAATCCATATGGGGAGTCATGTGCGTGTGCAAAGAATGGACTTAGACACCACAAGGAGTAAATATGCTTACCAAAACATAATTGATGATTTTGAACAACGGAAAGTAGATATTCTTGTTGGAACTCAGATGGTTACAAAGGGTTTGGACTTTGATAATGTATCATTAGTTGGAATTCTAAATGCTGATGATTTATTGTTTTATCCTGATTTTAGAGCATTTGAACGTGCGTATCAGTTGATGTCGCAAGTAAGTGGGAGAGCAGGGCGAAAGCACAAAAGAGGTAAGGTTATCATTCAAACTTATGACCCCAATCATTGGGTGATTCAGAAAGTCATGCACAATGACTATGAAGGAATGTATAAGCAGGAGTTGTATGAGAGAAAGAACTATCAATATCCGCCATTTTTTAGGATGATTCGTTTGACGATTAGACATAGAGATGAAGCATATGTGGATAAAGCGAGTTTGAAGTTGGCGCTTAAACTTAGGGAAAAATTGGGGAATCGTGTTCTTGGTCCAGAATACGGATCTATAAAGAGAATAAGAAATCTTTATAATAAAATGATTACTATTAAGTTTGAAAAGACGGCTTCCGCCAAAAAAGTAAAAGAATATTTGTCTGATTGCATTGCTGAATTATCCATGGATAAAGAATTTAAATCAGCACGAGTGAAGATTGATGTTGATCCAATGTAAGAAAACCGAAGGGAGTCTTATTTTGCTGCTTCATAGGTGGAAGTCCAAGTAGGATCGTTAATATCATTAAAAATCTTAAGCATATTTTCACCATAGAAGAAATCCGTGTGATGGTATACGTTGTATTGGCTTAATATTTCCATTTGTGCCGATGAAGGGTATGCTTTGTTTGCTGCTAATCCGTTTATACGCATTCCTTCGGCTTCAATACATCCTTCCGGACATTCTGGGTTTCTTTTGTATCTCAAGGTCCATAAATCGTCTAATTTGTACATTGCCAATGGATGGCAAGTTGTTTTTTTGTTGATGTAATTGTAAAAGCAAGAGTCTAATTGAATTTGTTCAAAAAGGTTTTTGCCTTCTGGATTAGCTTTGGAGTATTCTTCTCCTTTCATTTGACGTATAAAACTAGTTTCTGTTAAGGGCTTTTTAAGAACAATCTTATTGTTGTTTATACCTATTAACCAATAAGTAATTAACCCTGAATTGGCAGAGGGTTGTAGTGTAAATGCAAAAGTGAATTGTGAAACCGCTGGTAATTTTTTCATTTTGAGTTTCTCTGCATGCTTAAAACTCGAAAATAGAAAAACACTGCTTATTAAAAAGCAAGTCAACAAAAATGATATTTTAATTCGGTTTGATTTCAAGGTGTGCTATTTAGCATTGGTAAATATAGAAAATCAAAATTAAGAATGATAACTTTCCAATTGCTTTTGGATAAACGCATTAAATTTATCCATTAAACAGTTTGGTTTTTAGATGATTAAGTTAAGTGGTTTTTTTACTTAGGTTGATGCGTAGGTGTACCGAGGTTATGAAGGTGCTATACTGAAGTCATTTGATTTTAAATCAAGTTTTATTGGTTAAATAGGTTTGTTGTCTTAAAAAATATTAAATTGCATTAGGTTTAAAAAGACTATGGAAAGAAACGTAATCAATCATAAGAAGGCAAGAGAGTTTGGAGGATTAGAAATCTTGGCTAAACAGGCTGTAGAGGGATTTATTACGGGATTACACAAAAGTCCGTTTCATGGATTTTCCGTTGAATTTGCAGAACATAAAATTTATAACCCAGGTGAATCCACAAGGCACATTGATTGGAAGTTGTATGCAAGAACAGAGAAATTGTTTGTAAAACGTTATGAGGAAGAAACCAATTTGAGATGTCAGATGGTGATAGACACTTCATCTTCAATGTATTTTCCTGCAGATTCAGATTTCAATAAATTAGATTTTTCTATCAATAGTGCGGCTGCACTGATATACATGATGCGTAAGCAGAGGGATGCTGTAGGTATTTCTATGTTTGATGAGGAGGTGAAATTGCATACGCCTTGTAAGTCTAGTATGACGCATCATAGGTTCTTGTTTTCAGAGATGGAGAAATACCTTCATAACTATGACAAAACTAAGATTGCTAAAACCAACGTTGTAGATGCTTTGCATATCATTGCGGAAAGAACACATAAGCGTAGTTTGGTTGTTATCTTCAGTGATATGATGGATGATGTTTCTCAGCAGGAGGAACTTTTTGGAGCGTTACAGCATCTTAAACACAAAAAACATGAAGTAGTCCTATTTCATACAATGGACCTTAAGAAAGAGATTAATTTCGATTTTCAAAACCGTCCATACACTTTTGTGGATATGGAAACAGGTGAAGAAATCAAGTTGAACCCAAATCAACTGAAGGACAAAGTCAAAGAAGTAGCAGAGTCAAGACAGAAATCTCTTAAGTTAAAATGTGGTATGTATCAAATTGACTACGTGCCTGCCGACATCAATGATGGGTATAATCATGTATTATTGCAATATATGATCAAGAGACAGAAGATGAAGTGAGGTTAAACAAGTTAGTTAGTTAGTTAGTTAGTTAGTACTTGAAAACTTAAACATTTCTCATTACCAATGATAAACTGCTTTTCTTGATTTTCAAGAAACTATTATTTACTTCAACCCACTCAATATATAATCATAAATATCACTATTCTCTTGAGGTTGCGGCTCTAAATAACTCTTCGTGATAAACGAAGGTTTCTGAACCATTTCTCTTTCTATCATCTCAGAAATTGTATTGTAAAAGCCTATGGATGTTTTTCCAACTAGCAATGGGTCAAGATTGTTTCCTTTTTGGTAGAACCTCAATATCTTGATGAAACCACTTAGGTAAACATAGTCTTTGGTGAATCCACCTCCTCTGAAGATTCTTGTTGTTATGCTGTATGCCTCATTAATATCTTCTACGTGCCCCATTAAAAAGTGGAAGCATTCCTTAAAATTCGCACCATTACACATCATGTCCACCACAATGACTCTATAAGCCAATTTTTTAAGTCTACTCATTGTTAAATTGCCACTCAAGTATTCTGCTAATAAAGCCAATCCTTCTTGCGTCATTGTATTAAGTGGTAAACCAAGATTGAATATTTTCAATTGTTGTTCGCTAGAGTTCATTGTCGTAACCATATGGACACCTATTTCATGCTCAATTAATGCGTTGATTTCGGTTCTTGTAAATTTAGCATCTGGCTTAAAGAGAATGGTTTGCCTAGAGTTGAGCACCATAATTTTAGAAATGACTTTGCTACTCATTTCCATTTTACTTTTGAAACCATATCCTGCCAAACCTTCCTTGAAACTTATCATTGCTGCTTTTGCATCAATTGTAGGTTCTGTCTTTGGTGCACCCGGAATGTAGGGTAGGTGAAGAATATATTGCGCATTTTGAATGTCTTTTTTGGAAGGTCTGCCAAAATATCGCAAAGAGTTGTAAAGAAATTTGTTGCTTCCCAGTGTAGCGAGTAAATCCGTTTTGTCAAAATAACTGCCGATTACTGATTCGTACATGTGTCTAATGGAAATGTCTGAAATATCTTGAGTCCTAATTTGACTCAGTTGTTGCTTGAGTTCGTAAGGATTTATTTTTATTGGGGCGTAAGTGAATTTTGGTATTTCAGTAAACTTACTTTTTATAAACTTCTTTTTCTCAGATCCTGAGTTAGTGGGGTTAACAAAAGCAAGTAATTCAAAGTTTTTAAGTAGTTTTACAAGGTCTTTGTCCACTTTCAAAACAGATTTGTCTGCATTTCTATCAAGGAGATTTGCGGCTTTTGTTGGTTTCCAGTTAGTCATACTCTGACTAAAGAAATTAGCGTTTTGAAGAATTGCTTTTTTAAGTTTTTGTTGAAGTTCTTTGACTATTTTAGGGTAAGATTCTCCAGTAAGTTCGTTGCAATATACCTTTTTGACTTCAGTAGCCAATACTAAGGTGTTGTCAAAGTTTTCAGTTAAAAATTGAAGATTATAACCTCTTCCCATAAAGACATCATTGATAGTGGTCTCATTTTCAATGTTGGGCAGTTTGATTTTAGCCAATTCCTCTTGCCAATGATGGATATACTTGCCAAACTTTTTCTGATCTAGTTTTTCTGTCCCGATATTAAACAAAGGAACTTCTCTTTCCCATCTCTGGTAATTATAGGAATGCATGTCGTAGACAATGCATCCATTAAAAAGTGATTCTAACTTAGTGATTAAAGCATGTGTTACTTTATAATAGTTAGCATGCTTCTTTATAGCTTCTTGTTTTTCTTTTGGAGTAAGTTTTTTTTTCCAAACTTTATTGCCCCATGCTTCTTCATACACGCAAGTTTCGGGGGTTCTATTTAGGTCGTATTCAAATCTGGTATCACAACCAATCAGCGTAATAGGCATAGATGAAATGAAGTCGCCAGTGTGCGGATCTTCTTCATACCACCTGCTGTAATTGTCTAGCGCAATTTTACTTTTTTTGTTACTAGCTAAATTACTGCCATCGTGAATGGCTGTGCAGCAGTAGGGTAAGTAACGATTTATCTTTATCTGAAAAGAACCATCTGCAGCCATTGCTTCAAAAGTCTGCTGGTTTTGTATCAACTTAATGATATCTTTAATCTCAAGCCTTTGCATGTGTTAAATGTTTTCCGGTCTAAAATCTTCTTTTAATTTCTTTTTTTGATCAATTACTTTTTCTAAATACTTCACTATTTTAGTTTGAAGTTTGGTGTTGTTCAGTTTGTTAATATCGGTGATAGTTCCAGGGCTAAGTACATTTACCTCAATTAGTTTTCCGCCAATCAAATCAAGTCCAGCGTAATATATGCCATCTCTAACTAGTTTTTCACCAATAGCTGCGCAAAGTATTTTATCTTGTTTAGTTAATGTATATTTTTCTACAGTTCCACCCGCAGAGATGTTTGATCTTGCATCACCTTGTGCCGGTCTTCTTCTTAATGCACCAATTGGTTTCCCATTAAGCATTAAGACTCTTACATCACCATCTTCTGCACCTTCTACATAGTCTTGTAGGATGACATAATTGCTTTGTCTGTCACCTCTTTCTACATAAAACTCTAGCAAGGACTTTATATTAGCCATAGCAGATTTTTCTACAACAATAACGCCACTACCGCCATAACCATCCAAAGGTTTCATAATCATCTTTTCCTTAGTAGATTCTTTGATTACAGAGGTAAGGTATTCTATGTTTTTGGAAACGTGGGTTGCAGGAATTAACTCATTATCAGGATCATGATATGCAGCAGTATAAATTTTGTTACTTGCTTCTCGCAAACCTTGTACTGTGTTGATGATAAATACTTCTTCTTTTATGGAGTCCAAAAAGTTTAGTACCATTGGGTCTAAAGGTGGATTGGCTCTCATAAAGATGACGTCAAATTCTTCCAAAGGACGCATTCCTTTTTCAAATTTTACATTTTTGTAAAAGGAAGGAATGTTGCTTTTTATTTTGCCTTCAACAATAATAGTATTACAGTGCCCATAAGTTATGCTGTCTCTAATTGCTAAGTTGTTGGGGTTGGTAAGTGCTACCTCGTGCCCTCTTGTTACGCACTCGTGAATGATACGAAGTGAAGAATCTTGTTTGGGATTCACTCGTTCCCAAGGATACATTATAAAGCAAATTTTCATTCAGTTAAATTAAGAGTTATGTTTTATAATGTATTTAAACTACAAATAAAAACTTGCCAAATGTAATAAACGAATCGATTGGTTACGAATTTATTTTATGTACTACAATAGATTTTATTGTCTAACATGATTCATTCAACTATAAGTCTTCAAACATTTTTAGTCTATTTTGTAAATTGTTTATTTCGGCTTTCAATTCTTGTTCTTTTTGCAGTAAATTAAACACAATGTCTATCCCTTCCATATTGACATTTAAGTCAAAATGGAGCCTAATAATTTTTTCTAAATCACTAATGTCATCCTGATGAATAAACTTTCGATTATCTACTTTTTCGATTGAAATTAATCCATGATTATCTAATTCCTCAAAAAATGAAATTTCAATTTCATAATGTGGGCATAAAGTCTCAATTAAAATTAAATTTTCCGTAGCCATGTTATCTTAGTTTTTGCAATTCAGTGAATAATTCTTTCTCTTTTTTTGTAAGGTTTTTTGGAGTTTTTATGTGATAAGTAATATAAAGGTCTCCAAACTGACCTTCCTTTTTGTATACAGGGAAACCTTTTCCTTTCAATTTAACTTTTGTATCGTTTTGAGTTTCTGGAGCGACTTTTAACTTAACTTTTCCGTCAAAAGTGTCAACCATTATTTCTCCACCAAGCATAGCAGTATATAAGTCTAGGTTTACAGTTGAATATAGGTTGGATTTATCTCGTTTGAATTTAGTATTATTTTCAATGTTAAATTTGATAAACAAATCACCATTTGGTCCACCATTCATTCCAGGACCTCCTTTTCCTTTAATTTTTATTTCTTGACCATTCTCAACACCAGCAGGTATGGTAAGCCTTATTTTACTATTGTTTACAGTTAAAACTTGTTTTTGTGTTTCATAAACATCTCGTAGGTTGAGATTTAAAGTAGCATGAAAGTCTTGTCCTTTGTATTTTATACTTCCGCCACCTCGAGTTCGGCCGCCTCCAAACATGGATTCAAAGTAGTCTGAAAACTCTTGATCATTAAATGCGTCTTGTTGAGTATAATACTGTTGAGATTGACTTTGCTGTTGTTGTCTTGCTTTTTCAAATTCTTCAGCATGCTGCCAGTCTTTACCATATTTATCGTACTTTTTACGATTTTCAGGATCGCTTAAAACTTCATTAGCTTCATTAACTTCTTTGAATTTTTTGATCGCTTCATCATTTCCTGGATTGACGTCAGGGTGATATTTTCGAGCGAGTTTACGATAAGCCTTTTTTATTTCTTTCTCGGATGCAGTTTTAGAGATGCCCAAAACTTTGTAGTAATCTATAAAAGCCATTTTGATTTGATTGTTTTATTATTAAATGAAACTTATCAGGTCGTTAAATGTTGAGAAATTTCATGTTAGTAAAAGTAATCTGTTTTCTAAAAATTAAGTATGATTTTGGTCATTTTCTAAAAATACTTTTATCAGAAGAATTTTAAGAAAAGTATAGTTGTGCACTTAAGGGGTGTCTGGTGCTATGTATTGTTTTCTCGCTTCTTGTGATTGGAATACATCAAAGCTATACCCTTTGTTCATTTCGTATTTAAAGTCAGAAAGTAAAGCAGGATTTTTTTGTATGAATTCTTTGAAGTTTGAAAAAGTGGAGGTTGCCATTTGTTGCGCCATTATTTTTATCGAATTGACGGTGACAGTATCATGATATTTACCTGGTTCACCGGCATAAACAACATATTTCTTTAATTGCGTCCGGATATTTTCAATAGCTTTTTCTTCTCCATACTTTTGAATATGTATAAAAGCCAATCTAAGATGTGCTTCATGTGTGAATAGGATAGGGGGAAGTTGGCAATCTCTGAACTGCTGCTCAAATTCATTGTCATTTAATTTGTAGTGTTTTTCTATTCTTTTGAATGCTGACATGTTTATGGGTATTGGTGAAACAAAAATAGCAATCACTATGGATTGCTATTTTAAGATGTTTGGAATTTTAATTTTTTATTTCTTATAAAACTCAATAATATTATCAGCCAATTCTGTTCCAATTCTATCCTGTGCTTCCAATGTTGCAGCTCCAATGTGTGGCGTGCAAGCAATTTTAGCATGAGAAAGAATATCTGCTCTTGGTGCTGGTTCTCCAACAAATACGTCAAGACCTGCGGCAGCAATTTTACCTGAATCTAATGCGGCTATTAATGCATCTTCATCAATCACACCACCTCTCGCAGCATTGATAATGAAAGCGCCATCTTTCATTTTTGCAAATTCATCTGCTCCGATTACCGCTTTTTTGTCAGCAGGCATAGGAATGTGTAGACTGATAAAGTCCGCTTCTGCTAACACTGAGTCAAATGACTGAGTTTTTACAGTTACGTTTATAGTTTGATCTGCAACTTCTACTGGAATGTTGGCAGTTTCTACAAATGGATCTGAGGCAATAACTTTCATTCCACATCCTAGTGCATATTTTGCTGTGTACTGACCTATTCTACCAAATCCAATGATTCCAATAGTTTTACCTCTCAACTCAACACCCTTTCCATACTTCTTTTTCAAAGCCTTGAATTCAGTATTTCCTTTTGTTGGCATTTGTCTATTACTATCGTAAACACCTCTTGCTACGTCAAACATAAGAGTCATT
>JBFHGR010000076.1:0-17405 GCA_041583015.1 Parvicella sp. | reverse complement strand
CGTTAAAGTAGAAGTGTTATTGGTGTTATTAAGGACGTCAATTGTTAATCCATTACTACCGCCTGGATCTTTTAATTCTAATAATTGAAAATCACCAGTCCCTTGATTTGCTTTAAACCAAAAACTAACTACATATTCTTTTACATTTCCAGAGAAAGTAATATTTCCTACGTTACTAAGTGTTGCTCCGTCAGGCGAAACAGCGTTATTTGCTTGGTCTATTCCTTGAACATAACTAACAGTACCAGATGATATTAAATCTCCAGCACTATATGTACTTCCGCTCGTTTCTATTAAGTTATCATTATCAAATTTATATT
The DNA here is from genome assembly GCA_041583015.1 of Parvicella sp. Classification (GTDB taxonomy): domain Bacteria; phylum Bacteroidota; class Bacteroidia; order Flavobacteriales_D; family Parvicellaceae; genus Parvicella. Next base: position 17,085 of record JBFHGR010000076.1, on the reverse strand, counting down.
CTACAACTAAATCTTGTGTAGGTATTTGTTGGGCATTCAACTCCTTCCCTAAAAGAGAAAGTCCAACAGCCGATAATATCAGAATTGTTTTTTTCATGTTTAAATTTATTTTCATTGATTCGTTTATTTCTATTTAATTACTTGTACATCATTGCATCATTTGGATTCACATAGAAGATTCTTTGGTCGTTATACAGCATATACGTTTTTCCAAAGTCTCCACCAACATAGTCTTGAGCGATGTAAAAACCTTCGCGTTTATAATCACCTTGAGGAGTTTTCATTACCACAATTGCTTTCGCTACTCGTTTTAATGTTGCTCCAGTGAGCGGATGTTTTTTAATCTCCCAATCTGTAGAATTCACATAAGCATAAATCACTTCTTCCTTCCATTTGTAACCAGCAGCAGTTTTCTTGATTAAAGTCAACGCATCAGATTTCAAAGCTGCATCTTTCATCCCTTCAGCTGGTAACGGTTTTGCATCTTTAATCTCATCATTTTTCCACATGGCACGTAAAGCATCAAATTTTTCAAACACAACCTTAGAAGTGTATGCTACATTTTTTTGATATTCTTTTAACTTAGTAGTGTCTTTGGCAGCAATAATAAAAGACTCTGGTGTGATGTTGTTCATCCATTGGTGACCAATCTCATCATTTTTGTGATAAACATTTGCTCCAATAAGAATAACACCTGGCTCTAAAAGCAAACATTCTCCATTATACCAAGAGGAGGGTCCACCCGTCATCCCCATTTGAAACATTACATTTCCTTTATCTGCCGAAGATTTATATTTATCTGGCACCATTGCATAATTTGAGTTCCCCTCATCCCAATGAATTTGCATGGTGTGTTTTTCTTGGTCATATTCGACAGCAAACCCTAGATAGGCTTTTGTGGTATCTTTACTATAATGATTGGCTGGCGCTTCAATAGCAAAAGTGTTTAGATAATAGTTACCTGAGAAATCAATATCGTCTTTATAATCTGCAGTGAATACTCCTTTTACAATCATTTGTCCATCATCTGTTACAAATAACCGATCATGATCTGCATAGGTTTGTTCATTCAATTCTTTTTCACCTATAACAGGCATACCATTTACAGTATTGGAAACAGCATTCTTTCCTTTTTTGAAATCATCTTTAAGGTTTTTTAGTTTATTGAATTGTCCTATACCCACCTGCACAATCACTATAGCTAATGAAGTCGCTAAAACTTTTTTCATAATATTAATTCTAATTGGTTTTAAACAAAAAAAAGAAAGAACCATCTATAAAACCTCTAAATGTTTCTGAACAGTTCTAAAATCTTCTAAACAGCAATTCGTAAGCAGGTATTTTCATTAATTTTGAACATGATTAAGTATCTGCTACTTTTTATAACTATCATTTTTTTCACTTTTGCAGGAAGAAGCATAGACCCTATGCATAAGATTCAAGGTTATGACAACTTTGGAGCAATCTACGATGTGATAGAACACAAAGCAAACAATACAATAATCATAGCAAGTGAAAAAGGAGTCTTCACCTACACTGGAAGAGTTCTAAAACAGATAACAACCACCGCCAATGAGACTTTTCACAAACTAGAAATTGCCGATCAAATTGTATATGCGTTAAGTTTTGACAATAAGATTTTCCAATTAACAGGTGACAGTCTAACACTTACTAATGACCTTTCTAAACACCAAAGTTTCAATAGTTTTCACATTGACAAAAAGAAAATATACGCAAGTACTCCAAATGAAATTTTGATTGCATCTACAAACTCCGACTCAACAATTACCACCTCTATCAATGATGATAGATACAATTTAGGATGGATAAAAATTGACGGCAACCTCTACTTTTGCACACATCAATCAAAAGATATACAACTATTTAATTATAATGAAGAATTAATATATACCATTCCCTTTTCTAAAAAAATACAGAAAACATTCTTTACCGATGGAGTCAACTACCTTATTGCTCAAAATGGAATTTACACCTTTAATACAAAAACAAAAAGCATCGACATGCTCGTGCAGTTGCCAGAAATTTTGGAAAGTGTTAAGGTTTATGATTTAAAAACTGCTGATAGAAACTCAATCTTTATAGCACACAACAATGGCATATCGATAGTCTCACTTGAGGATCAAAAATGGACACATTATTTTGAACAAACTACAGTACATTCCATTCTTAAGGACTCATACAATAACCTATGGCTGGGCACAAAGTTTGAAGGACTCATACAAGTACCGTCACTAGCGATATTCCAGAACACAATAGCAACACTATTCCAAGAAAAAGACCGAGTAAGTGAAGTTGTGAAGCATGGCAACTTACTAATCTATGGAACCAGTTTAGGTAAAGTTATTTTTCACAACACATTAACCAATTCGTCTGAAGTTATTTATCTTGAAAACAATGGTGAAGTACAATCAATGTTTACAAAAGGAGATATGCTTTATTTATACTGCGACAAACTATATGAAATAAATATCCTGAATAAACGTGTATTGCAAACTATCACCACTCATTCTACAAAGTCTATTTATGTTGACGAAAACATCTATTGCGCTACTGCTGGGGATTTTCAAAATATATCCAATCAAACTAAAACTAATGAGGGTTATTGGCACAACTGTATCTATTACGATTCATCATCTCAACAATTTTACGTTGGCACCAAATCAGGAGTCTCAGTATTTCAAAAAAATGACATTCAAATAATTAAACAACTTACACCTCCAAATAAAACCAAAATTATATCCATTCATAAAATCAGAGACACCATTTACTTCTTTAGTGACATTGGGCGTGTATACGATGAGACTTTCAAATTAAAAAATCAATATCCTATTCAAAGTGTAAAAGGCATAACCGTTTTGGACAAACATTCATTTTTAATATTTAATAAATCTGAAGTTATTTATGCCTATGACGATGGTAAAAAACATTTTTCTGTAAATTTCATTTCCAAATTAACTGAGAAAGAGTCCATTATAAATATAGTTCCAGAAGGAGACGATTTATTTATAATCACAGACATCAAAGTATACATCATTAAAAATTATCATTCATTTTTCTTTACCGATTTAAATCAAACTATACAACTCAACGTCTCATTGGATGCAGCAGTTGTTAATCCTCACAAAGTCAATCTTGATTACGATAATAAAGGACTCATATTCTCTATTAACTCAAACCAAGACCTTTCATTTTTTACTAATTATGATATTTTTTATAGAGTTGGAAACAATGGAAAACCAGTTCAAATAGAACCTGATCAAGATAATAAATACGTCCTTAATTTAGAATTCATACCCGAGGGACACACTCCGTTAAAATTCTTTCTTAAAAGTAACAATGGTGCTATTCTAGACTTTCGAGAAATAGATATCCATGTAAAATCCCCTTTCTGGAAAACCATTTGGTTCTATATTCTAATATTTGCAAGTGTTGTCATTATACTTATCATTTATCAATCTAGAAGAGTGACTAAGATGCGTATAGAAAACTTAAAAACACTACAACAAGAGAGAATAAAAACACGTCTAGTACGTTCTGAACTTACTGCCATTCGATCGCAGATGAACCCTCACTTTGTATTCAATACATTATCTACTATTCAATTGAAGATAGCAAAAAAAGAAGGTGACTTAGCATTCAAAATGGTGCAAAAATTCTCTTCATTAATGCGTGGAGTATTGAACTACTCTCAATCTGAAGTCATTACATTAAAACAAGAAATCAACATTCTTAGACATTATTTAGACTTAGAACAAGAACGCTTTGAAGACGAGATAGAAATCGTGATAGAGATAGAAGATACAATTGACCTAAACGACTATCTTATACCATCTTTAATCACTCAGCCTATTGTGGAAAATAGTTTACAACATGGGTTAAGACACAAAGAAGGTCACAAAAAAATAGCTATAAGCATTTCAAAAACTGATGAAATGAACTATGTTGTAGAAATTTCCGACAACGGAATAGGCATAGCAAATGCAAACAAAATCAATAAAGAAAATAACCAAAATCAGTCTTTTGCGATGTCTGCAATGAGAAAGAGAATCAAATACATAAATTCTTTGGAAGAAATTAATGTGCGATTAGAAACAACTTCTACCTCCAAAGGAACAACTACTCAAATATTTGTAAAAAACTATGATTGATTACATTGTAATAGATGACGAAACGAATCCGAGGGAACTCCTTATTTACTCCATTGAGTTAACTAAACTACCTTTCAACCTTGTAGGGCAAGGGAAAAACCTCCTAGAAGGGGTAGAACTCATAAAAAAACTAAAGCCACAAGTAGTATTCTTAGATATTCAAATGCCTGTTCACAACGGACTAAAAATTAAAGAATTCCTAAAAGAAGATGAGACAAACTTCACTTTGATATTTGTCACTGCTTTTGACCAATACACTATTCAAGCAATTAGACTTTCAGCATTTGACTATCTCCTGAAACCTATTGACGACTCAGAGTTAAACGAGTGCTTAAATAGAATTTTAACACAAAATAAAAAACAAGAAAATGTCTTTCAACAACTTAACTCCATCGAAGACAAAAATGTACTCGTATTGAATACGCATTCAGGATCATACTTTATAAATATTACAGATATCTTAGCAATAACTGCAGACGGCATGTACTCCCAGTTTCAATTAGAAGATTACAACCTCGTTACTTCCAAACCTCTTAAATTTTATGAAGACCTACATCCAAACTTATTCCGCTGTCACAGGAGTTATATCGTAAATACCGACTACATTAAACGCATAGAAGGAGGGAAAATAATTTTAACTAACAATAAAGAAGTTCCTATATCTAGACAAAAGAAAGCAAAGTTAATTAACTTATTAAAAGCACTTTAGCAAACCAGCAAGCCTCACCATCAAAAACAGTTGCCATAAGAGAAGTTTAAAATCAAACAAACTATAACAGAGAAATAGTAAATTTAACATCCGTAGTTGGGTAATGCAAAATATTAATTATTTTTAAACTTTTTAACCTTAACCAAATATTAAAAAAACTACTATGAAAATTACGGTACTACTCTCATTATTCTTCCTACTTTGCAATGTGGGACTTGCTCAATCTCCCGAATGGACGTTATATAAGAGCATTGATAATATTGACATATTTACAACCAAAGATATCGTCAAAGATCCTACCAGAAGTTCTAGTAAGGAATATGTGTTTTTTCGATTTGTAAACACCTCCAGCGAGGATAAAACTATTGAATTAAAGAAAGAATATTATTACAATAACCTATGTGCAAATTGTAATCAAAATTCCGATGAGCACAAATTCATTGTAAAATTATCAGGAAATGAATCCACTACGAGTAACCTGAAAGATATAAATGCTGATTACAAAGTATTTTCGAAATTCATTGGGCTTGAAGGGAAAAGAGAACTTTCTAAAGTTGAACTAATTAAGACAAATAAATAATGGGAATAAAATCCTACAATTTTGGCAACTCTTACTACTGAATGTTTTATTTCCAGTACTCAAGCACAATTTAATTTAAACTTATCTTCTTCAAGTTTCAACGACTCCAATGGTGATGGAATTAATATTAGATAATCTTAACACAAAATAATACGGTTTTAATTATCTGAGAAAAAAATATCTCTATCGAATTTAGGCATTCCGATAATAATTTCATCCAAGACTTCCATTTCTTTCCGATCAAAGACAAACGGTACCCTATCATGATATTTTGTCTTATTCACATATGACAATAATAATTTATGTGTAGGAGCAATGAAATACTCAATCTGCAACCAATCTAAATATGGAATTACTTTACCTTTACTCATAACGATAGAATTAATGAACAATAAATTTACAATTAATTTAACTTACTACCAACTTTACCTATTTGCTTTTCGGATTTACTAATTCTCAATAGTTTTTTATCGTACTATTTGAAAAGATTTAAATCATACTATATAAATGATGAATGTTTAAACTTGATGAAGTTTTTTGCCAGAGCCCAAACACAGAAACCTAGCGACCAGTTGTTATATTTTATACCTTTGCACTTATTAATTTTCATCATGAGAAAACCATATAGCAAAAATCATAAACCTAAAAGAAAAGCTACTTCTAAAAGCAATTCAACAAAAGTTGATAATTTGCAAAACACAAATAGTGACTTAGTTAGAATTAACAAATACATTGCTGATGCAGGCGTATGCTCTAGAAGAGAAGCGGACAAGTTAATTGCAGCAGGAGAAATTACGGTGAATGGAGAAGTTGTAAAAGAACTTGGCCTAAAAGTAAAGACAACAGATACCGTCAAATACAACGGGAAAACGTTAAAAAAAGAAAGGTTTATATACATTCTTTTGAACAAACCCAAAGATTATATCACTACAACTAATGATGAAAACGGTAGGAAAACTGTTTTAGAACTTATAGAAGGTGCCTGCAACGAAAGAGTATACCCAGTAGGAAGATTAGATAGAAACACAACTGGGTTACTACTATTAACAAATGATGGCGATCTTACAAAAAGACTTACACACCCAAGTTTTAATGTCAACAAAACCTATGTAGCAGAATTAGACAGCGCTATCAGCAAAGAACAGTTACAGACACTTATGGATGGTGTTGAATTAGAGGATGGCTTTTCAAAATTTGATAGTGCCGAATATGACAGACAAACTAATTCTCACAAAACTGTAATTGTAAACATTCATTCAGGAAAAAACAGAATAGTACGTAGAATGTTTGAAAGTCAAGGTTTTGAAGTAAAAAAACTAGACAGAACACATTTTGCATCTTTAAAGAAAGGAAGTGTAACAAGAGGAAAATGGAGATTCTTAGCACCAAAAGAAGTTGGATACCTTAAAATGACAAAGTGATGTTACTACCGTAAAAAATTAACGAGATTCAAACAACTATAGCACAATGCTCTGCACTATAATCCTTAGACAAAAAGACCAATCCCATTTCATATAAATCTACGGAAGCCTGAACCCTAGGATGACCTATGATTTTTTTCCAAGCCTCATCCATTCCTTTAGACCAATGTATATCATCAAAAACAAGAATCACATTATCTCCACAAAATTCTAATGCAATATTAAAATATCTCATCGTAGCTTCTTCTGTGTGATTACCATCAATAAATAACAGCCCTACATTTGGATTTTCTTTTATGACCTTTGGGAATGTGACATCAAAATCGCCCGCCACTTGAGTTACATTTTTCAATCTTAACTCAGTAAAATTGTCTTTCGCAATTTTTGCTGTTTCAGGACATCCCTCCAAGGTAATAACTTTCCCTTTTTTATTGGCCATAGACAAATAACTTGTAGTAATACCTAGCGAAGTTCCTAACTCAATACTTACATCAATGTTATTTTTTGAAATAAGCCTAAAAAGTATCTCTGCATATTTAGCTTTTTTCACGGAAAGCGCTGCGATATGCTTGATACTTCGTACCGAAGTTTTTAACTTTTTGCTTCCTGCCCCCAAATCTAACACTTGAATTTCACGAGTATCTTTTTTCATTTTCTTTCTAAGCATACCAAGTGTAAGAAAGGCATAATACCTCTTTTCTTCGTCCAACACATCGTCCAACAAATCTCTGAGTTTCTGATTAGTAACTTTAGAAATATTCTTTGCATTATAAAAATGTCGTATGTATGCTGTGATTTGAAATATCAATTTGAAGTCGTTCTTATTGTTTGGATTATTGTAATTTTAGCCCACTAAATTAATCGAAATTTTGATGAAGTCTATTTTAACCCTTCAGTTTATTATCCTCCTTTCATTTTGTTCATTAGGACAGAATCATTTTAATACTAATGGCGTTCACACTAAAAACAAACCTTACAAAGTGTTTTACAATGCAGTTTTGCACATTAGCGGAGATGAAATCATTGACAAAGGAATGCTCATTGTTAAAGACAATATTATAACCTACGCAGGTGGAAAGACTAAGACTCCCGCTAATGCTATTGAATACGATTTAAAAGGAAAACACATCTACCCTTCTTTTATAGAATTGGAAAGCAATTTTGGTATAGCAGAGCAAAAAAAAAGTAAACCATCTGGCCCACAATTCAACTCATCAAAAAAAGGAGCGTACTACTGGAACGAGGCAATCAGAGCCGAAGAAGACGCAATTCAACAATTTACCTATGATGAAAAAGAAGCGGAAAAACTCCGAAACCTCGGTTTTGGAACCGTACTTACCCATATCCAAAATGGGATTTCTAGAGGCTCAGGAGCACTAATTAATCTAAATGAAAAACCCGAACTACAAATTATACAAGCCAAATCATCCCAACATTATTCTTTTCAAAAAGGAACATCTAGACAAGCATACCCATCTTCTCAGATGGGAGCAATTGCACTTTTAAGGCAATATTTTTATGATTGTGAATTTCATAAGGAACACATCGCAACAGAAAAAGTCAACCTAACTTTGGAAGCTAAAATCGCGAATGAGAATTTACCGTCCTTTTTTTCAACACGAGACAAACTATCCATTCTTCGAGCAGAAAAAATTGCAAAAGAATTCAACCTATCTTTCAATTACATAGGCAATGGAGACGAGTACCAAGAATTAAAAGCTATAAAAAACAATGTCAGTGGTGCATTTGTCATTCCTATTAACTTCCCCAAACCTTATGATGTGGAAGATCCTTTTGATGCTATGTACGTTTCATTAGCAGAATTAAAACATTGGGAAATGGCTCCATCAAATCCATACATTTTGGAAAAAGAAGCTATTAACTTTGCAATATCAAGCAAAGGACTTTCCAAAGAGGAAGCGTTTCTTAAAAACCTAAGACTGGCTGTTAGTCGTGGTCTATCACCCTCACAAGCAATTAATGCATTAACCATCATCCCTGCTACTTTATTAAATCAAAACAATAAAATCGGGACATTAACCGAAGGAAAACTTGCCAACTTCATTATTACATCTGATGACATTTTAAAAAATGATGCCTTAATAAACGAAAATTGGGTTCAAGGCAGTCAATATATTATTAAGCAATCAAATCAAATTGCACTCCAAGGAAATTACAACTTAAATGTCAATCAAATTATTAGGACACTTAAAGTTTCGGGTAGCGTTGATAAACCTAAGGGAGAATTAGAATATAAAATAGTCTCGGATAGTATTTCCAAATCAGGTGACTTGGTATTGGACAATGTAACCGGCAAACCAATAAAAATCACAAAAGATAAAAAAGTCAAAGTTAATATTTCCGCTGAAAAAGATTTCGTAAACATTAGTTACACTTTAGCAGAAGGCACTTACAGGCTAAGTGGGAATATCAATTACGATTCAGGAAGTTGGGACGGAAAAGGGCAAACACCTAATGGAGAATGGACAGAATGGAGTGCCATTAGAAAAGAAAAAAGCGAAAAAGAAACAGCATCCATTGAAACTAAAAACGATACCATAACTAGCACTAAATTCAATTACCCAATGATGGCGTATGGATGGGATTCATTACCTAAATCACAACCCATCTTGATAAAAAACGCTACTGTTTGGACCAATGAAGAGGAAGGAAAAATTGAAGCAGATGTTCTTTTAAGAAATGGAAAAATATCAGCTATTGCCAAAATTCTAGATGTTGTTGACAAATCTACATTAGTAATTGATGGAAAAGGGATGCACTTAACGCCTGGCATCATTGATGAACACTCACACATTGCAATTTCAAGAGGTGTCAACGAAGGTTCTCATGCTGTAACTGCAGAAGTTAGAATAGGAGATGTACTTCGTAATGATGATATAAACATCTATCGTCAGTTAGCCGGAGGAGTTACTGCATGTCAGCTACTACACGGATCTGCCAACCCTATCGGAGGTCAAAGCGCCTTAATAAAACTAAGATGGGGGCTACCACCAGACGAAATGAAGATTGAAGGCGCTGATAACTTCATAAAATTTGCATTAGGAGAGAACGTTAAGCAATCAAATTGGGGAGCGCAAAACAATATTAGATTTCCTCAAACAAGAATGGGGGTTGAGCAAGTTTATTATGATGCATTTATTCGAGCAAAAGAATATGAAAGAGCTTGGGAAAATTATGAAAAAGAAGCAGCCAAAAAGAAAAATAACGCCATTGCTCCAAAGCGAGACATCCAAATGGATGCACTATTAGAAATCGTTAACAGCGAAAGATTCATCACCTGTCATTCTTACGTGCAATCTGAAATCAACATGCTAATGCATGTAGCCGACTCAATGGGCTTTACCATCAACACATTTACACACATTCTAGAAGGTTATAAATTGGCAGACAAAATGAAAACTCATGGTGTAGGTGCTTCCACATTCTCCGATTGGTGGGCATACAAATACGAAGTAAATGATGCTATTCCCTACAATGCTTCATTACTAAATCAAATGGATATTGTTACAGCAATCAATTCTGATGACGCTGAAATGGGAAGAAGACTTAATCAAGAAGCTGCCAAAGGAGTGAAATATGGAGGCATGACAGAAGAGCAAGCATTAAAAATGGTCACACTCAATCCTGCTAAATTACTCCACCTAGATGATAGAATGGGCTCCATTAAAGAAGGAAAAGATGCAGACTTAGTACTATGGAGTGACAATCCTCTTAGCATATACGCCAAAGTTCAATACACCATAATTGATGGAATCATATATTTCGACCATGAAAATGATGAGAAAATGCAAGCTGAAATTCAAAAAGAAAGCGCTAGGATAATAAGTAAAATGATTGATGCAAAAAATAACGGTAGTGAAACTCAAAAAGTAATTGGCAAAAAACAAAGAACTCACATATGTACTTCTATTGACGAAGATGAACAATAACATTTAAACAAATGAAACTATTACTATACACAATAACACTTTTTGTTTGTTTAGGATTAAACAACAGTGCTTCTGGACAAATCACGCCTACCAAGGCAAATACACAAAAAATCCTTTTCATAAACGGCACAGCCCATATTGGAAACGGGAAAGTCATTAAGCGTTCAGCAATAGGTGTAGAAAATGATAAAATATTTTTGGTCAAGGATGCATTAGCCTACACCTATGTTGACTCTGATTTTGACACAATAATAGACATTAAAGACAAACATATTTACCCTGGGTTCATTGCCCCCAACACCACTTTAGGCTTAACAGAAATTGAAGCAGTTCGTTCATCTGTTGATGAAAAAGAAGTAGGCACCTTCAATCCTCACGTGAGGTCAATTGTGGCCTACAACACAGATAGTAAAGTAACACCTACAGTAAGAACCAACGGCATCCTTGTTGGACAAATCACACCACGAGGAGGCGTTATTAGTGGAACATCTTCCATTGTACAATTTGATGCATGGAATTGGGAAGATGCAGTGTATAAAATGGATGACGGCATCCATCTCAACTGGCCTAATGCTATTCAAAAATCTGGCTGGTGGGCAGCACCTGGACCAGTAAAAAAATCTGATAAATATCCTGAAAACATCAGGAGTATTGAAGAGTTTTTTGATTTGGCCGTAGCCTATAACAATCAAAAGAAATATAACACGATTGATCTCAGGCTTAAAGCTATGGAAAAAGTTCTAAACGGAGAAAGTACTTTATATATTCATGCTTCACTTTATAGAGAGATTAATGACTTGGTAAATTTCAAAAAGAAATACAATATCGCCAAAGTTGTTATAGTTGGAGGGTATGACGCTCATTTACATGCAAAAAAATTAGCCGTAAATGAAATCGGAGTAATCCTTTCAAGAATACACAGTTTACCAGAAAGACCTGAGGATGACGTCTATCTCCCATACAAACTCCCTAAAATTCTGGCTGACGCAAATGTTTTATTTTGCTTCCAAAATGCTGGCGACATGGAACAGATGGGCACCAGAAACTTACCATTTTACGCAGGCACTGCTGTAGCGCATGGATTAGATTACGAGAAAGCAATACAAGCACTTACTTTAAATACCGCAAAATTACTCGGCATAGACGATAAACTTGGCAGTTTAGAAGAAGGGAAAGACGCCACCCTATTTGTTTCAGATGGTGATGCGTTAGACATGAGAACAAACAATGTAATAATCGCCTTAATTCAAGGAAGATCAATAAACTTAGATAATCATCAACTTAGAAACTACGAAAAGTATAAAACTAAGTTTGGTTTAAAATAAAAAAGGACTTCCATCTTTGAAGCCCTTTTTACTTTTTTTTGAAAACCTAACCAATAAAAGGTAAACTAAAAAACCAATAAATGAAAAGAGTTACGAACGTGCATTGCGCTTACCTTCGTAACTTTGTTGCATAGTAAAACTACTGACCTTTTACTTATATCGCAACCCACAATGAAGAAACGGTCATTGAGAAATAGTAAAAGGCAACTCTTCCATTTTATCGGATTTTTCATAGATTTGGAAATAATAAAAACAAAGACTTGATAAAGGCAATAATTATAGACGATGAACTTCCTGCCAGGGAAAATCTTAAAATTCTCATTGAAGATTTCTGTGAGGGCATACAAGTCATTGCTACTGTTGGAACAATTCAAGCAGCCAAAACACTCATAATAGACCAAAAACCAGATGTAATTTTTCTTGATATACGAATGCCTTCCGGTGCAGAAGGTTTTGACTTACTTGCTTCCTTTGATACTATTGATTTTGAAATTGTATTTGTCACCGCTTTTAAAGATTACGCAATACAAGCATTTAAAGCTAATGCATTAGACTACATACTTAAGCCAGTAGAAATAGACGAACTCATTGCAACCACAAAAAAAATAGTAGACCATTGTCAGTCTAAAAACAACTTAACAAACAAAAAGACAATTGTCAACAACGCATTTAAAACAATCAACAATCAAAAAGTAGAACGTATTGCCATAAGTTACGCAAAAGGCTTAAAGTTAATAGAGGTAAAAGATATAGTTAGATTGCAATCTCACAGCAATTACACAGAAATACATTTTAAAGATGGTTCCAAATTTATGGATAGCAAAACATTAAAAACCTATCAAGAAATACTTCCCGAAGATGAATTTATGCGCTTACATCATTCACATATAGTACGGTTAAATGAAATTGCAGAATATCAAAACGATCAAGGAAATTTGGTGATATTAAAAAATGGAGATCAGATTCCTGTGAGTAGATCAAACGTTAATAATTTAATGTCCTACTTCAAGACAATTTAGTTAGAATAATTCTAAATTGACGTCATTAGAGGCTTGTTTCTTCAATTATTGCCCCAAACATAAATCATTATCAGTCTCAAACCTTATATTTGCAAAACTAAATTTAAAACTTAATTAGATGAGTGAATATGGAATAACAAAGTCGTCTGTAGGAAGAAAGATATTGATGGCTTTATCCGGATTTTTTCTTTTGGTCTTCTTGCTTCAGCACTTTGCAATCAACATGCTTTCTGTTATAAGTGCGGATGCGTTCAATAGTGTTTCCGACTTTATGGGGTACAACCCACTAGTTCAATTTGCATTGCAGCCAGTATTAATTTTTGGAGTGGTTTTTCACCTAGCAATGGGAATGTATTTGGAAGCACAAAATACAAAGGCAAGAAACAAAAAGTATGCACAAAATAACGGTAGCGCTAATTCTACATGGATGTCAAGAAACATGATCATAACTGGTATTATGATTCTTTTGTTCTTAGGATTGCACTTTTATGACTTCTGGTGGCATGAGATTACAGAAAAGTATCTAGAGAGTGGTGTCAATAGTTTTACAAGTGGCACACGTGAATCTGAAAGATATTTCCACGAAACGCAAGAGAAGTTTGTAGATATTTGGAGAGTAATAATCTATTGTGTGGCATTTATCTTTTTGTCATTACACTTGATGCATGGTTTTCAATCTGCTTTTCAATCGGTTGGATTTAGACACAACAAGTACACTCCATTTATAAAAAAATTAGGAACAGCATATGCTATAATCATTCCAGCTGGATTTATTTTTATCGCATTATTCCATCACTTTAATCATTAATCTACCATGGCAACATTAGATTCTAAAATACCTGAAGGACCACTTAAAGACAAGTGGACCAATCATAAAAACAACATAAACTTAGTCAACCCTGCAAACAAGCGTCTTATAGATGTAATTGTTGTTGGAACTGGTTTAGCCGGTGGCGCTGCTGCAGCATCACTTGCTGAAATGGGATATAACGTTAAGTCATTCTGTTACCAAGATTCGCCAAGAAGAGCGCACTCTATTGCTGCTCAAGGTGGTATCAACGCTGCTAAAAACTATCAAAACGATGGCGACAGCACTTACAGATTGTTTTACGACACCGTAAAAGGTGGAGACTATAGATCTAGAGAGGCAAACGTATATAGATTAGCTGAAGTTTCTGCTAACATTATTGATCAATGTGTTGCACAAGGCGTACCTTTTGCACGTGATTATGGTGGACTATTAGACAACCGTTCATTTGGAGGAGTATTAGTTTCTAGAACTTTTTATGCTAAAGGACAAACAGGGCAGCAACTACTACTAGGTGCTTATTCTGCATTGAGTCGTCAAATTGGTAAAGGAAAAGTCACAATGTATGGCCGTCATGAGATGCTTGATTTGGTCATTGTTGATGGCAAAGCAAGAGGGATTATAGCAAGAAACATGGTGACAGGAGAAATTCAAAGTCATTCAGCGCATGCTGTAGTTATTGCAACAGGTGGTTATGGTAACGTTTTCTTCCTTTCTACCAACGCTATGGGGAGTAACGTAACTGCAGCATGGAAAGTACATAAAAAAGGTGCATTCTTTGCTAACCCTTGTTACACACAAATTCACCCTACATGTATTCCTAGATCAGGAGATCACCAATCTAAATTGACGTTGATGTCTGAATCATTGAGAAATGATGGAAGAATTTGGGTTCCTAAGAAAATGGAAGACGTCATTGCAATTAGAGAAGGAAGATTGAAACCTACTCAAATTAAAGATGAAGATAGAGATTACTACTTAGAAAGAAGATATCCTGCATTCGGAAACTTAGTACCTAGAGATGTTGCATCTCGTGCGGCTAAAGAAAGATGTGACGCAGGTTATGGTGTTAATGCAACTGGTGAAGCCGTTTATCTAGACTTCAAAAGTGCTATTTTAAGATACGGTAAAGAAAAAGCATTAGTTGAAGGAATCAAAAATCCATCAGATGCTAAAATTCAAGAATTAGGAAAGGCTGTTGTAGAAGCAAAATATGGTAACTTATTCCAGATGTACTACAAAATTACAGATGACAATCCTTACGAATCACCAATGATGATTTATCCAGCTGTTCACTATACAATGGGAGGAATCTGGGTTGATTACAACTTGATGACAACAATTCCTGGATGTTATGCGGCTGGAGAAGCTAATTTCTCTGATCACGGAGCTAATAGATTAGGTGCGTCTGCATTAATGCAGGGATTAGCAGATGGTTATTTTGTACTCCCTTACACTATTGGAGATTATTTAGCTAATGAAATTAGAACTGGAAAAATTTCAACTGATTTACCAGAATTTAAAGCGGCTAAGAAAGAAGTTGAAGACAGAATAGCTAAAATGATGAACATCAAAGGGACTAAATCTGTTGATTACTTCCACAAAAAACTTGGTAAAGTAATGTGGGACAAAGTAGGGATGGCTAGAAATGTACAAGGACTAACTGAAGCCATGGCTGAGATTAGAGCTATTCGTGAGGAATTTTGGAATGACTTAAGAATCCCTGGTACTGCAAACGGTTTAAACCCAGAATTAGAGAAAGCTGGTAGAGTAGCAGACTTCTTAGAATTAGGTGAACTATTCGCTAAAGATGCTCTTGAAAGAAGAGAGTCTTGTGGAGGTCACTTCAGAGAAGATTCTGTAGAAGAAGATGGCGAACAAAAAGGAGAAGCTAAACGTGATGATGTGAATTTCAAGCATGTTTCAGCATGGGAATGGACAGGAGATCCAGCAACTTCAATTTTACACAAAGAAGAATTGAAGTTTGAAAATATAGAATTAAAACAACGTTCATACAAATAGTTAGTTAGTGATTAGTAATCTAATCTCTAAAAGCTAAAAACTTAAATTATGGCAGAGAAATTTATAGACGTTACGTTAAAGATATGGCGTCAAAAAGATGCAAAATCAGCAGGTAAAATGGTTGATTACCCAATGAAAAAAGTTTCAACAGATTCTTCTTTCTTAGAAATGCTTGACGTATTAAACGAAGACCTTGTTAATAAAGGAGAGGAACCCGTAGCTTTTGACCACGATTGTCGAGAAGGTATTTGTGGAATGTGTTCATTATTCATTAATGGCGAGGCTCATGGACCTGATAGAGGTGTAACAACTTGTCAACTTCATATGAGAATGTTCAAAAATGGAGAAACCATTACAATTGAACCTTTTAGAGCTAATGCTTTCCCAGTTATTAAAGACTTAGTAACAGATAGAGGATCATTTGACAGAATCATGCAAAAAGGTGGTTTCGTTAGTGTAAACACTTCAGGAAACACTCAGGACGCAAACTCGTTACCTATTCCAAAAGTAGACGCAGACAAAGCTTTTGATGCAGCTACATGCATAGGGTGTGGTGCTTGCGTTGCAACTTGTAAAAATGCTTCTGCTATGCTTTTTGTCTCTGCCAAAGTATCTCAATTAGCACTTTTGCCTCAAGGTAAAGTCGAAGCAAAAGAAAGAGTTCAAAATATGGTTCACCAAATGGATATAGAAGGATTTGGTAACTGTACTAATACTGGTGCTTGTGAAGTTGAATGTCCAAAAGGTATTTCACTTGACAACATTGCTAGAATGAATAGGGAATATTTAAAAGCTAGTGTAACAACAGAACACTAATAAGAATAGAAAATATATAAAAGGCTTTGATTTTTTTTCAAAGCCTTTTTTTTTACTCATTATTTTTAATAAACCTTAAAAAGGTCAATCACTCCTTATTAAATTATTTAAAATCATTAAATAACTGTCAATCATAATCAATAACAACATTTTAAAAAGAAAATTTTCTATAACATAAATTTTGCCGCAAACAAACGTGAGAACGTAGGTAAGGATGGACTTTTTACTACTGAACACTGGAGCCCTCTACCATCTGGATTGCTTGG